>NZ_JACJPK010000108.1:0-340412 GCF_014696035.1 Trichocoleus sp. FACHB-262 | reverse complement strand
GGGGGGGGTCGGGGGGACGCAGCCGTCCCTCAGCGGGGGTTTGGGGGCGAGTGCCCCCAAGGCTCGGATTCTCTTCCTAAAAAGGGGCAGAAACGAAGCCATCTCTCCAGAACCGACCATCCAGGTTCGGTAAATACCCCTTCAAGAGAAAGGCCAAGGACAAGCAGTATAGAGATTAGTGCGGTTAGTCTGGTCTGGCGTCACACAGTAGCTTAGCTGCCGACAAAACTCCAGTTCAGGTCTCACCCTGCCCCACCTCTAACCAAACTTGGCCTCTGAAATCGCTAAGTCTTTTGTATTGAATTGAATAGAGCCGGAGAATTTTATGGCAAAAGTTGTTGGTATTGATTTAGGCACGACAAACTCGTGTGTTGCGGTGATGGAGGGTGGCAAGCCTACTGTGATTGCAAATGCAGAAGGCTTCCGCACCACCCCGTCGGTTGTCGCCTTTGCAAAGAATGGCGATCGCCTCGTGGGTCAAATCGCTAAGCGCCAAGCGGTGATGAACCCCGAAAACACCTTCTACTCAGTGAAGCGGTTCATCGGTCGTCGCTTTGACGAAGTATCAAACGAACTCACCGAAGTTTCCTACAAAGTCCTCAACGGCAACGGCAACGTCAAAATCGACTCCCCCGCTCAGGGCAAGCAATTTGCGCCTGAAGAAATTTCTGCCCAAGTTCTGCGGAAGTTGATCGAAGACGCTAGCAAGTACTTAGGTGACACAGTAACTCAAGCAGTCATCACCGTTCCTGCTTACTTCAACGACTCCCAGCGCCAAGCTACCAAAGATGCTGGCAAAATCGCTGGGGTGGAAGTGCTACGGATCATCAACGAGCCGACGGCTGCTTCCTTGGCTTACGGTCTCGATCGCAAGAGCAACGAAACCGTTCTCGTCTTTGACTTGGGTGGTGGTACCTTCGACGTTTCCATCCTAGAAGTGGGCGATGGTGTCTTTGAAGTATTAGCGACCTCTGGTGACACTCACCTGGGTGGTGACGATTTCGACAAGAAGATCGTAGATTGGCTCGCTGATCAATTCCGTAGCGCTGAAGGCATCGACCTCCGCAAAGACAAGCAAGCTCTCCAGCGCCTGACTGAAGCTGCTGAGAAAGCCAAAATTGAGCTGTCTAGTGTTACTCAAGCGGAAATCAACCTGCCCTTCATCACCGCGACTCAAGACGGTCCGAAGCACCTTGACACAACCTTAACTCGCGCCAAGTTTGAAGAACTGTGTGCAGACTTGATCGATCGCTGCCGTATCCCCGTTGAAGCTGCTCTTCGTGACTCCAAACTCGACAAGAGCGCGATCGACGAAGTGGTACTCGTAGGTGGTTCTACCCGGATTCCGGCGGTACAAGAAATTGTGAAGCGCGTGCTGGGCAAAGACCCCAACCAGACCGTTAACCCTGATGAAGTCGTAGCGGTTGGTGCAGCCATTCAAGCAGGTGTACTTGCAGGTGAAGTCAAGGACATCTTGCTCCTCGACGTAACCCCGCTGTCTCTAGGTGTGGAAACCTTGGGCGGTGTGATGACCAAGATTATTCCTCGCAACACCACCATTCCTACCAAGAAGTCCGAAGTCTTCTCAACTGCGGTAGATGGTCAAACCAACGTCGAAATCCATGTCCTGCAAGGTGAGCGGGAAATGGCCAACGACAACAAAGACTTGGGTGTGTTCCGTCTAGATGGTATTCCTGCGGCTCCTCGTGGCGTGCCTCAAATCGAAGTCACCTTCGACATTGATGCCAACGGTATCTTGAATGTTCGTGCCAAAGATAAAGGAACTGGCAAAGAACAGTCGATCAGCATCACTGGGGCTTCCACTCTGCCCAAGGACGATGTGGAGCGCATGGTTCGCGAAGCTGAGCAAAACGCAGCAGCTGACCAAGAGCGGCGTGAGAGGATTGACCTCAAGAACCAAGCTGACTCCTTGGCTTACCAAGCTGAGAAGCAAATGGGTGAGCTAGGTGACAAAGTTCCTGCGGGCGACAAGACCAAGGTTGAAGGTTTGATCAAAGACCTGAAGGAAGCTTCCAGCCAGGAAGACTACGATCGCATGAAGTCACTCACGACCGAATTGCAACAAGCTCTCTACAGCATTGGTAGCAACATCTACCAGCAAGCGGGTGGCGGCGCAGCTCCTGATGGTGCAACTGGAGCACCTGGTCCTGATGCTGGCCCGACTGGCGGCCCAACTGGTGGTGGTGACGATGACGTGATCGACGCTGAGTTCTCGGAAACCAAATAAGCAGTTGATTCGTCAACTTTAACGAATCGCTAGATCTGTACAACCTAGGGTCTGATAGTTTCAGGTAGCATGAGAGGTTTCTCTCGCTCCTGCTCTATCAGACCTTTTTATTTAGCGCCCCGTTTGACGGTCTGCTTGGCGCACTATTAAGCTGCGCTTGTGTTGACTGCTACTGGCAAATTTTGCGGAAACAGCGTTAATTAAAGAGGGCGATCGCTCATTGTCATCACTGTTAAAAGAGTTGAGCTGGAAACGCTTCAGCCAGCCGACAGTCAGTTACGGTGAGCATCCCATTACAGGGTAGCTGGAGGCAGAAATGCAATGAATTGGCCAAATCAATTACTAATAGGTGCGATCGGCACAACAGCGATCGCCTTAGCGATGGCAGCTCCAATCCAAAGCTTAACTCTCTACGGCACCACCCTAAATTCCGAGCTAATTCAAATTGACCCCGATTCGGGTAAAGGGACTCTGGTTAGCCAATTAGCTTTAGGAGCCTCTCCTTTTGGTTTAGCCACCCACGGCAACAATCTCTACACCTACGATCAAGTGAGCGGTACGATTCTGCAACTCGATCCTTTAACCGCCAAGACTCTCAACACTTTTGATGTTGGCATTAAAGAAGATGGGGAAGGAGAGTTAGCCTTTCGCAAAGATGGCACTGGTTTCTTGACCAGCAGCTTTGGACCCACTGGAACGTTGTTTAGCTTTAATCTTGCGGGACTTAGCTCTACTCAAATTACGCCCCGCGACAGCTTGACTCCCAGCCTAGATGGTTTGGCCTTTGACCCCACTGGCGTGCTCTTTGGCCTCAGCCAAAACCAAGTAGATTTATATACAATTGACCCCACTACAGGAGCCAGCACCTTCATTGGTGATCCAGGCTTAGACAGTTCTTTTGTAGCAGGCTTAACCTTTGCTCCTAGTGGCACCCTCTACGCTGCCGTGAATAACGCCCTGTATACCTTAAATCCGCAAACTGCGGCAGCGACTTTGGTTGGGAATACGGGCTTTACTCGCGTCTCAGGACTCGCATTCTTTGAAACCAGGTCCACCAATCCGGATTCTGGTCCCGGTACTCCATCCGAACCACCAGTTCTCCCTCCCCCAGGTAGCACTGACCCTAATTCTATTCCTGAGCCGACTTCGGTCATGAGTTTGCTGCTCCTAGGAGCGTTGGGTTGCTGGTCATTGCGGCTCAAGTACTGATTTCAAGAAAGGGTTTTCAAGGAAGGATTGGCTGGCGATCGCCCTGACTGACCCTGACACAATTTCTTAAGACAATCCAGGGAAAAGCGAACTTCTAGTTTGGAGTTAAAGATACTTAGAGGTTTAACTACGACAGGTTGATTCTGAGGGGAAAGCGCTCAGGCTTGTCAGCGATCGCAGAGTTGGGTTTTTCTCCATGCCAAATCACCCTCTGTTCTATCCTGTATCTGAGCATCTACCCGCCACACCGCTCCATGACCAAATCCAGATTGCCTTGGCGATCGCTGATCCACAAGTTCTGAAATCGCTGCTGACGAACTGTTTGCCTGCGATCGCGCAACCCCACGAAATTGGCGAAGTCAACGCAGAAATCGGGATTCCCTTGCAGGATCAACAAACTGCGGATGCGGTGGTTCACTTTGAGGCGGTGAAATGTGTCTTGGCAGATTCTCCCCCTGCAACGCCTTCAAGGGAAGCTGAATCGTGCCATAGTCCCTATCGCCACCAGACCAAAACGAGCCAGAGCAAACACTCCAAATGCGAGTCGGAAACCCTGACGCTAGCTCACAACGTTTCTCTAGCTCAGGCGATCGCGCTTTTAACAAAAGTCGGATTTGGGCCTCAGCAAGCACAGGAAATTTTGCACCTGTCCTACGAAGCCTCGCATAAGTCTTGGTGGTACGCCTTAGATGCAACAGGGCAGTTCTCCATCCCGTTTCTGCGCTATATCCGCACGCTGCGCTACCCAGACGGCACCGTCTCCTTGCAATACAAAGATTATTTCTCTGAAACCAAGCCTGTAGGTTTTCAAAGCTTGCCGCAGAAGGTGTTGGTTATAGTCCGTGAGGACAGCGAAAGTTTTAGCCAAACGCTCCGCCAAATCAATGCGGATAGAACGGCGCTAGGCATCACTCAAGCAATCTTGATTTGCAACACGATCGCTGAGTTGGAAGCGCAAGCTTTTATTACACAAGGGATTAGCCTTTATCCTGCCACTGAGTTGATTTTGCCTACCCAAGCCAACTGTGGCATTTGTGCCACTCATACCTGCCCGATGAATGGTACTGCTGATTCTGCGATCGCCGTTTGTTATCGCTTTTGCTTAGAGGGCAGCTACGTCTGAGCGGTTAATGAGATAATAATCTCCGGTCTGAAAGGGGAACCTATGCGCCTGTCTCAAATGCTCTTTGTCACACTGCGGGAAGATCCAGCGGAAGCGGAAATCCCCAGTCATAAATTGTTGTTGCGGGCAGGATATATCCGGCGGATTGGTAGCGGGATCTATGCCTATTTGCCGCTGATGTGGCGGGTATTGCAAAAAGTCTCCCAAATTGTGCGAGAAGAAATGAATGCTACGGGAGCGCAGGAATGCTTGCTGCCGCAATTGCAGCCTGCGGAGTTGTGGCAAGAGTCAGGGCGTTGGGATACCTACACCAAAGCCGAAGGCATCATGTTCTCTTTGGTCGATCGCCAAGAGCGGGAAATGGGACTCGGCCCTACCCACGAAGAGGTGATCACCACAGTCGCACGGGAGATGATTCGCTCCTACCGGCAGTTGCCCACTCACCTCTATCAAATTCAGACCAAGTTCCGCGATGAAATTCGCCCTCGCTTTGGCTTGATGCGCGGACGCGAGTTCATCATGAAAGATGGCTACTCTTTCCACGCCACAGAAGACAGCCTGAAAGAAACCTATCAGGCTATGCACCAGGCTTATAGCAATATGTTCCGGCGCTGTGGGTTGGCGTTTCGCGCGGTAGAAGCAGACTCTGGCGCAATTGGGGGTTCTGGCTCCCAGGAATTTATGATTCTGGCGGAAGCGGGCGAAGACGAAGTGCTCTACACCGAGGATGGCAAGTACGCCGCCAATGTGGAGAAAGCAGTGTCGCTGCCTGTGGATGCTGAACCCTCGGCTTTCCCAACCTACGAGAAGCGCGAAACTCCGGGTACTGACACGATTGAAAAGCTCTGCCAGTTTCTCAAGTGCTCCCCCACCCAAATTGTCAAGAACGTTTTGTACGACGTTCGATATCGGCAGAAGGGCGTTTTTCTTGAATTCAGATGGATCGTTCTAGTTTCCATCCGTGGCGATCAAGAAGTAAACGAGGTCAAGCTACAAAATGAGCTTTCAAGATTGAAAGGTGACGTAACAATTGTCTCCTTACAGCCTTTGGAGACCAAAGTGCGAGTCACTTCAGGGTTAGAGCCTTTACCTGTTGGTTACATAGCACCTCAAATAGATTGGAGTAAGTACTTTTCAGATCAAGTAAAACTTGAATCCTCTGAAGATTTAAAGGGAGTTTTCTCACTGAAAGCTATAGGTCAAGCGAACAAAGTCTGGAAGCACATACCTTCAACAGCAAATCTTACAGACCCTAGCCACGCCTTAGACGAGATCAATAAAGCTGTTGAAGCGTACCTTAAAGAGTTGAGTGCCAAAAAAGAATTAACCTCTGAGGAAAATGATGCTTTCTCTGAAGAAGGAGGATTAAAAACTCAAATTTCTCAACTACGGTCGCTTTTGCAACAAAAGAAAACAATCTTGGAGTTTAAGCAGTTAGTAGACCAAACAGCAGTTGACCTCAAGAACTTTGTCACTGGAGCCAATGAGTCGGGTTATCACGTGGTGGGGGCCAATTGGGGCGACCAGTTCCAGTTGCCGAAACTTGTAGTTGATTTGCGGAAAGCCAAACTCGGCGATCGCGCGGTGCATGACCCTAGCCAAACGCTGCAAAGCGCTCGTGGCATTGAGGCGGGTCATATCTTCCAACTCGGCACCAAGTACTCTAAGGCGATGGGAGCCACTTACACCAACGAGCAAGGTGAAGAAGCACCGTTAATTATGGGGTGCTATGGCGTCGGCGTTTCTCGTGTGGCCCAAGCGGCGGTGGAGCAATCCTACGACAAAGATGGCATTATTTGGCCTGTGGCGATCGCCCCTTACCAAGCGATCGTGGTCATTCCTAACGTGAATGATGCCGAGCAAGTCAAAGCGGCTGAAACGCTTTACTCCGAGCTAAACCAGGCAGGAATCGACACCTTGCTGGATGACCGGAATGAGCGGGCTGGGGTCAAATTCAAAGATGCTGACTTGATTGGCATTCCTTACCGCATCGTCACAGGCAAGTCACTCAAAGACGGCAAGGTGGAAGTGGTGCAACGGGCAACCAAATCAGTTCAGGAACTCCCACTCACCGAAGTGGTGTCTACTCTCCAGCAATGGGTAAACGCCGCCTGCTCCTAGCAAGACCCCTCCCCAACCCCTCCCCGACGCGGAGAGGGGCTTTGACTCTGGCTCTCCTTCCCTAGTAGGGAAGGGGCTGGGGGTTAGGTCGGTCGCACCTCCTCAACTCCGGACTTGGTTATGGAATTCCTCACCATTTTTCTGTCGAGCCTGATTGCTCTGGTTTCACCCGCAGGCTTAGTGCTCGATCGCGTGGCTGAAAATGCCGTGCGATCGCAATTTAAGTCGGTGGAACAGTTGCAGGTGCGAGTTGATAACGCACCGAGTTACCAAGTTGTGCAAGGCAAGGCAGAAAAGGTGAGGATTGCCGGTCGAGGATTGTTTCCCCTGCCAGAATTCCGGATTGCGGCATTAGACGTTGAAACCGATCCGATTGACATCAACCCTCGCGGCGGGGGTAAAGGTCTGAAGCTCGATCGCCCGTTGCAAGCAGGGGTACATCTGGTTTTAACCCAAGCAGATATTAATCGCGCCCTCAGTTCCCCGACAGTGACCAAGCGCTTGCGGGATTTGGGGGCTAGCGCCTTAGAGGACTCGGAAGCTCAGCAAGTACAACGCTACGACTTTCTCAACCCGCAAGTGGAGTTGCTGCCCAATAACCGGATTCGGGCCAAGGCAGAGCTGCAAGAGCAAGGACAAAGCGATCGCTTGCAGATTACCGTCGAGTCGGGTCTAGCAGTTGTGGCTGGGAAGCGATTGCAATTAGTAGAGCCGCGCATTAGTGTGAACGGGGAAGCAGTGCCCCAGGAAATCCTCGACCCGATCGCTAGGGGAGTCACGGAGCGGTTTGACCTTGACCAATTAGCTGGGCCAGCAGTAACGGCACGAGTCCTACAATTAAAGGTAGTGCCAGAGCAACAGATCGATATTGTCGCTTTTGTCCGCGCTGAAACACCTCCAGCTTCTCCTGCCACCCCATCAAACTAGAGATTGGGCGAAAAACTTGGGTATGCTTTTGTAGTCACTCGGACTTCACCATATAACTTTGGTGGGTTGTTACCGTCATCGGCTCTGGTAGTGCATTTACCACACTACTAACCTTTCAACAGGAGCTTCCTATGGAAGACCAATCTCGGACCCGTCCAGTTTCTGTCGGTCTAATTGCGGGCTTGTCAGCCTTGATTATGGCGGCAGGGGGAGGAGCCGCTTGGCTGGCTTGGCAATCCTCTCAACCGGACTTCGCCAGTCGGGTTCCCAATGCCACCAACTCTACAGATTTTTCCACTACCAAACCGCCGCAAACTCAAGCCGCTCAGCCTGCTCAGGAAGAGGTAGCCCGACCCTATTGGCTTCAAGACACAGGTAAAGGACTAGAAACTGTACCCAATCAGACAGCTTTACAGACTGACTTGCAGCCAGAAGCCGCTCTGAAAGCTGCCTTTGCTGAATTATTGACTGGCCCTAAGGGGAAAGATACCGCGATCGCCACGACCCTGCCTCAAGGCACGAAACTTCGCAGCCTAACCGTGGAGCCAGACGGTATTCATATTGACTTTTCAGAGGAGTTTACTCAAGGGGGCGGCAGCGCCTCCATGACGGGTCGAGTGGCGCAAGTCCTTTACACCGCTACCAGTCTCCAGCCCGATGCTAAGGTTTGGCTCTCCGTGAATGGCGAACTGCTAGAAACACTAGGGGGTGAAGGCTTACTCCTGGATCAACCCTTTACTCGCCAAAGCTTTGCCAGAGACTTTCCACTCTAGTGCTCTGATTTCGTGTTTTGGCCTAATGTTCGGGAGTGCTGACGCTGATGGACTGCTCAGCTAGACCAAAGGTGCGGAAGTAGTGAGCTTGTTGCTCAATCCGGGTGGCGAGGCGATCGCAAACTAAGTTACAAAGCTCAAAAATCAGGTCATCTTCGATGCTGTAGTAGGCCGAAGTTCCCTCAGTCCGTCGGCTCAAGATTCCTGCTTGCAGCATCACCTTTAGGTGCTTAGAAACATTAGCTTGACTAGTTTCCGTAGCCTCGACCAAATCTTGTACGCATTTCTCACCATCGCGCAACAAGTTCAAGATTCGTAGACGCATTGGCTCACTCAAGATACTGAAGTACTCAGCAATTTGCTGCATCACTTCTTGCGGTACGGGCTGCATTAACTTCATGCCAATCTGACCACAAAGGGAACTGATCCCCACATATTAGCAGTCAAAACCAACTTGACAATAGAGGGATCAACAAAGCTGTTTATTCACCGCTACTTTTGTGAGGATTTGTTGAACCTCAAGCTCAGCAATCTTGCAAATTTTTCTACTTCAGTATTAAATTCATCCGGATGACCGCCATAGCCACCAGAATTCTTAGTTTGATCACAAAGTTAGTGCAATCAAGTATAAAAAGACACGATATTGTCGGATTATTCAGTTCATAGTTTTAGTATTCAAAAACACATTTATCTCTTCTCTGCCTGTCATCTCTAAGGTAGGACCAAAAAGCTCACCATTAGGTCACAGAGGTAACAAGTAGTAAGTTTTTACCATTGGTTTAATCACCTTTTCGGTGGAATTAGGGTGCTCAAACTGTTTAGCCTAGGCCCATCGTTTCACAGAGGTAATTGAGTGCAGAAAGGTCATGAACAATGCATCTGTGAATCGTGATGTTTCTCACAAGTTACTTCATTTGGAGTTATTGTCTGTGTTCAGTTTTGGCAACAGTTTCGATTTAGAGCAGCTTAATACCAGCCGAGAGATTAATGCAGCAGTGGTGAATGTAAGCGGTCGCCAGCGGATGCTCTCTCAACGGACAGCTTTGTTCGCTTTGCAACTAGTTTGCAGTCGTGATGAAGCTGAGCGGACCCGGTTGCAGTCTGTCTTACTATCGGCGATCGCGTTGATGGAGCAGTCTCATCAAGGGTTGCTAAAAGGAGATGCCAGCCTGAAACTGCCAGGGCGTTTGTCTCCGGCTCTGCAAGCGATGTATTTTGAGCCGCCGTTGAATCTGGACCAACAAGTCCGCGACTACATTTATCAGGTGCGAGCGATCGCGACGGCTCCAGCCGCAGAACTAACTTTAGAAAATCCCCATTTGCAAGCGATTCTGAGCGCTGCTTCTACCAGGTTCCTAGAAACCTTAGATGCAGTCGTGAGCCAATATCAATCAGAGAGCGAAGCCGAACAACTAGCTATTGATTTAAGTCACGCAGAACTGTTTCAGCAGCGCGAGGCAGCGACGGCAGCGGCACAACAACAAGCGCAGCAACTGGAAACGATGTTAGTTGAGCTGAAACAAACCCAGGCGCAACTGATTCAAACTGAGAAAATGTCTAGCCTGGGTCAATTAGTGACAGGTATTGTTCAAGAAATTAACAATCCTGTCAACTTCATCTATGGAAATTTGGGGCATGTGAGGGAGTACAGCCACAATTTACTCAATCTATTAGCACTCTACCAAAAGTACCACCCGCAACCTGAGCTAGAGATTCAACAACAAATCAAACTGGCTGACCTCGAATTCTTAGTTCAGGATCTTCCCAAGGTTTTAACTTCACTGGCGGTTGGGGTTAAGCGAATCCAAGCCATTATTTTATCTTTACGCAGCTTTTCTCGACCCGATGATGCCTGCATGCGACAAGCCAATATTCATCAGAGCCTCGACAACACATTGTTACTCTTGCAGCATCGCCTGAAACCAGCGGGTGGCTTTCCAGGGATTCAAATCATCAAAGAGTACAGCGATTTACCCTTGATTGAATGCCATCCAGGTCAAATTAATCAAGTTTTTATGCATCTTTTGAGTAATGCTATTGATGCTTTGAGAAGTAGCGATCGCAGTACTCAGAATTGCACCGACAATTCTTGCCTACTTCCCAGAATTACCATTCGCACTAAAGCAGAAGATACAAGCACAATCACTGTTTCGATTGCTGATAACGGTCCTGGGATCAGCGATGAAGTAAAAGCTCGACTCTTTGAACCTTTTGTTACCACTAAACCGATGGGAAAAGGAACTGGAATCGGGCTTGCTCTCAGCCAGCAGATTGTGACAGAAACTCATCAAGGGGCACTTTGGTGTGTCTCACAATCAGGCCGAGGAGCAGAATTTTGCCTCAAGCTACCGCTCCAACCAGCCATCGCTACCTAATCACCGCAATAAACAATTAAATCAATTTCTACATCACCTAACCCTGCCAATCCAATTACTCCGACTGTGGTTCGGCTCGGTAAGCGATTAGCTGGAAAGTAGGCAGAATAAATTTCATTGACAGTTTGATATTCACGAAAATCAGTAATAAAAATCCGACTCATCACCACTTTGTCTAGACCCGTACCAGCATGCTGCAAAACTAATTTTAGATTCTCCATGACTTGCTTAGTTTGCTCCGCGATCGGACCTCGCACAATCTCTCCAGTTTCAGGGTCTTCAGATAATTGACCTGTGATAAATAGAAAGTCACCTGCTCGAACTGCATGAGAGTAAGGAGCAACAGGAGGTAGCGTATTGGGCAAAGTGATATATTCGAGCACAGGGAAACTCCAATTTCGACAAGTTTTTTGCGTTTTTTCGACGTTTTACCGCCTTCTTCGCCTCTCAGCGTTCCCCAAAGTGTGTTCTAAAAAACAATTTAGAAAATGCTTCGAGTTTCTATGCAGCGTGAGCCTCTAACTTAAACTTCAGGTAGATCAGGTGTTGGTAAAAATAACTGTTTAGGAAGTGCAGCGTGACAGCCTCGTCGCTGATTCACTACTTGAGTAATCCCGAAGTCTACTGCAACTGACATGAGGGCATAAGCTTCGTCAGCACTCATCTTACGCTTGGTTTGTAGGAAGTCCAGCATTTGATCGGCGCACTGAAGCACCGCTTGGTTGAGATCATCGTGAAAGCCGTGGGTAATCCAGTGGGATTGAGTTTCCAGGAGAGGGCTGCCGATGGGAAAGTCTTTCAAGAGCGAGATTTGCAGCCAAGCATTCATTGATGCTTCGATCGCGGTGCCTGAAATTTCGCCATCTCCTTGCCCCATGTGAGGGTCCCCAACAAAGAAGTTGGCTCCGGGCGTAAACACGGGATAGTAAACCGTAGCTCCTGCTCCCATGCGCCAGTTATCGATGTTGCCACCAAAAGGTCCAGGGGGGACGCTATTGACGCGACCCTTTTGCGGAGGAGCTACCCCCATAATGCCGAAGTGAGGTCGTAGAGGAATAGCAACATGGGTTTTGATCGGCTCGCGGTGGGTGGCTTCAGGCGGCACTATCAATCCCGGTTGGTTATACAATGGGCGCTCTTTGAAGTCGTAAGCAAAGGCAGGTTGGGCCAATCCCGATGCAGTATCTAGTTTGTAAACAGTAATGCGCTCTTTGCGGAAGCTGTTGTAGAGGTAGCCCCAATGAGCGGCAATGTTAGCTCCATAAGGCAGACGCGGCGTGGTCTTCAAAATTCTGACGACTAGTGTGTCTCCTGGCTCAGCATCCTTCACCGCGATCGGACCTGTCATGATGTGTAAGCCTGGACCGCGATCGCTGACTTGTTCGTAGACATCCCGCACCCCTTGGTCCATCATCAAATCGGGTGCTCCTCCCGCTTGATGAGTCAAGGCTTCCACATAAACAATGTCCCCGGAGTTAATCGTGAGGACTGGGGGCAAAGACTGATCAAAAAAGCCCCAGAAACAGGTGTTAGGCGTGGCTTTAAGGACATGCAGGTTTCCCGCATCTCGCACAGTCTCAGCGATCGCCAAGATATCCAGTTTGGCGACTTCCGGATCTCGACAGAATTCCATTGCATAGGCAGATGAGTCTTGATCAGAGTCATGCGGATGTTCTGTCATTGATCCACCCCACAGGGACAAGCACTGAATCAGTTAAACAATAGCTTAGATAAACTTAGAGCAAACCAGCCAGCCACAAATGCTTAAGGATCATACAGTCCGGAAGTAGGGTGATGCTTAACTAAGTTCAGGTACTTACCAGGAATTGAGTATGTTCAGAAGTATGCTTAATCGCTATCGAACAGGCTTTCTATTCTTTTTATTTTCATTGGCCTTGTGTTTACCCATTGCTTGTAGCTCTCAACCTCAAACCAATTCTGTTGCTAATCAGCCTTTGATTGTTGGGGTTCCCCCTTGGCCAGGATTTGCTGCCCAATATGTCGCGACAGATTTGAATCTGTTTAAAGCAGAGGGCATTGAAGTTAAGGAGGTTTTCTTCCCCACCCAAAGTGACCCTAATACTGCTTTATTAGCCAACAAAGTTGATCTAGCTTTGACGGGAGTTCCTGACTTAGTGCCGTTGGCTCAGCGCGACACTTCCATCAAACTATTAATGCTCTTTGACTATTCAGATGGCTCTGACGGCATTATTGGTCGTGACATTAGTCAACCCTCTGATTTAAAGGGTAAAACCGTAGCTCGGGAAAATCTTTTGTTTGAAGTGTTACTACTACGACGCTATTTAGAAAAAGGCGGGTTAACAGAGAAAGATATCAAGATTATTGATACTTCAGCCGCTAATGCTGCTGCTTCATTTGCTGCCAAAAAAGTTGATGTTGCCGTAACTTATGATCCTTGGATGGTCAAAGCAGCGAAGCAAGGCGGCGGCAAGATTCTGTTTACTAGCAAAGACAGCAATATTGTTCCTGATGGTTTGATCGCCAAGGAAAAGGTGATTCAAACCAAGAAATCTGAAATTTTAGCCTACATGAAAGCGATCGATAAAGCGGTAAAGCTGGTTCAGCAAAAAGATGAAAAAGCGATCGCTATTGTAGCCAAGCGGCTCAACGTTACTCCGGAAGAAGCCGCGCAACAAGTGGGGGGAGTTAAGTTATTTGGCATTGAAGATAACAAGAACATTGTCTTTAACCCTCAACATCCTAGAAACGTCTTTGACAGCCTGAAGTTCGCAGCCAAAACTGCCAAGGATATGAACCTAACTCCCGTTGTAGTGGATGTTAATAAAATATATGATGATTCTCTAGTGAAGTCACTTTGAGCTAACTCAATCAGCAAGTTTGGTGAGTACTTGATGCGATCGCACTCATCCAACTAATGGCTTTTAATGATTTTTATCAGTCGCCCAAGGTACAACTAAGTTAAAGAGTAACTTGAAGCTAAAATCTATTAGTAAGCCTACCAAACCAATCACAATAATCCCCACAAAAATGGCATCGGTTTGATAAGCTCTTTGAGCCATTAAAATCCGATAACCTAAACCGGAGCTGGCTGCAATCAACTCGGCAATCACAACAAAATTCCAGGCCGTCGCGATATTAATTCTGAGAGTATCAATAATATGAGGTAGCGTAGCTGGAAAAATCACATCGAAGAAGATGTCTTTTTCTTTTGCTCCCAAGGTATAGCTAACCTTAATTAAATCACTTGGAATAAACTTGACGGCATCAGCAATCATCAAGACGTTATAGAAAAAGGTGCCCAGAAAGATAATGGCAATTTTGGCTGGCTCATCAATGCCAATCCATAAAATAATTAAAGGGATGAAAGCAGCGGTCGGCATATACCGAAGCAACCCCAAAATTGGTTCCAGAAGCCCTTGCATACTCTTGAAGGCACCAATTATTAACCCCAAAGGAATGCTAAGAATAGCTGAAGCCAAGAAGCCCCAAACTACTCTTGACAAACTAGCCATTAAATCTGCAATTAATTCTCCACTTTGTAGTGAAGTATAGCCACGAGCTAACACAGTAGTCGGGCTTGGCAAAAACTGACTATCTACCCAGCCGCTGTAAGTGATGCAAGCCCAACTTAACAGAGGTATTGAAATAGATAGAAGCACCATCAAAAAATATAGACGCTTAGAAATCTCACCCCGAATTTTCCAGAGACTACACCAAGCCTGAAATAGCTTTCTAGTCATAACTTTGGTTAAACTTTGGTAAAAATTCATTGGATGTTGCCCAAGTTAGCACGCCCAAACTAGTCATCTGAGGGCAGCGATCGCTTACCTACCTGCCTTGGCTAAAAGTTCAGGGCTAAAAGTTCAGGTCAACAGCCCTTCGGTTACATCCGTTACGCCTAGATTGCCCAAGGGCATGCTGAAGATAGAGGGTCTGAGGCACTACCATCGGTCGGACTCATGCTCACCCTGAGGCAATTCGCAATGGCACCGTCTACTAGACCTCCTAATTCCAGTCTTGAAACCGCTTTCAGGGTTGATGGCATAGCCACCTCAATGGGTCAACCCAAACTAGCGGTTCACCACCTCAGCAAAACCTTTCAGAGTCAGAGACAGCCGCTGGTAGTCTTGCAAGACATCAACCTCCACGTTTGCCCCAATGAGTTTGTCTGTATTGTGGGCAAGTCTGGTTGCGGTAAATCAACCCTGCTGAATATTGTGGCGGGGCTGGTTCCACCCACGTCTGGACAAGTGTTGATGGATGGGGTAGCAGTGCAAGGCCCCGGTCGCGATCGCGGTTTAGTCTTTCAAAGCTACACGCTATTTCCCTGGCTCACCGTCGCTCAAAACATTGGTTATGGGCTAAAGTTGCAGCGTTTACCCAAACCGGAACGGAGGCAACGGGTAGCGTATTATTTAGACGTAGTTGGGCTAACTCAATTTTCCAAAGCTTATCCTAAACAGCTATCGGGTGGGATGAAACAACGAGTGGCGATCGCGCGGGCTTTAGCGAATGAACCAGACGTTCTCCTAATGGATGAACCGTTTGGCGCTTTGGACGCCCAAACCAAAGAGCAGATGCAGCAGTTCGTGCTCAATCTTTGGGAGCAAACTCACGTCACAGTTTTGATGATTACCCACGACGTAGAAGAAGCAATTTTTCTATCTCAGAGAATTTATGTAATGAGTGCCCATCCAGGGCAAATCAAGGCAGAAATTGGCATAGATTTGCCAACGCAGCGGGATATGGAACTGAAGTTGACCCCGGAATTTCTGCAAATTAAACGACAGGTCGTTCATACCATGCGCGATCGCCTTGAGCCAGGCTAATTCAGCATGTCAGGTTTATGAGCAGTTTGGTAGCACAGCGCACGATGAATCCTCCAGATGGCACCGTCCGAGTTGGAATCCTCCATTCTTTAAGTGGGCCGCTAGCAATCAGCGAATCGTCTCTGAAAGATGCTGCCTTAATGGCGATCGCTGAAATTAACCAAGCCGGGGGAGTCCTCGGTCAAGCGATCGTACCTGTAGTGGAAGATAGCGCTTCTGACCCTTACGTCTTTGAGCAAAAAGCTAGAAAGCTCCTAAAAATTGAGCAAGTCGTCACCTTGTTTGGCGGTTGGTCTTCCACAGGCCGCAAGTTGGTCTTACCTGTCTTAGAAGAATTCGATCGCTTGCTCTGGTACCCCGTGCAGTATGAAGGTTTGGAGTGTTCCAAATACATTTTTTACACAGGAGCCTGCCCCAACCAGCAAGTGGAGCCAGCCGTTAATTGGTTGTTTCAGCATCAACATCGCCGCTTTTATCTCCTGGGGATGGATTATGTCTTTCCCAGAGTTGCGAACAAAATTATCAAAGCGCGGTTGAAGCAACTGGGAGGCATGACTGTGGGCGAAGCCTATCCCGCTTTAGAAACCACAGATTATCGCTCCGTGATTGAGCAAATCAAACAAGCTAGACCCGATGTCGTTTTTAGTACTTTAAACGGCAACGGCAATGTGGAATTTTACCAGCAGTACCATGCAGCGGGGATTTCTGCGGCAGAAATTCCCATCATGGCGGTGAGCGTGACTGAAGACGAACTGCAACGCATCACTCCAGCAGCGATGGCAGGACACTACGCTACTTGGAGCTATTTCCAAAGCATCGACAGTCTGCCTAACCAGGCTTTCGTACAACGGTTCAAAACGCTGTATGGAGCAGAGCGAGTCACCAGCGATCCCGTCGAAGCCGCTTACAGCCAGGTTTATCTATGGAAACAGGCTGTTGAAACCGCTGAATCCTTTGAAACCCACCCAGTTCGCTGTGCCGCCTATGGCCAAACCTTGATTGCCCCTAGTGGTTTTATTCAGATTGAGCCGAATCACCATGTTTGGAAGAGTTGCCGCATTGGCGAGATTTTGCCCACGGGGCAATTTCAGTCGCTATATGTCTCAGAACGCTCGATCAAACCCCAACCCTGGTTTGGTGTAGATGAATCTGATTTGAGAGATTCAGCTTTAATCCTTGACTTACTAGCAGAAGTGCCCCAGGTGATCCAGTACAGCTGCCAGCTAGAGCGCAAGTCGCGAGAACTAGAAGTGGCGATGGCCGAACTGGTGAACACCAATCAACATCTGCAACAAGCCAAAAATCAGTTGCTAGAGTTGACCAAGCGAGAAGAACTGCTGAAGCGTCGCCTATCCATTCAAATCCGGAGCACGCTAGAGCTAGAAACCATTGTCCGGACTGCTGTCCAGGAAATTCACCATCTCTTCGAGATCGATCGCTGTGAGTTTCTTTGGTACAACCAGAGCGAGGAAGCCGCTCGGTTTAAACTGGCCCATGAAGTTTCTGCGCCTCACCTGACTCATCGCTCCTTGCCACCCCCCACGATCGCCGTGGAAGTGCTAGGGGAAATCTTGCTGAAGCTGAGCCCGCTGTGGATTGACAACATTGCCACGGCTCCTCAATTAGACACTAGGAGCCGAGAAGCTTTAACGGATTTAGGTCTAGTTTCTTTGCTAGCGATCGCCATCTATACCAATTCTGGACAAATCGGAGCCATTGTTTGTGAGCATTACAGCGGCTCTCGGTCTTGGAGTACGGATGAAGTGGAGTTATTGCAAGATGTCGCCGACCAGTTAGCGATCGCGATCGATCAAGCCGAGCTTTACGCTCAGAGTCGAGCCACCGCTGCTGCGGCTCAAGCCCAAGCTCAACAGCTCACCCAAGCCTTAGCAGAACTGCGAACCACCCAAACCCAGTTAATTCAGACTGAGAAAATGTCGAGTTTGGGCCAGTTGGTCGCAGGGATTGCCCATGAGATCAATAACCCCGTGAATTTTATCTACGGCAACCTGAGTTATGCCAACGAATACACGCAGGATTTGCTAAAACTCATTGATCTATATCAGCAGCATTATCCTGAGCCAGCATTGGAAATTCAGCAACATCGCCAAACCAACGATTTTGAGTTTTTAGTTGCAGACCTGCCGAAGATGCTGAGCTCTATGAGAGTCGGAGCCGATCGCATCCGTCAAATTGTTCTATCGCTCCGCAACTTCTCTCGGCTAGACGAATCAGAGATGAAACCTGTCAACATCCATGAAGGAATTGATAGCACTTTACTCATCCTGCAAAACCGCTTCAAAGTCCGACCAGGCTCTCAAGGGATCGAGGTGATTAAGCAATATGGCGACTTACCCCAAGTAGAGTGCTACGCCGGACAGTTGAATCAGGTCTTCATGAACATCTTGAGCAATGCCATTGATGCCTTGGATAGTCAAAGTGAGGCAGCGATCGCATCTGGTCTGGCAGAGCCTGCACCCACTATTACAATCCGCACTGAAGTCTTACATCCAGAGCGAGTTACTGTGCGGATTCAAGACAATGGCCCTGGTATGACTGCTTTTGTGGTTCAGCGCTTGTTTGATCCATTTTTTACTACCAAACCCGTTGGTCAGGGAACAGGCTTGGGGCTCTCTATCAGCTACCAAATCATTGTGGAGAAACATCGAGGAACCCTTTGGTGCAACACCCAACCGGGGACAGGAGCAGAGTTTTGGATCGAAATCCCCATTAGCCAAAGTGCTCCATTCCTCGTTAATGAAGCTGAAGCCGCCTCTGTGCCTGAGTAGTCTCCTGAATAGTTGTAGGCAAGCTCAAAGCACGAGATGCCCGTTGAATAAAAATAAACCGTAGACATTAACCAACTCCCCACCTCATGCCAGCTACATTGTCTTTTCTCACTCGTTTTAGCTGCCGCACCTGGGTTCGCTATAGCCTGGCACTGTTCCTGATGCTGCTCAGTGTGAGTTGCGGGTCTCAATCTGGCGATCGCCCTACTCCGTCAGCATCCAATCCACCGACAACCAGCAATCGGGAAGTCAAAGAGTTCAACGTCATTGATGTGGCGGTAATTCCAGCTCTGAGTCCTAAAGAACAAGAAAAACAACTGGAATCTCTCGCAGAGTATCTAGAAAAGTCGCTGGGATATCCCATTTACTTTCAAGTTACTCCGAGCTATGAGCAAGCGGTTGAGCTGCTAGTGCAGGAAAAGGTAGAAGTTGCCTATTTGGGGCCTTTAACCTATGTGCTGGCCCAACAGCAAAACCCTCAAGTTGAGCCGATCGTCGCTCCGATTGAAAAAAGTACAGGTCGTCCTTCTTATACCAGCGTCATCATTGCTAGGAAAGCTGCTGGAATTGATAGCTTGAGCGATCTTAAAGGCAAGCGGTTTGCCTTCGTCAGCCGATCCTCCACCTCTGGTTACTTGGTGCCAATGGCTCACTTCCAGAAAATAGGTCTGCGTCCAGACCAAGACTTTGCCACCGTCAAATACTCTGGCAACCATGACAAAGCGCAGGCGGATTTGGAAGCAGGCGTGGTAGACGCGATCGCCGACAGCAGACCCTCTTTGCTAAAGCGGCAAAAATCTGGCAAGCTTGACCCCAGCCAGTACCAGATCATTTGGGAATCCGCTCCCATCCCCATGTCACCGATTGTTGTCTCTAAGAAACTTTCCCCGGAAATCGTTTCTAGCCTTAAAAAAGCTCTAATTAATGCTCCTGAGGGCCTTGCAGACGTTACAGGAGCTGAATCTGCGGGATATACATTGGTCGAGGATGCTGATTATGAGCCGATTCGACAATTACAAAAGGCCTTAGAGGCAAATTCTGGTCCAAGACAATGAAGATTTGGCAGAAGTTTATTGGCTCATCGCTGGTGGCGGCTGGGTTGGTGGCTAGCTTCATGAGCGGCAGTACCCTCCTGATTAAACAAGCCGATCAGTCGATCCAGGCGAGCCGGGAGAAAACCATTCAAGCTCGGATCATTTCCTTAGAGCTGCAACTTTCCTTACGCGAACAACTACTAGCGCTCAAGGCTTTTTTGCTGACGGATCAAGCAGCGGCAGATATGGCCGATTACCAAAAGGCGATGTCTAACTTTTTGATCAGCTTGGAAGAGTTGGAGCGCATTATGCCAGAGGCCGCAGAAATCCCTGTCGTGCGACGGCGACATCGTTTCTTAGTGCGCTTGGCAGGAACCCTGACCAACACACCCGCCAAGGGAAATCAAATTCAGCAAGATTTACGAGCCTTAGACTCTTTTGGTAAAGACATCGACTTTTATTTGGCTCTATTAACCGATACGGCTCAACAGCAGGATGTTTTGGCTCAGCAAGCTGGACAACAGTTTAAGCAAGGAGCCCAAGCTTTTACCTATGCCATTATTGGGCTAATTGTTTTGGTCTTGGTCGGTCAATTTTTATTGATTTTGCTGCCCGTCATTCGTTCTATCCATCAGCTCCAACTAGGTGCGGCGACAATCGGAGCTGGCAATTTAGACCATCAGGTAAACATCTCCACTGGTGATGAAATTGAGAAACTGGCGCAAGAGTTTAATCAGATGGCGGCGCAGTTAGCCGAGCTTTATCGTTCCTTAGAACAGAAGGTGACTGAGCGGACGGCAGAACTTGTGCGGGTCAACGAAAGTTTGGAAAGTGAGATCAGCGATCGCAAGCAAGCCGAAGCCTCACTACGGCAATCGGAGGAACGGGAACGCGATCGCGCCCAACAGCTAGAGCAAGCCATCGAAGAACTCCAACAAGCCCAATCCCAACTGATCCAGACTGAAAAAATGTCCAGCTTGGGGCAACTAGTGGCGGGAGTAGCGCACGAAATCAACAACCCAGTCAACTTCATTCATGGCAATTTGGAGTACACCCATACCTATGTGCAAGATTTATTAGAACTCATTCATCGCTACCAGCAGCACTCTTCTTCAATTCCGGCGGAAGTCCAGCAATATGCTGACGCAATCGATCTAGACTTTCTGCAAATTGATCTGCCTAAAATGCTGGCTTCGATGAAAGTTGGCACTCAACGGATTCGCCAAATTGTGCTTTCGCTCCGCAACTTTTCTCGCCTCGATGAATCGGACATGAAACGCGTCAATATTCACGAAGGCATTGATAGTACGCTGTTAATCTTGCAGAATCGGCTAAAAGCTAAGCCAGAACATCCAGGCATTGCAGTGGTCAAAGAGTACGGTGATTTGCCGCTAGTCGAGTGCTATACGGGGCAACTCAACCAAGTCTTCATGAATATTCTCAGCAATGCGATCGATGCTTTGGACAGCTACAACCAGACGCGATCGGCGGTAAAGCTTCAAAGTCATCCTAGCCAAATTCGCATTCGCACAGAACTCGTGTCACCGGATCGGGTCGCCATTCGCATCGCTGATAATGGTCCTGGCATGACCCAGGAAGTCAAACAGCGCCTATTCGATCCATTCTTTACCACTAAGCCCGTGGGCCAGGGGACAGGATTAGGACTATCAATCAGCTACCAGATTGTGGTGCAGCGACACAGAGGAACCCTACATTGTGAGTCCCAACCCCAGCACGGCACTGAATTCTGGATTGAAATTCCGGTACAACAAACCTATGCCCAAACTTCCCACTCAGCCGTAGCCGCACTTCCCGTACCAGAAGTAAGCTCGCAGGGCAGTTACTAACCTAAAACTACCTTGCGGGCTAAGAATCCGTAGATCAGAGGGTAGTCTCGATCACCGCTTCTGCTTCATGGGCGATCGCTCGCAATTGATCGAGAGTTTCCGGTTGCACTTGTTGCCACAATCCCCGCTGGTGGGCTTCCAGCAACCGCTCTGCCATATCCCGTAAAGCCCAGGGATTTTTTGCTTGAATAAAAGCTTGGACTTGCTCATCCAAAACATAGGCATTGGCTACTCCCTGATACATGTGGTCCTCGACGCAGTGAGCAGTGGCATCGTAGGCAAATAAGTAGTCAATCGTTGCGGCCATTTCAAAGGCTCCCTTATATCCATGCCGCATCACTCCCTCGATCCACTTGGGATTCACCACGCGCGAGCGGTATACACGGGCAATTTCCTCTTGGAGTTTGCGAATTTTAGGGTTTTGGGGCAGTGAATGGTCGCCAAAATAAGTTTGGGGATTCTTGCCAGTTAGCGATCGCACCGCCGCCGTTAAGCCGCCTTGAAATTGGTAATAATCATCCGAGTCTAATAGGTCGTGTTCGCGGTTGTCTTGGTTGTGTAGGACGATCTGCATTTGTTGTAGCCGTTGCTCAAAGGCTTCGGGGGCAGCGCGACCTGTGCCGTTGCGGGTGTAGGCATAACTGCTCCAGTTGATGTAGGCCCGCGCTAGATCCTGATCATCCGTCCAATTTTGTGCTTCAATCAAGCCTTGCAAACCCGCTCCATAGGCACCCGGTTTAGAACCAAAGACCCGATAACGCGATCGCTGTTCTGCCTGTTCTGGCGTCAGCCCCACAGATTGCCAATGTTGAGTTTCCTTCTGGACTTGAGCCGCTAAAGGGTTTTGGTCGGCTGGTTCTGACAAGGCAGCGACAGCGGTGACAGCTTGATCGAAGAGATCGATCAAGTTGGGAAAAGCATCGCGGAAAAATCCAGACACTCGCAACGTCACATCCACACGCGGTCGCCCCAGAATTGCCAGCGGTAAAATCTCGAAATCCACCATCCGGCGAGAAGGGCCTTCCCAAATCGGCTGGACTCCCAGCAAGGCCAACGCTTCTGCCATGTCATCGCCTCCAGTTCGCATGGTGGAAGTACCCCAGATCGACAAGCCCAGCGTTTTGGGATACTCACCATTTTCCTGGGTGTAGCGCTCGATCAACGCTTCTGCCGCCTTTCGCCCCACATCCCAAGCGCTCTCGGTGGGAATGGCACGAATATCAACCGAGTAAAAATTGCGGCCCGTCGGTAGCACTTCCGGACGACCACGGGTGGGGGCTCCTGATGGTCCACTGGGAATGTAACGGCCTGACAGACCTTGCAATAAATGAGAAATTTCTTGCGGGGTTTGTTGCAGCCTAGGTAGCAGAACTGTGCGAATCCAGGTGATCTCTGCTTGGGTTTGGGGTGGGAGAGAGCGATCGCTAGAGGTAAACGCATCTATAGAGGCATCGCTAGAGGCATCCATCACCTGCTCCACTAGCAAAGCAGCTTCTTGCTCCAAGAATTCCACCACATCGCCCAAAGTCCGACAGGCAGACAACTGCGGCTGGAGATGTACAGGCAACAGGGGACTAGCTACAGGGGCATGGTCTCCGGCGGGGAGTTCTGGTGCTAACTCAAACGGACTGGCTAAATCAGCCATGAGTGGATCAAGATCTAAGCCCCAATCTTGGGCTAAGGCGCGAGTTAAACCCATACGACCCGTTCCAGGATGCCGCGCGATCGCCACGATCAAATCTCTGAGTTGCCGCCCTTCTGGACAGCACCCAAAAATGTGCAAACCATCTCTGATCTGAGCTTCCTTCAGTTCACACAGATAGCCATCGGCTCGCGTCAAAAATTCTGCCAATTGAGCCTGCGCTGAGGTGGAGCTAAACTCAATGCCTAAATCTTGATGGAGCTTTTCTTGCAACACTAAATTCGTGATGCGATCGCGAATGACAGGTAAGCGAGTGGGGTCCAAGCTTTGGGCTTCGTAATACTCATCAATTAACCGTTCTAGTTGTTGCAGTGGCCCATAAAGTTCGGCCCGAGTCATGGGGGGCGTTAAGTGATCGAGAATCACAGCTTGCGATCGCCGCTTGGCCTGCGCTCCTTCCCCTGGATCATTCACAATAAACGGGTAGAGGTGCGGTAAAGGGCCAAAGGCGACTTCAGGATAGCAGGACTGGGACAAGGCGAGACTCTTACCCGGTAGCCACTCCAAGTTGCCATGTTTGCCGACATGCACGATCGCCTGAGCTTGCAAGTGCTGCCGCAGCCAGTAGTAGAACGCTAGATATCCGTGAGTCGGCTCTAAATCAGGAGCGTGATAGTTCAAGGCGGGGTCTAAATCGTAGCCCCGTGCAGGTTGAATGCCGACAAAAACATTGCCGAGCTGCAACCCAGAAACGGGGAAAGCAGCAGGATTGGCACTTGGGTTTTCTGGATCTGACGCTAAGCCGTCAACTCTCGGTTCTCCCCAGCGATCGCGCATCCCTTGTTGGACCGATGCAGGCAAAGCTGCAAAATACTGTTGGTACTCTGCTAAGTCCAGGCTTTGATGCACAGCGCGTAATTCATAACCTTCAGGGTCATTGGTGACTCCAGCGGTTAAACGCTGAATCAGCTCCTCACTGCTTTGGGGCACATCTGCTAGGTGATAGCCTGCTTGCTGCAATGCTTTGAGGATTTCCACACAGCTCGTTGGGGTGTCTAAACCCACGCCATTCGCCAGTCGGCCATTACGGGTGGGATAGTTAGCGAGAATCAAAGCAATGCGTCGCTGGGCGGGTGGAGTTTGCCGCAGCGTAACCCAATGGGCAGCTAGATCAGCCACAAACTCAATGCGATCGCGCACAGGCTGATAGCCCACCACATCTGTTTCTAGATCGGGGTTGCGAATCTGGACTGCTTTAAACGAAACAGCACGACTAATAATGCGGCCATCGACTTCTGGCAAGGCCACATTCATCGCTGTGTCTCGGGGCGACAATCCCCGGTACTCGGTTTCCCACTGCTCCACCGTGCCGCCGCTCAAAATCACCTGGATCACGGGCACATCCAACTGTTGCCAAAGCTCTAAATTGGGAGTCTCGGTTTCCAACTTAGCCAGCGAGAAACTCGTGGCATTAAGTAGTACCTGAATAGGAGCCGCATCCGGAGTCTGGAAGTACTTCAACAACTCGGTCTGCAAGTCTGGGTCGCGTAGCGATGGCACAAAGATAGGAACAGGCTCTAGACCCCGCTCAGCTAAAGCTTGGCACAAGGCATCAATCGGAGCTGTGTTGCCTGCAAGGTAATGAGCCCGGTAGAACAATAAGCCTACTTTTGCAGGTGAGGGGTGAGAGGTTGCCGCTGCAAGCGTTGCCGTAGGTTGGAGGGCAGGATGAAGGGGAGGGGAGAAGGGGTAAGAATAAGGCTGCCAGGGGTAGAAGCCGATTTGGGGAATCGCTTCAGGCGGTGCAGGAGCATAATCTAGATTGAGGCCAATTTTGACTGCAAACTTGAGGGCGTTGACCAAATTGGTGACACCGCCTTCGGTGAAGTACCGCCAGAATTGATTCACTGCTGTGAGAGGCACTGTTGAGTGGCTGATCAAATCTGGGTCAGGGCGATCGTCTCCTGGCAACACAATCAGAGTTGCCTTGGTGCGCTGAACCGTATCTTTGACCACCTCAAAGCCGTAGGACCAATAAGCACGACCTCCCAACAGGCGCAAGACGATCACCTGAGCAGACTCCAACACCGCTTCAGCATAGGTATCTATGGTGAGTTGTTGCTGTAGCTGCAACAGGTTCACTACACGAATAGCTGGAAACTCTGGGGGCAATTGCGGTAGAGCTTGCGCCATTGTCTGGATGTCAGTGTCAGCCGCAGTCAAAAAAACAACAGGTGCGGGCGTTTGCTCGATAAAAATCACGCCTTCCACTTGCGGATTCCAACCGCCGGGCGTAGCAGCTAAACGATGCATAGTTTCTGGGTTTCTGAACTTGGATTTCTAAATTTGGGTTTTAAGATATTGCTGACAAATACGGCTGACCCTGGACTCCCGCTCCTCCACGGATCTGGAGAGGAGTTGATTAAGATATGCTGATTAGGAGCTGATCGTCATGTCAGACGCGCATTTTCTAACTCAAAAGCCTGACGCTCTATAGCGGTCAAGCATTAATCAAGCAATTTACTGAGTATTCAATTATTTGGGTGCGGTTTCAGCCATGCTGCATCGTACCAGCTTACAGCGTTTCGCTTGACTGAGTCAGGCAGCTAATTTTTGTGAACAACCCCGAAAATGCCTAGTTTCCCAGCCTCAGCAGTATGTCGGACTTTGCCTGGTGCTACCTTTAACCAAATACGCGACCTTCTGCACCAGACGGCTCTGGCGATCGCGCCTCAGGCTACAGCTACAGTTCTGACCGAAGCCGTGCTCTCTGCCACCAACCGTTCTCTAGGCCTAGAAGTAGAACAATTTGTGGTGGTGGTATCAGAGCCGTTTAGTGCGCTGCTGTCTGCCAAATCGGTTGGGCTTGAGTCTGGGTTGGAGCCTGGCCTGCACCCTGGGCTTCATTCTGGGCCTGAGTTGCACTACGAATCATCAACTGAATCCGCTGCCTGCGAGGTGAATTTAACCTTTGAGCCAGCCGCGATCGCTGAGTTTTTATTTCAACTCCGTCCCCTGTTTAGTCACCAGTCTGATGTTCCTGATACCTTAGGGCAGCTTTGTCAGCAGCTTTGCCCCAATGATGCCAAGCTGCAAAGTGAGTTTACGTTGCAATTGGTGGAACGATTGGCGATCGCTGGGACAGCCAACCCAGGGCTAAATAACGATTACCCATCTGTGTCAGTTTGCCAGCCTGTGGAGGAAGCGCTGCGCCAGCAGGTTGAGCAAGAGCGCTTACTTAATCAGGTGATTACGCAAGTACGCCAAAGCTTGGAGTTGTCCAGCATTTTAGAAACAGCAGTGCAGCAAGTCCGGCACTTTCTGCAAGCCGATCGCTTGGTTATTTATCAATTTGATGCTCATTTAGCAGCAGTTAGGCCTAACCCGCAAACGCCCTTTGACTCTGAGCCTCTGCAACACTTGCAGCCTGGTTATGGGTGCATTACCTATGAAGCGCGCGCTGCGGCAGAAATTTCTTCTGTGCTGCATGTGGCGGAAGAGGAAAACTGCTTTGTAGGAATTCCCAATTGCCAGGAAAAATATTGCCAAGGCTACACTCTAGCGGTGAGTGATGTGGAAGCGACCTATATCATTTCGCCCTGCCTGTTGAAATTGTTGCGTCGGCATCAGATTCAAGCAAAGTTGGTGGCCCCCATTGTGGTGCAGGGTGAGCTATGGGGATTGTTGATCGCGCATCAGTGCTTTGCGCCTAGAGAGTGGCAGGAAAGTGAAAAAACATTTTTGCAGCGGATTGCTGAGCACTTAGCGATCGCCATTGACCAAGCCCAGCTCTATGCCCAGGTGCAACAACAGAAGGAAACTTTAGAAGAGCGGGTGATTGAACGGACTCAAGAGCTACATGATGCTTTGGCTGTAGCCCAGGCCGCCAGTCAAGTTAGAAACGAATTCGTGGCTACCATGAGTCATGAGCTGCGCACCCCACTCACCTGTGTCATTGGCATGTCAGCGACTTTGTTACGCTGGTCCTTTGGGCACTTGAGCGATCGCCAACGCCATTATTTACAAACGATCCACGATAGCGGCGAGCACCTGCTGGCTTTAATCAATGACATTCTGGATTTGTCCCAAGTAGAAGCCGGGAAAGCCACCTTAAATCTGAGCGAGTTTTCTCTCACCAATTTAGTCAATCAAAGCTTGCAAACGCTACAAGAAAAAGCCGAGTCTAACCACATTGCACTGATTAGCGAAGTCAGGATTCCGGCGGCAGGCGATCGCTTTACGGCTGACCAACGGCGACTGAAGCAAGTGCTGCTTAACCTGCTCAGCAACGCCATCAAGTTCACACCAGAAGGCGGCCAAGTCACACTGCGAGCTTGGCTCGAAGCCGAAACAGCCGTGCTTCAGGTGGAAGACACAGGTATTGGCATTCCAGAGCACCAACGTCCCTTACTGTTTCAAAAGTTTCAGCAGCTTGATACCTCTTACCAACGCAAGTATGAGGGCACCGGGTTAGGGCTAGCTTTAACCAAGCAGCTCGTAGAACTTCATGGCGGCTGGATCGATGTTGATTCGACAGTCGGCATGGGTTCGGTGTTCACAGTACATCTTCCCGCTCAACAGCCATCTGCCGCTACAGATGTCCCCACCACGCATTCCAGTCAAGGGAATTTGCAAGGCCGCATTGTCTTGATCGAAAACCATGAGGAGAGCGCCATGCTGATCTGCGACCTGCTCACCGCAGCAGGCTACCAGGTAGTTTGGCTCGTGGATGGATCAACGGCGGTGAAGCAAATTGAAATTTTGCATCCAGTTGTGGTGGTCGCTGACATGCAACTGCCGGGGATGGATGGCTATGAAGTGATGCACTATTTACGCACTTCACCCGCCACTCAAGCGCTCAAAATTTTAGTCTTAACTAATCACTGTCCTGACAAAACCGATTCTCACTATTTAGAAGCAGGCGCAGACGATTGTTTAAAGAAACCGATTGAACCGGAGCAATTGCTATACAAGGTAGCAGCCCTGATGGAATCGATTACGCCAGCCGCTCTGGAAGCAGCGTTTTCTCCCTAAAAGTCATTTATCACGCTACATTTATCACGTTACAAAGTCACAGGCTCAGTCGAGGCGATGTCTGCTATTTCTAGCGATGTGATTCCATCTTTGCGTCATGGGTTAATCGTGTCTTGCCAAGCTCCGGTAGACTCGCCCCTACATGACCCCAACGTCATTGCGGCGATCGCTCAAGCAGCTATCAACCAAGGAGCAGTCGGCGTCCGGATTGATACCCCCCAGCATGTAGCAGCTGCACGCCAACGCCTTCAGGCTCCAATTATTGGCCTTTGGAAACAACAAATTCCTGGGTTTGACATTTACATCACGCCGCAATTTCACCATGCTGCCGCGATCGCTGAGGCAGGAGCCGACATCATCGCGATTGATGCGACTTTGCGCGATCGCCCCGGTAGTGAGACAATCACTGACTTGATCGCTCGGATACAGCAAGAACTCGGCAAACTCGTGATGGCCGATGTCGATACCTTAGAGGCCGCGATCGCCGCAGTTGCAGCAGGAGCAGACGTAGTAGGAACCACGCTCTACGGCTACACTACCGCCACCCAACAGCAATCTCCCCCCGGTTTCGACTTGCTCACTCAAATGGTTCAACAGTTGAAGATTCCTGTCATTTGTGAGGGTGGTATCGCTTCACCTACAATGGCCCGCCAAGCCTTAGATCTAGGAG
Source organism: Trichocoleus sp. FACHB-262 (assembly GCF_014696035.1). Classification (NCBI taxonomy): domain Bacteria; kingdom Bacillati; phylum Cyanobacteriota; class Cyanophyceae; order Leptolyngbyales; family Trichocoleusaceae; genus Trichocoleus; species Trichocoleus sp. FACHB-262. Next base: position 311,809 of record NZ_JACJPK010000108.1, on the reverse strand, counting down.
CCTATGCAGTCGTCGTAGGTACAGCGATCACAGGCATTGATCTACAAGTTCAAGCCTACCGAGCCGTGTTTCCTTAACAAGTTGCGTTGTTAGACTTTTAGGTTAATTAAGAGGCAGTCGCTAGATTACCCCGTTGCAAAATCACCATGCCTGAACCGACTACAGGTGTACGGGCTAGCAGTTTGCCTTCAGCATCGGTTATTTCTAGCTTGGTGAAATCTAAGGTTTTGGCCTTGGCTAGCACTCCACTGGCTAACTGATCTTGCTGAGAGTTTTGCAGGTTGTACCAGCGATCGCTCAGCTTTACAGTCAGGCGATTGCCAACCAAGTTCGTTTGCACCGACTGCACCAAATTCTCAGCATATTGATTTGTCACTTCTGCCACCTTCGCTTGAATCGAGGCGAGGATTTGCTCTTGCGGGGACAAGACAGGGGCAGGAGGCTCGATCGGTGCTGGGGGCGTCACCTCAACGGGCTCTGGAGGTTCAGGAGCTACAAGATCCGCAGGTACTTCTGGAGCATCAGCGATCGTAGGTATTTCTGGCTCGACCACAATTGGCTCAGGCAGAGGCACGGCTGTTTCTTCAGGCGGAGCGATTGCCACCGGAATTTCTGCTTCCGGAGCGCTGAGTTCTGGAGGTGCTGTAAGTTCCGCTGGGGGGACTCGCTGTGAGATCGGCACTTTGGCGACTTCTGGTGCCCTAGATTTGGGAGGAGAGAGGACTGAATTCGTTGTTAGGACCAGAAACACGACCCCAGCGATCGCCAGGTTGGTTAAAGCTCGATCGGACAGTTTTTCGTTTAGAGAAGCTGGTAAGCGGTTACGAATTTGGGGCAGAGTCTTAGTCCACCAAGCTTGCAGACGTGCCAGTTGAGGCTGGATTTTTTCCAGTGCTGCCGTCGCCCATGTTTGGAGCTTGGCTAAGAAGGGGCGCGATCGCTTCAGTAGGGCCGAGAAACTAAGTTGAGCAGACTGGCCCGTAGGTTGAGTGGGGGTTGATGAAGTTTCCTGAGTTGAAGCTGCCCTAGACGGAGATTGTGGAGTATCCGTCTCCAGTTTTTCGGCTGCTGTTTCCAAGCTCCGGATAGTGAGGCGCAGCACTTTAGCACTTTGCGCCTTCAACCCAGGCTGAACCTGCTCCCATTTCTGCTGCAACGTCTGGGTGACTTGTTGCAAGCTCGTTCCACCTTGACCCGTGGAGGCTGGGCGGTTGGGAGTTGGGGGGACAGATGATGATGGTTGCTTCGGCTGCTCCTCTGGCATGGAATCTCCCTCTAGGCTACGCAAACCGCAGGAAACGCGGTAGATTCTTACGGGTGTTACCACAAAGCCTATCATTTCCTCCCTAGCAACCGATATTCTCTCGACACTCTTGCCCTTCACCGCCACTGAACTATGAGCCTGAATCGTCGTCAATTTCTGGTTTTAAGCGGTTTAACAGGAGGTTTTGGTGTAGCGGTGCTAATGCAAAGAACCTTTGCAGAGTCAGCCATTCAGCGATCGCCCGCTCCTAGCCAATCACCGCCACCCAAATCAGCAACTCCCACCCAACCTGCCAATGCCAACGTCGGCAAAGCGATCGCACCTCAAGGGATGTTTGCTCCACCCAGAGGCGATGTGCGGATTGCGGTGATTAGCGACTTAAATAGCCAATACGGTTCCACGGACTATGAGGCAGAAGTAGACAAGGCGATCGCCCTAATTCCCGCTTGGCAACCGGATTTGGTGCTATGTGGGGGCGACATGGTGGCAGGCCAATCCCAATCGTTGTCTGATGGGGAAGTGCAAGCGATGTGGGCCGCATTCGATCGCCACATTGGGGCACCGCTCCGCAAAGCCAAACTGCCCTACGGCTTCACTGTTGGCAACCACGACGCTTCTGCCGCTTTGTCCTCCAGTGGCAACTTCTTATTTCAGCGCGATCGCAATCTAGCTGCCGCCCATTGGAATAACCCAAAGCACAATCCGGGTTTGCAGTTTGTCGATCGCGGTAAATTCCCCTTCTACTACACGTTCCAGCAAAATGGCATTTTCTATTTAGTTTGGGATGCCTCTAGCGCGGCCATTCGGGCGGATCAACTCGCTTGGGTGGAAAAAAGCTTAGCCAGTCCTGCGGCTCAAAAGGCCAAGTTACGCATTGCCATTGGTCACTTGCCCCTCTATGCCGTAGCTGTGAGGCGCGATCGCCTGGGTGAAATTCTCGATCAACCGGACAAGTTGCGATCGCTGCTAGAAAAGTACCGAGTCCATACTTACATCAGCGGCCACCACCACGCCTACTTTCCGGGACATCGCGGCAAGCTAGAACTGCTACATGCAGGGGCGATCGGGGCTGGGCCTAGACGCTTGCTCAACAGCGATCGCCCTCCACAGAAGACCTTAACCATTGTGGATGTCAAGCTAGGTTCAGCTTCGACGACTTACACCACCTACGACATGACCACGCTGCAACTGGTAAAGCATCAAGACCTACCCAGAATCATTGTGGGTCCCAATGGTTGGGTACTCCGCCGAGATGTGCAGGAAGCAGACATGACCCCAGAGGAGCGATCGCTGATCTAAACCCTACCAACCCAATAGCCCGCTAGCAATAGGGCGTTACATCCTCACCACATTTATCGGCAAGGTAAGAGAGCGCCCGAAACCGCAGACCTACCAACTGCTCGTAGAGCGGATTTAGCTTGCACAGGGGAGGAATATGCACGACCTTACGACCAAATAGTTGAATATCACGCTCGAAGGGACATTGAGCAGGAATCAGCTTACAAAGGAAGCGAGCTACCTGAGGATCTTGAACGTCTAGTTCATCGAGCCATTCCCGCACCGGATGCAGCAAATCGGCTTTTTCCGCTTCTGTCAGGTTGAGCGGAGCGACTGGAGCGGAAGCTAGGTTTTGGCTGGTCGAGGTTGTATCTGATGGATGATAGAGGGTGTGGCGCAAGGCTTCCAGCACTTCTAAACTTTGCCCTAGAGCTTGGCAAAACTGCTCTAACTGAGCGTCTTCTTGAGCCGAATAGGTACCATCTGCGATCGCTACCATCACAGCCGTGCGGAGGAAGTGTTGGGCAATTTCATTGCTTTGGCCCAAACTGGCAGCCAGTTCCCTCGGTGTGATTGTTGTTGTGGCTTCTAAGCTGCTTGAGGGAGCCAATTCTTGCTGGGTCAGGCTAGTGATTAGCTCTTGCTCTTCCCGGTCAAAGTTACCATCAGCCCAAGCGATCGCGAGGAGCCCTCTCAACCAGGCAGAAATTTGGTCGCTAGTTGGAGGGGATTGCGCCAGATCAGACATAAAATTCTACTGAGTTTCAAGTTGCGATTTTGAACCGATTTTAGCTCTAGTCTTGGCTGAGCTACCTGTAAACTAAACTGGCAATTCCCTGTGAGGCAGTTCTGTGACCCTGCAAGAATTTAGTTTGTTGTTAATGTCAATTGTCGCTAGTGTAGCGGGGCAGTTCTTTCTCAAAGCAGGGGCACTCAAACTCGGCAAGGTGAATGTAGACAATGTGTTAGGGCACATCCTTAGCATTCTGTTCACTCCTGAGTTGCTGGCGGGTCTGACCTGCTATGCCTTTGGCGCGATCGCCTATATTTTGCTCTTGACTCGCGTCAAGCTGAGTATTGCCGCACCTTCGGTGGCCTTGAGTTACGTCTTTGCGGTGATGCTAGGCTACTTTTTATTTCGTGAAACCATCCCTATCAGTCGAGTCATTGGACTGAGTTTAATTGTCAGTGGTGTAGTTTTGGTCGCTTGGCAAAAATAAACTGGTTGGGCGCTTGCCCATTCTACTTGGCGGAGAGCTTAGAGATATGGCTGCAAAATCTCTGCGGTAGCCTGTCCAGTTTTCGCCCAGCTAAACTGTGTGGCTCTCGCTAATCCTCGCTCGCGCAACTGCGATCGCAAACTCGTATCCGTCGCGATCGCTTGCATGGCCTGGGTTAATTCGGCCACCCGATAGGGATTCACCAAAACAGCCGCATCACCCGCCACTTCTGGCAAAGAAGCCAAATCTGACGTAATCACTGGAGTTCCACAAGCCATCGCCTCCAACACAGGTAAGCCAAATCCTTCCCAGAGGCTCGGAAACACTAAGGCGATCGCTTGATTCAGCAATCTGGGCAATTCAGCATAGGGCACGTAATCGAGAAACTTCACTTGCTGTTGGAGATTTAACTCGGCAATTTGGGTTTGCAGGACGGGAGTGTAGCGCGGATCGGTAGGTCCTGCCAGCCACAGTTCATAGTCAGAGCAGTTTGGCAAAGCCGCAAAAGCTGCTATCAAACGCTGTGGGTTCTTGTGTGGATTGTGACGGCCTAAATAGAGGAAATAATTTTTTTCGGGTAAGTGCAAATCGTAAAAGTTACTGGCGTCATAAGCCAACGGAATTGCTATTACTTTTTTAGCTGAAATACCAAAAAAACTAACGACATCTTGAGCAGTTACCTGCGAGTTACAAATAATTTGTTCTGCCTGTCGCAAAACAGCAGGGATGTAGTAGCGGCAATACAGCTTTTGAGCCGAAGAAAACCACTGTGGAAAGTGCAGAGGAATCAAATCATGAATTGTGACGATCGCCTTACAGTTTTTTGAGATAGGTGACTCTGGAACTGGAGAAAATAATAATTTAGAACCAAGCTCCTGATAAACTCTCGGCAAATAGAATTGAGTCCAAAGTAATCGTTTGAGATGCCCTTTGGCTCCAAACTCGGTTGTTAAGCCGATCGGAGCTGGATACGTCTTTATATTTTCTGTCCAAGGTGTTGGACTAACCGCTTTAATGTCTGGTAGAGGCAGCGCCTTCAGTAAATTGAGACTATAGGTTGCCCAACCTGTCGGTCTTTCTGGCAAAAAGGCTAAATTAACGAGAAGTGACATTGATACTTGATCTGGGTTTAAAGCTTAAAGGATATTGCTTAAAGTTGAATAACAATAGAATAATCTTGCCAAAAGTGGGATTTAAGGTTTTCAGAAAAAGACTCAGAAATTTAATCAAAAGGTAGAGTCTTACTAGAATTTGCTCCACCAAAGAGCAATGTTTTTGATAGTAATAAAGTTGACTCTTGCGATACTCAATTGCCATTGCATCAGCTCGCTGATTCACAGATTGCCCTTTCAAGTGAATCAGTGCGGTTTGAGGAGTATAGAGAATTTTCCAGCCTTGGTTTCGCGATCGCTGGCACAGATCTGATTCTTCAAAGTACATAAAGAAGCTTTCATCAAATCCGCCCAAGCTATCAAACAATTCTCGTCTGATAAAAATTGCTGCTCCAATTACAATCTCAACTTCTTGAATTACCTGAAATTGTTGGCTGATTGCTGCCTGATTGTTAGCATTTTGATATTTTTTCAACTGTTGTTGCGCTTGGTACTCCCCTCGCAATCCGATCGCAGGAACTACTGAAAGCTGCAAAGTACCATCTGGGTTCAGAAGTTGTGGCCCAATCAGTCCCACATCCAAGTGAGTTTGCATCAAGATTAACAAGTGCGGTAGCGGATCACTGATCAGGACAGTATCAGTATTCAGTAGAAATAAGAAATTTCCTTTGGCCGCTTGAGCACCTAAATTATTTCCTGCCCCGAAACCTAAATTTTTAGATGATTGAATGACCTGCACATGAGGAAATTTTTGCGCAACTAATTTTGGGCTGCCATCGGTGGAGTCATTGTCTACTACAATAACTTCATAAGTAACCGAATGAATGAATTTCTCAATCGAATCGAGGCAGTCTAGAATAACTCCTACACCGTTGTAATTAACTAAAATAATTGAAACTAAAATATTTTGTTTATCTGGTTGCATTAGTTAGAAAATATCATCAACGCTAACCAATCTTGAATAATTTTGGCGTCAGCCTTTGGCGTAGTTTCTGCAAGTCGAATAATAGCTTTAAAGCCCAAATCCTTAAAGCAATTCCCTCAGAGCCATATCCTGCTTGCCAACTTTGCCAACCTAAGCGAAGAATGCCTAAACCAAAGTCTAATCGGCGATCGCTAAACGGATCTCGCCATTCAGGATTGGTAGATTGCTGAAAGCGTAGATAGAAAGCATGACTCAAGTTTCGATGAATCAGATAACTTTTACCCGTAATTCGACATTTTTTACTGAGCCAAACAAGCAATTCTCGGTAGAGCTTCCCGGCATCTCTAACCACTCCAATAGTATTAGAACCGTGAATTCTATACCTAACTAAAGGCTGCCGCACATGAGCAACTTTCCCTAACTGCGCTGCTACGATCGCCACCCAAACATCGTGATACCAATTCACCTCTACTTGAGGTGGAAACGGCAGCACTGAGGGCAACAACGTCGCACAAAATAGTACCGAACAGCCTGTCACAGTGTTTCGTAGAAGCAATAGCTCGGCTGTGAGTTTTTCCGGGTGGCGGCTCTCGAACTCCCAAGCTGAAGCGTGCAAGGTGCGATCGCTTCCATCAATCAGTTCTAAGTCGGAATGCACCAACAGCGCTTGCTCAGCTCGTAGAGTTTCTAGCAACAGGCTCAGCTTATGGTCTTGCCAGATATCATCTTGGTCGGCAAAAGCGATCGCGGTCACTGTGGAGTCGGCAGCTACAGACTGCAAACCCCGCTCAAAGTTGTGATAGGAATTGAGATTTTGGGCATGGAAGTGACAGATAAAGCGATCGTCGTTGCCTACGGTGTCTCGAATTAGCTGCTGCGACTCAGCTTGCGAGCGATCATCGACAATGTGGCAAACCCAGTTTTGCCAAGTTTGGCTTTGAATCGATTGAATTTGCTGGCGAAAATAGGCTGGGTTCGGGTTGTAAGTAGCGAGAACAATAGCAATTTTTTCTGGGCCTGACATGCTGGTATCCCTAGGCCAGTTCAATTTGGCAGTCATCCCCCACCATAAATCTCAAGGCTTTGGGTCGGCGGGGATGCACTGTCAGGGAGGCATTTCGACCAATCACGCTGTCCACAATCCGCTGATGAATATTAACGACTCTAGCGCCTTGCAAGATCACGCTGTGGTCAATATCAGTGTCAATCAGGGTGACCTTGTCAGCAATGCTGCTATAAGGACCAATAAAGCAATTTTCTAAGTGACAGTTTTGGCCGATAATCACAGGGCCGCGCACAGTACAGTTAATCAGTTGCGAGCCTTCGCCAATCGCGACCCTGCCGCTAACCTGTGACTGGGCATCAATTTCGCCCGCGATTTGGGGATTTACATAACTGTCGAGAATGATTTGATTGGCAGCGAGCAAATCATCTTTCTTGCCGGTGTCCAACCACCAACCTAGTAGTTGAGTCGCCTGGACTTGGCGTTGTTGATCGATTAAGTATTGAATCGCGTCGGTAATTTCTAATTCGCCACGTGTAGATGGTTGGATATTGGCGATCGCGTGGTGAATCACGGGGGAGAAGAAATAAACCCCCACCAAAGCCAAATCCGAGGGAGGTTGCTGTGGCTTTTCAATCAAGCGCACAATCCGTCCATCCTCCGCCACCTCTGCCACCCCAAAGGCACTGGGGTTCTTTACCGAGCGCAGCAGAATCAAGGCATCGAGGTCTTGCTGAGTGAATTTATCTAAGAATTGCTCCAGCCCATCTTGGATCAAGTTGTCGCCCAAATACATAATGAAGGGCGAATCTCCCAAGAAAGGTTGAGCCACTTTCACAGCATGAGCTAAACCTGCGGGTTGTTCTTGCAGAATATAAGTAATTTTGGCCCCGAAGCGATCGCCTTCTCCCGTTTTGGCTTTTACTTCTGCACCCGTTTCGGGGCTAATAATGATGCCAATATCAGTGATGCCAGCCGCTACAATCCCTTCAATGCCATACCAAAGAATTGGTTTATTGGCGACGGGCACTAGTTGCTTCGCTCCTGTATAGGTCAGCGGTCGCAGACGTGTCCCTTTACCGCCGGAGAGAATTAGCGCTTTCATGGGTTTGAGCATAAAGTTCGGCTAGCATGTGCCTGAGTCCTTGTCGCCAGTGGGGGGGATAAGTTCCCAGGACTCCCGCTATTTTTGCACAAGAGAGGACTGAGTAGGCTGGACGCTGAGCGGGCGTAGGATATTCAGCCGTTGTAATCGGGACTACTCGCTGCACTTTGAGCGGCAAGCCTAATAGTTTGGCTTCTTCAAAAATGGCAACAGCAAAGTCGTACCAACTGGCTACGCCGCTATTGGTGTAGTGGTAGATGCCTGCATTTTTGGGATTTGCGTGAGGAATGAACTGAGCGATCGCCTGAGCTAAATCCTTGGCCCAAGTGGGACTACCAATTTGATCGGCTACCACGCGAATTTCTTCACGCTCAGCTCCTAGACGCAGCATGGTTTTGACAAAATTACCTTTGCCATAGCTGCCATAAACCCAAGCGGTTCTGAGAATGGCGTAGTTGGAAGTGCTGAGCGCGATCGCGGTTTCTCCCATCAATTTTGATTTGCCATAGGCACCCAAGGGATGGGTAGCATCTGTTTCTAAGTAAGGGTGGCTTTGCGTGCCATCAAATACATAATCGGTTGAGATATGGATCAAAAAAGATCCCCAACGCTGGGCGGCTGCCGCTAAAACTTGAGTTGCTGTGGCATTAATCGCGATCGCTTGCTCTAATTCCGCTTCCGCTTTGTCTACCGCTGTGTAAGCCGCAGCATTCACCACAATTTCTGGTTGAATCTGATCCATCACCTGCCAAATTTGCTCAGGCTGGGCTAGATCTAGTGCGGCTCGCCCTAAGCTGGTGACTTCTCCGAGAGAGGTGAGACAAGTTCTTAGCTCTTGCCCCACTTGGCCGTCTGCTCCAGTGACTAAAATCCGTTTCATGGAAACATCTCTGCCGCTTTGAAAAGGTGTCCTGCTTGATCTTTTGCTGACAGAATCGGGGTCTCTCCGGCCAATGGCCAAGCGATCGCTAATTCTGGATCATTCCACAAAATGCAGCGCTCTCCACCGGGAGCGTAGTAATCTGTCGTTTTGTACAGAACTTCTGCGACCTCTGAAATCACAAAAAATCCGTGAGCAAAACCCGCAGGTATCCACAACTGCTGCTGATTTTCGGCACTGAGCAAGCGCCCTACCCATTGCCCAAAAGTGGCGGAACTGCGGCGAATATCAACGGCCACATCAAACACCGCCCCTACCACCACTCGGACTAATTTCCCTTGCGGTTGCTGAATTTGGTAATGCAACCCTCGAAGCACATTCTTTTGGGAGCGAGAATGGTTGTCTTGGACAAAAGAGACAGGAGTTCCAGTCTTATCGTCAAATAATTTTTGGTTAAAGCTTTCAAAAAAGAAGCCGCGATCGTCTCGGAAAATCCGAGGTTCAATCAGTAAGACATCTGGAATCTCAGTTGGCACAATATTCATGGTCACTTCTCACACAGATTGCTCAGCGCTTAGCGGCTATTAGGGCGACATTTGGCCAGTTGCGTTCCCAGAATATCATTGTTGGGGCTGGCTCAAAGTACTGGTTCAAAGCACTGGTTCAAAGCACTGGCTCAGAGCAATAGATGGCAAAAATTTTCTGTAATCTCTATTCACAATCCTGAGAGTGAGGTGAGCGATCGCATGAACTTTATGAAATTTATCTAAAATTTACAAAGCAACAATTTTTGTTTTCAGTACGTTCACGCATGTAACGTTAGAATTAAGCGAAAGCATGCAACCTAGTTTTAACTAAATTAATTTTTTCAGTGAGGACCAGTTAGTCAGCTTTAAGCTAAGACAGAACTGTAAGTAAGACAAAACTGCCAACCTCAACTTTAGATAATGACAGATTTTGTGGAGTCAATCTTAGCCTGAAGTGTTTGCGTAAACTTGCGCAAAGCGAAGGTGCTCTAAGGTCTGCGTTTTTAGGATAGCGACTGAGTTATGACAGCTTAAAACTACTGAGCTGATGACTAGCTCCATCAAAGCAGTAGTAGTGTGTTCCCTGTTTTCTGCGGCTGGTCAAATATCCGAGCTATTGAATTAAAAGAGACCGAAATTTAGTGGACAGGCTAAATACACATCGACATTCAAGTTGGCAGGCTGAGGAGTCGTCAGAGACATCTCTGCCAGAGTTGCAGACGCACGGAGCACCGCAGCGAGCAGCTTCGTCTCGAATTCAGCAATTGGAAGCTGAGCTGTGGGTCGAGCGCTTTTGCAATCAACTCAGCGATCACCTAGCCAACCAACTCCTGAACCACAAACATCAACCGGAACTCGCCACTGCGCTACAGCCAGAAGCAGAAATTTTCCAAATTATTGTCAACGAGCTGAGAAGCACTCTAGGCAGCGGAATCGTTGCGATCGCCCTACCTTACCAGACACCCAATCCTCCCTTAGCGACAACTCCAGCCACTTCAGAAGCAATACTGGCTTTTCGCATCGGTCATGTAGCGCCTCAGCAATTGCAGCGTTCCAGCAATTCCGTGCCACCCATCGCGATCGCCACTAGCAAGCCGTTCAAATTTAGTTTGGGTGAATTGTTGCCCTTGACCGATTTACAAACACTGCATGACCAAAGCGATCCGATTGCTTGGCCAATTCTGAATTTGGATGGCAAAGCTTTGGGTTGGCTGATTGCTTCTGATGTTGTTTGTGATGCGGTTGGCGAAACCAAACTGTCCACCTTGCAAGCTTGGCAGGGACCCTTAAGAACCCATTTAATTGAACGACTGATCCATCAATGTGCGATCGCAGTTCAGCAAGCTCGACAACTGAATGCCACTTGTCCGCAGTGCCAAAACCTAGAAGCTCGCAACCGGGAGCTAGAGCGCTCCAATCAACTCAAAAGTGAGTTTTTAGCCAATACGAGTCACGAAATTCGGACTCCCCTCAGCTCCATTCTGGGTTTTACTCATTTGTTACGAGAGCAAGGCTTCAACCCCAGTAGCCTCCGCCATCGAGAATATCTCAACATTATTTTGACGAGTGGTCAGCATTTATTAGCCTTAATTAATGACATTTTGGATTTGTCCAAAATTGAAGCGAATCAACTCGATTTGCAATGCGAAACGACTAAAGTTGAAGAGATTTGTCGCAGCGTTCTGAAATTAGTCAAGGAAAAAGCCAGCGACAAAGGCTTAGAGTTGCGCCTTGACCTCGATCCAAATGTGACAACGTTTGTTTCTGACCCGTTGCGGTTGAAGCAAATGTTATTCAACCTGCTATCCAACGCTTTGAAGTTCACAACCAAAGGCACTGTAGGTTTGCAAGTCCGGTTAGCGGGGATTTTTCTGGACTTCACTGTTTGGGATACCGGAACCGGGATTTCTTACGAACAGCAACAACAGTTGTTTCGGCCTTATTCACAGATTGCCAATGCCGTGGTGAGCCGAGACGAAGGCACAGGTTTAGGCTTAGCTTTAACCCAGAAGCTAGCTGAACTACATGGCGGCTGGGTAGAAGTCGAGTCAGAACTCAATCGGGGTTCGCGTTTTACTGTCAAGTTGCCATTAACGCCGCAGCTCAACACTCAGCCTATCCGGGAATGCACAGAAGCTTTGCCCGCAATCTCTACAGCAGCCAGCCCCGCAGTCAGCTCTACTTCTGCCGTCGCTGAGAGTGCTGCCAAGTATCAAGTTGAGACTGAAATTACTGTCCCTCACTCAAGCCCTCGATCTAACCCTCGGTCTAACCAGAGTTCAGCCAAGCCGAGAACCACCCCGGACATTTCCAGCCCGACTAGCTCAGCTACTCCTACGGCTCAGCGATCGCGACTGAAGCGGACTGCCATGCAAGCAGCAAGTCCCTCGGCTCAAGCTGCTCTACGCCACAGCACAGAATCAGTGATAGCAGCAACTCCGGAAGAGACTGCTACAGGCATGCGAGTTTCGAGCCGCCCCAGAGCACTGAGTACGCACACTCGGCCCTACCACATTCTGCTGATCGAAGATCATGTCCCCAATGCCAAGCTGCTGATTGCTTACCTAAGCAAGCTGGGGTATGAAGTCACCTGGGTCAAAAATGCGACCGAAATGTGGCAAGCGTTAGCCATTTCATTACCTGCTCTGATGTTGATGGACATCCATCTGCCTGAGATTGATGGCCTGTGTCTAACCCGCGAGTTGCGGTCTTATCAGGCGTACCAACAACTGCCAATTATTGCTCAAACTGCAATGGCAATGACAGGCGATCGCGAAGTTTGCTTGGAAGCAGGCTTCACCGACTACCTCACCAAACCAATTGACTTGAGTGCATTGGCGCAAATGGTAGCGAAATACAGTGGTGGAGTTGAACCCCATCATCGGTTGCCGCAGCAAGCTTGAGCCAGATTAAAAATTCAGTTGAAATTCGCTACCCTAGGTGAGGCGCTTGATGCCAAAAGATGCCAAAAGTTAAGTGACTATCATTGCTTGGGGATTGCCAGACCATGCCGCTACAAAAACTTGAGCAATTGAGAACCTTATTGGCCGAAATGGAGCGGGCTCTGATTGCCTACTCAGGCGGCATTGACAGCACCCTGGTCGCTAAAGTCGCTTACGATGTCTTGGGCGATCGCGCCCTCGCAGTCACAGCCGAGTCTCCCTCCTTGATGCCAGAAGATCTGGAGGATGCTCGGATTCAAGCGGCTGAGATTGGCATTGCCCATGAGGTGGTTAACACTCATGAGATGGACAACCCTAACTACGCTTCAAATCCCGTCAACCGCTGCTACTTCTGCAAGAGTGAACTGCACGACACCTTAAAACCACTGGCGCTAGAGCGGGGCTACCCTTACGTGGTCGATGGGGTGAATGCAGACGATTTACGAGACTACCGTCCGGGCATCCAAGCGGCCAAAGAACGGGGAGCGCGATCGCCCTTGGCCGAGGTGGGCATTTCCAAGCTGGAAGTACGAGAGCTGGCTAAATCTTTGGGTTTACCTTGGTGGAACAAACCCGCCCAACCTTGCCTCAGTTCACGTTTTCCCTACGGTGAAGAAATTACGGTAGCCAAACTACAAAGAGTCGGACGAGCAGAGCGTTACTTGCGTGACTTAGGACTCCAAAATCTCCGGGTGCGATCTGAAGGCGACACAGCCCGGATCGAGTTACCCCCAGAGCAAATCAAAGAATTTGTTTTAACGACCGATCTTCCCACTGTTGTAACAGCCTTCCAAAGTTACGGCTTTCTCTACGTCACCCTTGATTTAGAAGGTTTCCGCAGCGGTAAGCTCAATCAGGTGCTTCAGATCGCTAACAGCAAATAGGCAGGCCCAGAAGTTTTGCCTACAGGGCATCTGAGAAATATTGAGCTTACCGTGTAGCTTCAAGTTGCAGATCTGCTAAGGCTTGCTTCATGTCCAACTCCAAGAAGCGATTGATTGATTGATACATCCAGTAAGCCGAGAGGGAAGCCTCTTGCCCCGTTTTTTGAAAGCCTAAGGTAGTGGCCAAGGATGAAAGATGAATCGGATGTACCACCACAATGTAAAGATCGCACAGGTTAGGAAAATCCTGTTTCATCTGCGTTAGAGTGGCTTGCGCATCTTCTAAAAACTGGCAAAGATAATCGCGGCGCAGATATTCACCATCAACAATCCAAAACCGCTCAAACACAGTTGTACAATTCAGATCCCCTAGAGATGCGATCTGGAACGGGTCGCTTTTGGCCTTGGAAGTTAAGTAAAAGCTCTTGGCGGGTGGCCTGAAGAAATTAGCTTCTGACTCACTGGCAACCGGAAATAAAATCGACATGCCGACGGGCTGAAGGTTATCGCAGCGCCGCAAGACTCGCATTCCAGTCGGATATTGTTGTGCCCAAGCTCTCAGGGTTTTAATGATTTTGGGCTGAGCGATCGCGGCATCTTTGACCAGCCAACCATAGGTGTGAGTTAGCAAACTCGCGATTGGAATAGCATCGGTGCGGGGATTAAATGCGTCTGGTTGCACGCTGGGGAAGGGAGACAAGTGAGGCGACTCGAGCAGTTCTGGCACCGCCCGAATGCGAATAGAGACGCGGTTGCCGTCAAATTGTTTGTCAATCAACCCTAGGGCAACGAGTTTGTCTAGCATCATTCCCGCTGCGCGATCGCTTCCTTGATCTCTACCTGTGTAGAAGAGTTGTGCCGCTTCTCGATGGCTACAAGCGACTGGCTCTGCTAATGGCTGTAATCGCGAGATGGGGAGAGGAGGCAGTTGAGTCACAGCTTGTTGCTGCTTCAGAGACAAGTAGGCCCACAACCGCACGAAACATTCGGCTCGACGCCGAGTTAGGCCAATGCGTCCAGACAACAGCGTCATGTAATGCTGCTGACATTCTGGAGTGAACCAGAGGTCTAGCTCATAAGGCTGCATGGAGCACTCCTGCCGCCGCAATGCTGTGACAACTCAAGGTGCTAAGCGCTCAATCAACCATTGGCCAGCTTCGCCTTGGCGATAATGCAAGCGATCGTGGAGACGACTGGGTCGACCTTGCCAAAATTCGATCGCCGATGGCACCACGCGATAGCCTCCCCAGTGAGGAGGGCGGGGAATTTCTTGGTCTTGATATTGCTCGGTTAATGCTTGCAACCGTTGTTCTAACACTTCGCGATCGCTGATTACCTCGCTCTGATTCGAGGTCCAAGCACCTAAACGGCTACCACGGGGACGACTCTGGAAATAAGCATCGGCTTCTGAGTCTGCGACTTTTTCTACACGACCTTCGATGCGGACTTGCCGCTCTAGCTCGGCCCACCAAAACACCAAGACTGCCTGGGGATTTTCGCCTAGCTCTTGGCCCTTGCGGCTGTTGTAGTTGGTATAGAGCACAAAGCCTCGCGGGTCAAAGCCTTTGAGCAAGACAATGCGGGCCGAGGGCATGCCTGTTTTGGTTGCGGTCGCCAAGGTCATCGCATTCGGTTCGTGGAGTTGGGCGGCGATCGCTTGATCAAACCAAATTTGAAATTGCTGAAACGGATCAGGATGGGTTTCTGCTTCCGTGAGGGCTTGTAGGGCGTAGTCTTTACGCAGATCAGCGATCGAACTGTTCATGGACGGTTATATATCGAGCAATGGTTAGGGATCAAATTATTAGCTAGGCGAATGGAATCTATGACCATTCATGGAGTTGTAAATGGGAACCACGCCTTACACTTACCATTGGAGTTGCATCCTAGGCAGCTTCTTGCCTGAGTTAGCGTTGAGAGGGAGTACATAAAAGCTATGACGTTACTATTAGCGGGAGATATTGGCGGTACTAAAACTATCCTGCGGTTAGTAGAAGCCCAAACGACATCACCTCAAGCCAAAATTAATCTTAAAACACTCTACGAAGCCCGCTACTCTAGTCAGCACTTTCCTGACTTAGTGCCGATGGTGCAGCAGTTCTATAAGGAAGCCGCAGAAAAAGTAGGCTATGCTCCCGCGCCCCAAGAAGCTTGCTTTGCGATCGCTGGGCCTGTGGTCAACAACACCTCCATTTTGACAAATTTGGGTTGGTCTCTCGATGGTAAGCGGCTAGAAGCAGAGCTAGCCCTTAAGCATGTACGGCTAATCAATGATTTTGTGGCGGTAGGGTATGGAGTTGTAGGCTTGAATCCCGAAGACTTGCTCACCTTGCAAGCAGGCAAACCAGACCCGAGCGCTCCCATCGGGGTGATTGGGGCGGGAACTGGCTTAGGAGAAGGATTTCTGATTCCTTGCAACAACGGCTATGAAGTGTTTGGTTCCGAAGGCGGTCATGCCGATTTTTCGCCTCGCTCCGAGCTAGAGTTCCAACTGCTGAAGTACTTGTTGGATCGCAACAACATTCAACGGATTTCTGTAGAGCGTGTAGTTTCTGGGCAAGGTATTACCGCTATTTATCAGTTTTTGCGCGATCGCCAACTCACAGGCAGCGCTCAACCGATTGCTGAGTCTCCAGTGGGGCAGATCGTGAGAACTTGGGAGCATGAAGCGGGGCGGAGCGAAAAAACCGTAGACCCAGCCGCCGCGATCGCCACTGCTGCTTTAGAAGAGACAGATCGGCTCTGTGAGCAAGCGATGCAAATCTTTGTGGAAGCTTATGGGGTTGAAGCAGGTAACTTAGCACTGAAACTCCTACCCTACGGTGGCCTTTATGTGGCGGGTGGCATTGCCAGCAAAATTTTGCCATTAATGCAGACTGGTCTGTTTATCCGAGCATTCGGCCAAAAGGGCAGAATTAGCCCGCTGCTAGAGCGAGTCCCAGTACATATTGTCTTAAATCCTCAGGTTGGCTTAATTGGAGCTGCCCTCTGTGCTGCCCGATTAGAGGGTTAACTCTCTGATTGCGATTACTGGCAGTAGCAGTATTAGTCAGGAAAGCGACTGGGAGGAAAAAGATAACTAATCGCAACCACACCTAAAGTCAGGGTAAAGCTCACCAGAAGGATCGCTAATGAGAGGGGAGACATAGGGATTACCATTGTGCCAACCGCCTGACTTTAGCGATTCTGTTTGGCATCTTCGTGACTACAACATCACAAAGTTTTGTCATCGGATGTGGCTCACCTCAAGGAGTGGATTATTCAAGCTAGGGGCAAGGAAAATTTAAAGGTACTACCCTGCCCTACCTGGCTCTTCACTTCAATTTGGCCCCCTTGCAACTCTACCAAGCGACGGGAAATGGATAAACCAATTCCGGTGCCACCAGAACTGCGATCGCGCGATGGATCAGACCGCCAGAAGCGCTCAAAGACATGGGGTAGATCGGCAGGAGCAATGCCTACACCCGTATCTACCACTGCAACCCACACTTTTCCTGCTTCACTCCAAGCCTGCACTGTAATTGAACCCTGCTCGGTATATTGCAGCGCATTTCCTAATAGATTGATCAAAATCTGTTCTACTCGTTCTGGATCAGCCAATGCCAGAGGAAGCGCGGCTGGACAGTCTAGACGTAACTCTGGCCCTTCTTCCAGCAGTTGGTCAGAAAACTTTTGAATCAGTGACGTCAACAAAGGCAGCAGTTCCAACTTTTGGGTATGAATGGGCAGATAACCTGCTTCAGCTTGGGAGAGTTCTTGCAGGTCATTCACCAAACGTCGTAAGCGTCTGGTTTCCTTCGCCAAGCGTTGATAGATATCAACAGAAGGTTCGATCGTGCCATCTGCCAAACCTTCTAGATACCCTTCCACTACAGTTAGGGGAGTGCGCAGCTCATGAGTCAGATCGCCCACTAGCTCCCGCCGCCGCTGCTCTACTCCTTGCAGATCCGCTGCCATGCGATTGAAACTTGCCGCCAACCGATGCAACTCACGAATGTCGTTGGCGGGCATGCGCTCACTGAGGTTGCCAGAAGCGAATTTCTGGGTGATGGCTTCCATTTGAGTCAGGGGCTTGACAATGCGCCGCGCCACTAAATAGCTCAGCCCTCCCGCAGTAGACCCGCCGACCACGACTGACCAAAGTGCCCCACGTCCCCAGGCATACTCGAAACCTTTGATCAGTTGGTAGCGCACATAACCTAACTTGAAGCCACTTCCTTCTAACTTGGCTAAATGCAGCACAAATAAGCGAGGTGAGTAAAACTTGCCCACTGTGATCAGGGTACTCAGCCCTACTACCATGACAATCACATGGGATAGAAATAGTCGTCCTTGCAGCCCAATTTTAGCCACGAATGCTCGATGTCCTGAATCTAATCGTTCGCGATCGCCAGTGCTATTTAACTAGTGCTATCTCTTAACCTATTGCCTCAGCTTTAGCTCGCTACGCTAGTTCTAGGCTAACTTCAAACTCAGTTGTTTTGTTTAGTATCTTTTTGGATAGTATTGCACTTTCAAGTAGGTACTTCCCATATTGATGCTAGCTAGTTTAGAGTAAGAAGACATCCAAGAAATAACCAATTTCATTTGGATGAAAGCAAGATTTCAGCTGAGAAACACCTCCCTGACGCAACACACCAGGAGTGTTTTCAGCGATCGCCTTTATTACGAGGTTTAAGCCATGACCCAAGGGACAGTGAGTAACCTAATTCATGATCGCAATGCCCGTGGTCGCACTAAAATCGGCTGGCTCGACAGCTACCACACTTTTTCCTTTGGCAACTTCTACGATCCCGGTCGGATGGGGTTCCGGGCGTTACGAGTAATCAATGACGATCGTGTAGCACCGGGCGCAGGGTTTCCCATGCATAGCCATCGGGATATGGAAATCCTGACCTATGTGATTGAAGGAGCCTTGGAGCACAAGGATAGCTTAGGCAACGGTGCCATCATTAAGCCCGGAGAAGCTCAGGTGATGAGTGCAGGCACAGGCATTACTCACAGCGAGTTCAATTCTTCCAGCACCGAACCTGCTCACTTTTTACAAATCTGGATTCTGCCAGATGAGCAAGGGTTGAAGCCCCGATACGAGCAGCGGGACTTTCCTCTAGAGGAAAAGCAAGGTCAATGGCGCTTGATTGGTGCTAAAGATGGCCGTAATGGAGCCGTCACGATTCACCAGAACGTTGACCTGTACGTGTCCATCTTGGCTGCAGGCGATCGCCTCTCCTACACCCTCCAACCAGAACGCTACGGCTGGCTGCAAGTCGCAAAAGGTATGGTGGTTTGGGGCGATCAAACTCTCCGCGAAGGGGATGGTGTCGCGATCGCGGCTGGCGAGCAGTTAGACCTCAGTAGCGATACAGGTGCAGAACTCTTGCTGTTTGACCTAGCGTAACTTCAAGCTTGTGCTTGATCCTCAAATTTGTAGCCCACCCCGATCACCGTTTTGATGAACGTGGGATTTGCGGGGTCGGGCTCAATTTTTTTGCGGAGTCGCGCTACGTGGGTATCTACCACCCGTTCATCGCCAAAAAAGTTACTGCCCCAGAGTTTGTCGATCAGTTGGGTGCGGTTCCAGGCTCGTCCTGGGTAACTCATAAATGTAGCCAATAGCTCAAACTCTAGGGTAGTTAGATCCAATGCTTCTGCGCGATCGCTCCCTATAGCCCCCCCTATAGCGCCTTCTGTAACGCCATCCATAAAGCGGGAAGCGGTGCGCTGTTCAATATCAATCAGGAAATGCTGGGTGCGGTAAGTTTGAGCTTGGCCGCCTTGTCGGAGCGTCCGTCTCAACAGCGCCCGCACCCGCGCTACCAACTCTCGTGGGCTAAAAGGCTTCACCAGGTAGTCATCCGCCCCAGTAGATAAGCCAATGATGCGATCGATTTCTTCACCCTTGGCCGTCAGCATCAAAATATAGGGATCTTTCGCGCCGGGACGTTGCCGAATGCGGGCGCAAACCTCTAAGCCATCCAAGCCAGGAATCATCAGATCTAGGATGACTAAATCTGGCTTTTGTTCTGGAAACACTTGCAGCGCCGTGATGCCATCCCGACAAATGCGGCACGAAAAGCCTTCCTTCTCTAAATACAGTTGAATGAGCTGGGCAATTTCAGCTTCATCCTCGACGATTAAGATTTCCATTGGCTTTGCCACTTTTCCCCATTTTCTACAAATGACGATTAAATTCGACCGAAATCACCCACAAGCAGGATGTAGATTGTATTGATACGGTCGCGATCGCAACTTCTGTATTGGGCAATCTGGAAGTTGTATTTATCTTTCTAAACTAATCAGGTGGAGTGGGACTGCCCTATGGAAACCGCAGTGCATCAGGATAGTTTGCAGGTGCTGGCACGGCAGTTACAGCAACATTTGCAATCCGAGTTGGCCCAGCCAGTTACGATTCAGATTCAGTGTGCGCTAAAGCAAGGCGTACTCATGATTTTAGGCCAACACTCTCCTGGTATTAACCCACCCACTCCTCAGTCAGTTTTCACGCTTTTAGAGCAAACCTTAGAGTCTCTACAACCCGATTTTTCTGATTCCGAGTTTAACCACACTGTCCGGTTGTATTTGCGAGTCGCTGGACAGAAACAACCTTACGCTAGCCATTCCCTAACGCTGGAGCCTACCACACCTGCCGATCTTCTAGAGGGCGATGTTGGTACATCACCGAACAACTCAGCTAATACCAGCCACAACTTTGAGTCTACCAATGCGCTGCTGGATACCGAGATTGCCGACCCACCAGACTTGAACGATGCAGAGGATAACCCTTTTGGTTCTGCCATTCAACCTCTGACTGAGCCTAGTGATGAGTTAGTTCCCACCCGCAAGCCCAGTAAGTCAGACCAACGCACTAGGTTACCTTTGCTGGTAGCTGGAGCAGGGGTGGGGCTGTTTGCCTTGGCAGGAGTCATTTATGCCCTGACGCGGCCCTGCGTGATTGGCGGTTGTCCCGCGATCGCCACCGCGCAGCAACTCAGCCAGGAGTCAGCAAAAATTCTGCGAACCACAAAGTCTGGGCAAGAAATTTTAACGGCTCAACAAAAATTAGAGACAGCAACCCAAGCTCTAGCGCCCATTCCTGCCTGGTCAGGTCATCATGGGGAAGCCCAAACTTTGCTAAACACTTATCAAGCACAGGAGCAAGCGATCGCTCAAGTAGTAGCTGCGCAAAACCAAGCGATCGCCGCCGCGCAAAAGAGCCAGAACCCCCCGCATCCCCTAGCAGACTGGACTGAGATTCAAAAGCTTTGGCGAGGAGCAATTACACAATTAGAGGCAGTCCCCAAAACCAGTACTGCTTACCCCGTCGCGCAGAAGAAGCTGACGGAATACCGCGCTAACCTCGTCATGACCAATAAGCGAGCCAAACTGGAGCAACAAGCTAACGCAACTTTAGCGAAGGCTAAGTCTACCGCTCAGGTGGCGGAGGCTCGCCAGGGAATTGCTCAATCCTTAGCGAGTTGGCAGCTAGCGGATGCGACTTGGCGCATGTCTACCAACACCTTGCGGCAAGTTCCACGCGGCACGATGGCCTATCAAGAAGCTCAGCAGTTGCTCGGTGAGTATCAGCCAAAGATTCTAGCAGCCCGCGATCGCAAAACGAAGGAGCAGTTGTCTGTCAATGCTTATCGCCAAGCCGTGAACTTAGCCCGTCAAGCCCAAAGTTTTGAGCAGCAAAACCAATGGTCCCAAGCAGTTGCTAACTGGCGAGATGCCCTAGCTGCGGCTAAGCAGGTTCCTACAGACAGCCTGTTTTACAACCAAGCTCAGCCATTAATTAGTTCCTATGGCAACTCGCTGACCGAAGCCGAGAATAAGCTGAGTTTGGCAAATATTTTAGAAGGCGCTCGCGCTGACCTCCGCCGTACTTGTGCTGGCTCTCCCAGGGTATGCGACTTCGCTGTGAGTCTCGCCCTAATCAGAGTTCAGTTAAATCCTGACCATGTCAGAAAGCTAGTCCGAACCGCGATCACCGCTGAAGCGAATGGTGACATTGGCACCCAAGTAGACGTTCGCGATCACATTCAAACTTTGGAAGCCGCTCTAGAAGCCATCAGCGAAAACGCCAACATCGCCATCGAACTCTACGACGAAAACGGCTCTTTGCTGGGACGCTATGTGCCTTCTCTAGCCCAATAGTTTGGGAGCGATCGCACTGCTTCTACGACTGACTGTTTCAATGCAGCAACAATACCTGTCTCTTAAATAGTCCAGTCTTCAAGGCATAAATTAGGAACTTTGCCGAAGTCTTGGTGGTTACGTGTTACGAGAGTTATTTGATTAGCTAGAGCGATCGCAGCAATTCTTAAATCTTGCGTACCTATCCGAATCCTTTGTTGAAGCAGACTCTGATAGCAACTGCATGCTGCATCATCAAAATCCAGCAAATTCACGCTGCAAAAGTAAAGCAGAGTTCTTCGGAGATTTTCATAAGCAACTGCTAACCGCTTAGGCTGTGTAGCGACTCTGCTAATACCAGCAAGCCTTCCTCGCAACTGTTCTTCTAGGGTGATGGTTGTGACAAAGATGTTGGAGCCGCCAACAGCTCTAGCACGCTGAGCAATGCTGGGATAATTGTGTTGGAAGAGAGTAACGTGATCGGTATCCAAAATATAACGGCTCACGCTGGCTGATTCCCCTCTGGAGCATCCTCCTGAGCACCAACTTCAGCATCTAGCTCACGTCGGTAAGTAGCCATATCTTCTACAAACTCATCAAAGAGAGGATCGTCTTTGAACATTCCAGCGAATTTGACCCAGGGGTCAGACTGTTCAACCTTCTGCTGGTGTACCAGGATTGGCAAACAGCATAGTCGTAGTGTGAGCCACCATAAGTAGGCCATAAGAGGGCTTAAGAACTCACCATCATTGATCAACCCATGAGCCATACGATTTCTCAGATTGCTACCTGAATGCTCGACTAATAAGCACCTGAGATCAAATAGCGTATTCTCATCAAAAATAGAAGCTGCTTCAGGGCGGTAAAGGGTAGAGTTCAAATTGTGCTCGTTTTGAATACCGCTATCATCAAGCCCAGAAGTTATTGCGCCCCTTCGCCACAATAAATATCGAACTGAATTCTCAATTTGGGGAATAAGAATGTGAGTGGATGTAAAAAAGTCTCCAATTAATCCTGCATAGAGTCCTTTTGCAAATAAATACTCTCGTCCTGTTGGCACAAAAGGATTATTCGATACAACTTGGAGTAAATCGTTGATTCTTACACTATGCTCTAAGTTGATTTGACCTATAGCAGGTTCGATATATGCTTGAGCATGCAAAGTCTGGTAGTAAATTGCGTTTCGATTCATCTCATAACGAGTTGCTGCTTCCGCCTCATCAGGATCACTAGCAAGGACTGATCCAGGTTGACGAGCTATGATTTTACCCATGTCGTTCATCATCACGACAGGAAAGAGGTGAGATGCAACAAACTCATGAGCTTGTGTTTTTATCTGTTGTCGCAGTTGAGAAACATTGGTTGGGGAGCCTAACAGAGACAAAGCAAAAAGAGCATCTTGAAATTCTTTTCCTTTGATACGGTTTCTGGCTTGTTCTACCAAATCGCTAATATCAGTTTCATGAGAACTGGTAAGCAACTCTTTTCGGGACTTCTCTTGATAATGTATGAGAAGCTTATGAGTTTCTTCGGATCTACTTTTTGCACTTCTAGTTTCTTGGTTAGTACCTCGAATGCTTCTAAAAGCTTCAACAGCTTTCTGCATAAAATGTGCTGCTGCTAAATAGCTTGGTGGTATTCTGTGGAGAGCATCTTCAGATTCCTTAACGTATGTTTCCGCAGCAAGCATCGAAGCAGCAAGTTCATTTGCTCTATCTTTTGAAATTAAATGCCATTTGGCCTTAATGTCCCAATGAGTTCTTGCCCTGCGCCAATCATGAGCTGATTCTGCTAGGGTTGCAGCTTTTTCAGCGAGAGCAGCATATTTTTTCGGCTCACCGAGTTTATATTCTTGTAAAAGCCTCATGAGCTTTGCTGATAGCCATGATGAATCTTCTCCTTTGTAGCGATCGAGGACTGCTTCTATATGGGCGACAACTGTTTCAGGTTGATACTTAATTTTGCGTGCTAGTCGAAGTGCCCGTTCAATTCTGTCAAAACACAAAGTCCAATGATCTGGATCTTCTAGTTCTGTAGCAGATTGCAAGTAGGCAGTAACTGCTAACTGAGCCATTTGATAGTTCCGCCGTCTGACCCAGAGAATATCTGCAACTCGTGCCTGAAGCTCAGGATCTGATATCTCAGAAGCAATTTCGGCAAGAAAATCTAAATGCTCGTCTGTGAGATTGTGGAAAATTTCGGCAAAAAATTCTTCGGTTGACCCTGGTTTAATTGCAGCGCCCGTCACGGCTGCCAAAATTTCAAAGACAGCTTGCTCTCTAACCTGATCCACCTCTTTTGCCTCTTGAGCCTTTTTCCAAAAGGCTGCGTTGTAGATAAGACAATCCTTTCTCTCACAACTGTTAATCACATCCTGCCAGTGAGAGTTGATGAAATCATCTTTAGTCGGAGGCGAATTTGGTAATGGCATAGTCTAAAGCTACTTCCCTATATGCCTACTATGCCAAATCTAGATTAAATCATAGGACTTGGAAGGTTAGCACATCAACACAGCTCTGCAAACCAATAATTCCATAGGAACTGGTGCGAGGTAGAGGCTCCAAAGTTCCTATTCCATAGGGGTTCCCAAATAATCTTCCAAGTCGTGTAAATCAGGCTGTTGCAAGCTTTTACAGCCTTAGGTTGATAAGGTCAACGGCCCACTATCGATAAAAAAAGGCGATCGCCCTTATCAGCGTTTTGAAAAACTTTTGAAAAAATCAGTGCTACTGAAAAGCCTGCCTGTAAAGCAGAGAGAACAAATTTTGTGTGGCTGAGAAATTATCAAGTTTTGGACTACCCCTTATCAGGGCTAAATTGCAACTCAATACAAAGTTAATTGAGCGGTTTGATTAAAAAACACACGACAGAGACCTCTGGTCACCAAAATTGTTGTCACCAACGTCGTAAACGCCAGCATAAACATAATTAGCATTTGGTAACTAGCAGCATCTAAAGGACTGACACCGCTGAGCAACTGCCCCGTAATCATGCCTGGTAGGGTAACTAACCCAACTGCCATCATCGAGTTAATAGTGGGAATCATGCCTGCTTTGATCGCATCTCGGCGGTACTGGGCCACTGCTTGCTCTGGGGTTGCTCCTAAGCTTAAATAAGTTTCAATTTCTAGGCGACTGTTACTAATGGTGCTGGCTAAGCGTTCTCCTGCGATCGCCGCTCCATTCATGGCGTTTCCCAAGACAATCCCTGCTAGGGGCACCAAATATTGAGGCGAGTACCAAGTGTCAGGGCGAATCACCAGCAGGTTGGTATAGCTCAAGGTCAAAGTGGCGGCAACAAAGATTGAACCCCAGAGCAGCGGCAGCAATTGCGGAATCTTCTTGCTGATGCGGTTACGAGCCACAATGGTGGCAATGGTCAGCATGCCCGCAATAATGCCTAACACCACCCAAGGATTGTCTACAGCAAAAACTAGCTCTAGCAGATACCCAACCATGACCAGTTGAATCACCGTTCGGCCTGTCGCCACGGTCAGATTCCACTCCAAACCAACTCGTTGCCAAGCCGATAAGCCGATCGCGATCGCCATCATTCCCAAGGCCCAAGCCAGATCCAGGGTGTCTAACTTTATCAACGTATCCACAAGCTGTGACCTGCCAACGTGTTTTTCTGATTTTGCCAGAGCTGAAACAATCTGAGGGCAGCTTTATTCTAGAAACTGGTAAAGCCGAGGAATGGCGGATTCCATTTTTTAACAAAGTTTGATTTTATTAACCTAGCAAGACTTGTGGTGTAAACGAGTGAATAAAGTCCCTCTGCTCAACCTGACGCGGCAATTTGAAACCATCAGCGAAGAAGTAAATGCAGCCGTTCTCCAGGTTTTGGGTTCTGGTGGTTACATTGGTGGTCCCGCCGTTTCAAACTTTGAGCAGCAGTTTGCCGCCTACACAGGCACCTCGGAATGTATTGGCTGCAACTCTGGGACTGATGCCCTCTTCTTAGCGCTGCGGGCCTTAGAGATTGGCCCTGGAGACGAAGTAATTGCGCCTCCCTTTACCTTTTTCGCGACCGTAGAAGTGATCAGTGCGGTGGGAGCTACCCCTGTTTTTGTCGATATTGATGCGAATACGTTCAATCTCGATCTCAATTTGATTGAAGCGGCGATTACTGAGAAAACCCGCGCCATTATTCCAGTGCATCTGTTTGGTCAGCCTGTGGATATGACTCGACTGATGGCGATCGCGGAAGCCCACAACCTAGCCGTAATTGAAGACTGTGCCCAAGCCACCGGAGCCGAATGGACAGGCCAGAAGGTTGGCAGTATCGGCCACATTGGTTGCTTTAGCTTCTACCCCACCAAGAATTTAGGCGCAGCTGGAGATGGGGGCGCAATCACTACCAATGATCCAGCGATCGCAGCCAATATTCGGATGTTGAAAGAGCATGGTAGTCGAACGCGCTACTATCACGAGGCCATCGGGATGAATAGTCGCCTGGATGCGGTACAAGCCGTAGTGCTGCAAATTAAACTGCGGTTTTTGGATACCTGGAACCAACAACGGCAGCAGATTGCTGAGCGCTACCAACAATTACTTAGCCGTATTCCGCACATCGTTCCGCCGCAAGAAATTAGTGGGGGGCGATCGGTGTGGAATCAATACACAATTCGCCTAGTGAATTCGCCGGATGCGCCTAGTCACCTAAGCAACGAGCCTGAAACGTTACGAGATTGGGTGCGGCAAGAACTACAAAGCCGTGGCGTTGGCTCGATTGTTTACTACCCTTTACCGTTGCATCTGCAATCAGTGTATCGAGATTTAGGCTATCAGCCAGGGCAACTGCCTGTCTCCGAGCAAATGTGCCACGAAGTTTTGTCACTGCCGATGTTTCCTGAGCTTTCGGCTGAAGAGCAAGACCAAGTGATTTACAGCTTGAAAGACTGCTTGGTAACTGCTGTTAAGAGTCAAAGTTAATCGGGAAGACTACAAGCGAAAGCCTTAAGTCTGCTTGTGCTGGTGCCGAGCGCCTTGCCATCTACTAAAACCCCTGCTGTCAGCGATTTAATACGAAACTACAGCAATATTTACAATCTTTAGGCTTTGACTAGTCAGAGTTTGGGTTGTCTACTGCTTGTAATCTCGAGGTTGCTGAACTTTTACTACTCAGAGGTTCACGCTAATTGCAGTGATCTGCGACACAAAACTTAACGCTACCCGCGGTCGTATCCCAGTTGTTTGTAGTTTCCTATACTATAGTTAATAAAAAGATAAGAAGATTCAGGGGTCTGACCTAATCGCAGCTTAGGTGGTTACCCGTCGATTTCAGTCGAAGATCAGTAGGTACTGGGCAGGCCGAGTGACAGCTCAAGATGTAGATGTTGCGGCGACTGTCAGGCTTTTGAGACGTTAAATCCCGCACAAAAGAGGCGTAAAGAGGCGTGAGTCAGCATCAACTGGTTTCTACAGCAGAAACACAACCGCGTTCCACCGACCTTGGCTGGCGGGCTCACCGCGAAAAACCGCTCTCCACTCGCAAGTATGATGCTCAGGCGATCGCCCGTCACTACCGCTATCGCCCTCTCCAAGCTATCTGGCGTGCTCTTAATATTCTTTGGTCTTTTGCCTGGTTTGTCCTGGGCTTGAAGTTCGATGATTGGCAGCACCGCACCGAAGCCAATAAATTTAAGCGGGCTGCTCAACTCCGGATTCTGCTAACTCGCTTGGGTCCCACCTTCATCAAAGTAGGGCAAGCGCTTTCTACTAGACCCGACTTAGTGCGGAAAGACTTTTTAGAAGAACTGGTGAAGCTACAAGACCAGTTACCACCCTTCCCAACCACGATCGCCTTTGGCATTATCCAGGAAGAGCTAGGTTACGCAGTTGACGAGATCTACGCTCAGATTTCACCAGAACCGATCGCGGCTGCCAGCTTAGGTCAGGTATATCGGGCACGCCTTTACAGCGGAGAAGAAGTTGCGGTCAAAGTGCAGCGGCCCAATTTGCTGCCTACGCTGACACTAGATCTGTACTTAATGCGCTGGGGTGCCGCTTGGCTCGGCCCTTGGCTCCCTCTCAATTTAGGGCACGACCTCACCTTAATCGTGGATGAGTTCGGTACCAAGCTGTTTGAGGAAATTGACTATTTGCACGAAGGTTACAACGCCGAGAAGTTTGCTGATAACTTCCGTGACGACCCCACGGTAAAAGTCCCCAGTATCTATTGGAGCTACAGCAATACCCATGTCTTGACGCTGGAGTGGATTCACGGCTTTAAGCTCACTGACACGGAAAGCATTAAAGCCGCAGGTTTAGATACAGATACCTTAATCCGCATTGGCGTGACCTCTGGTTTACGTCAGCTTCTAGAGTTTGGCTTCTTCCACGCCGACCCGCACCCTGGCAACTTGTTTGCCATGCCCGATGGTCGCATGGCATACATTGACTTCGGCATGATGGACCAATTAAGCGAAACCAACAAAGAAACCTTGGTGGACGCGGTGGTGCATCTGATCAATAAAGATTACGTGGAGCTAGCCGCAGACTTTGTTAAACTCGGTTTTCTCGCTCCCAACACCAATATCTGGCCGATTGTCCCAGCGCTAGAAAGTGTGTTGGGCGATATCATGGGCGAAAGCGTAGCCGACTTCAACTTCAAAACTATCACGGACAAATTCTCGGAACTGATGTACGACTATCCGTTCCGGGTGCCTGCCAAGTTTGCTCTGATTATTCGTTCGTTGGTGACACAAGAAGGATTGGCGCTGAGCCTCAATGCTGGCTTCAAAATTGTGGATGTTGCTTATCCCTATGTGGCTCAGCGGTTGTTGAAGGGAGAATCACCTGAGCTGCGGCGTAGGCTAATTGATGTGCTGTTCAAGGATGGTAGATTTCAGTGGCAGCGACTGGAAGATCTAATCGCGATCGCCCGCTCTGATACTAACTTTGATTTACTACCGACGGCTCAACTCGGTCTGCAATATTTGCTGTCGCCAGAAGCCAACTTCCTACGCCAACAGCTCATTCTCGCTCTGATTGAGGACGATCGCCTGCACACCGAGGAAGTTCAGCGGCTCTGGAACTTGATTAAAGACGAACTCAAGCCTGCCCGCCTTTTTAGTGCGGCTTGGGGAGCATTAGCTGGAGCCTCCATGCAAGGAGCGGCGGCGCTACTACCCACGATTCCCTTTGCTAGTTGGCAGACTCCTCAAAATCACTAAAAATTGAGGAATATCCATAGATTGATACAATTGAGCGTCAGCAACTGCATATTAGGAGTTTTCTGTGTTTACTTTCCCTGACCCGCCCTACTTCTTACTGGTTGCTGGCCTCCTGATCAGCATTACTTCTGGGGTCGCGTTTGAAGCAACTCTAAAGCAAGCGGTGCAAGATTGGGCCAAGAATCGCTCCACTCGCACCCTAGCCGCTTTGCAAGGCATGCAGCTGTTTGTGCCTTTCTTGGGAATTACCGCAGGTGCCTGTCTCTTTCTAGGTTCTGGGATGGAAATTTTTGGTTTTAGCACCAAATTGTCCTACGCCCTCTCTCTTCCCTTATCAATTTTCACGAGTTGGCTAGTTTGGTCGCAGTTGGGCAAGATTTTGATCCAGCTAGAACAGGGTGGCTCACAAGCGCTGGATCTAGATTCATTCAACTAACTCTGCCTCAGCCTTAATCTCTATTTCAAGGTGCTGACGCACTACCTGCCTGAGCCTGTTGCAGTTGCTTTTCAGCATTTGCGGCCCAGGCAGTATTGTTTTGAGCGCTGTACAGGTCTTTGGCGTACTGCAAGACCTGTTGGGCATCTTTGTATTGCCCTTGCCGCAGAAACACTAACCCCGCACCATAGTAGGC
This sequence comes from Trichocoleus sp. FACHB-262, assembly GCF_014696035.1. Classification (NCBI taxonomy): domain Bacteria; kingdom Bacillati; phylum Cyanobacteriota; class Cyanophyceae; order Leptolyngbyales; family Trichocoleusaceae; genus Trichocoleus; species Trichocoleus sp. FACHB-262. Next base: position 282,727 of record NZ_JACJPK010000108.1, on the reverse strand, counting down.
ATTGGCGTAGTTAGAATTAGCCTCTGCCGCTTGGCGAAAAGCCACTAAAGCTTCTGATAGCTGCCCTTGCTTCAGCAAAACAGACCCTAAGTTGTAATGCGCTTCTGGATACTTAGGGCTGATTCTAATCGCCTCACGCAGAACCGCGATCGCCTCAGACATCTTGCCCTGCTGCATGTAAACTACCCCAAGATGATAGGCAGGTTCGGGAGCGGTTGGGCTAAGCTGTTGTGCCCGCTTGAAGGTGGCGATCGCCTGGTCTAGAGCCCCTTGCTGTTCCAGCACCAAGCCCAAGTTGTAATGAGCCAAGCCGAGTTTGGGATCGATTTCTAGCGATCGCTGCAAATATTCCTTGGCTTGCTGTAAATTGTTACCTTCCAACAACGCTGCGCCTAAATTGGCATAAGCCAGAGCAAATTTGGGGTCTACTTGAGCCGCTTGATAAAACGCATTAGCAGCAGGTTGCAACTCACCTTTTTGTCGGAGTGCCAACCCCAAGTTGTAGTGAGCTGCTGCCAAGCTAGGGTTGAGCTGAGCCGCTTGCTGAAAGGCTGCGATCGCGGGTTCTAGCCTACCTTGCTGAATTGCTCGCAACCCTTGCTGCATGACTTCCTCGGCTGTTTGGGTAGATTGAGCTTGAGCGACTAATGATGCCCTCATCTGCCCATTCCAATTGCTGTGCAGTAATCCTAGCTGGATCAGCACAGCCACACCCAGCCAACCCAACTTATAGACAAATTGATTGTGGTTTTTCATCCAGGCTGAACTCCCATCAAACATGCTGCTGTTAGCACTGTAAACTGCTTGGTTTGAAGAACGGAACATTGATCCATGAATTGAGCTAAGGCAGGCGTTTGTCCTTGTTGTAAACGAGCGATCGCCTCTGATGCAACAGGTTGGTATTGATGCAGCCAACGCTGCCACCTTGGTCCTGGCATTAAGTATGCTGGTGTAAAAGCATCCTGCTCAATTAAGAAAAAATCAACCCCATACTTCGCAATGAAGCGCTGCACGTCCTGAAGCTCAGGGCTGTAATGGGCTTGCACCAAATCGATTGCTCGTTGGCGAATTTGGCTGTAGTAACCCAAGTGGTAAGGAAAAGCAAATTCTCGGGCCACTAAAATAGAGCGTTTGGCGAAAGCAGGCAGATTACTAGCTTCTTCCGCTAAAGAAGCAATCAGCGTATCTTTGGGCTGTTGAGCCAAGAACTCATATATCTCAGGCACCCGACCTTTAACTTGCAAGTGAGTGCTCAAAAAAATACTGGGTACGGCTGGAACCACAAGAGAAGCGATCGCCAAGATTGCCACCAACCCTAAACAACCCCGCTGCCACAGGTTCAAAGCTGTTCGGCTTCGTCGCATCTGAACCAGCCAGCGTAGACCTGTTTCTGCAAGTAGCACTAAGGTAATTCCTGCGGCTAAAGCCATGACTATCCGGAGGCTGTACTCCATATAGCGACCGGGAAAGTGCAACTTCAAGAAAACCACGTGTGCCAAGCCAAACAGTCCCACTGAGGCGATGAGCACTTGAACCAGTAGCTTAATTTGGCTGGAAACTTGGCGAACTAACGCCGACGGATAGCGCAGTAATAATGGCAGGAACGCTCCAGCCCAAATGACAGGTGGATGCAACGGCAACCGGATGCCGCTATCCCCCACAAACCAAAAGGTGAACAAATTTGGGATGAAGAACTGGGCACGACCATCTACACCGTACTCTGGCATGAGTTTAGCCTGAGCCGCTGTAACAATGGGGCCAAATTCGGCAGCTTGCTGGGCAAAAGGCCACAAGGCGAAGAGAGCGATGACTAAGCTCAAGCTCCACAAGATCCAAGTTTGGCGATCGCCTACCCAACGCAATTGGCCTTTGTGCCAGCGCCACAGCCGTACCGTAAGAATGGCAATTTGGAGTAAGGCCATTTGGGGATAAAACAGGGCTTGCAGCGCGATCGCGAGCAGGCAGGGAACGAGCGATCGCTTTAGCAAGTAATACAAGAATGCCAAGAAAATTGGATATAAAAAGGAACGGGAAGTGGCAGAAATTAAATCGTCATTAAGCCACCAGGACTGATTAAGAATGAGTGTGGATAGAAAAGCACTGATAGGAACTGGAAATAATTGCAGAGCTGTACCAAAGCCATAGACACTAGCAATTAGCCCCAAAAATAAAGGTAGAAACTTAGCTATAACTAAAGGCTCGGCTCCTAGTTGGTTCATCGCCCAATAAAAACTTTTATAGCCTATAGGAGCAATAGATTCTAGATAATTAGCAATCAAATCATTCGGAAATAAATTTGGATTAGAAAATCGTTCTAACCAAACTACATGCAAACGAGCATCATCTTGAATCAGATAGGGCTGGCTCAGCGAATCGGCCAATGAAATCAAACCGAAATAAACTGTTGCCGCCAAGCTTAAAATCAACCAAAATTTTTTACTATTTAGAAGCTTCCAGTTAAGTTTGGTAGTTGCAACTAGGGTTTTGGATTGAAGTGGAGGAAGAGGCATGCAGTTTCAGCAGGGCTATGCAACAATTCGAAGAAAATTAAAGCAATGTTCAAATCTATAGCTGTTATTGCACTTAGTCAAATCAAAGGCTTAACTCTGCCTTGCTCCAACCATCTGCGCAGTCAAAATAGCTGTCTACCATGAATTTTCTCTATCCCATTCAGCCGCGATCGCCAGATGAGAAGATACGGCAGCTAACTCATCTTTTTAGCGAAATTCGAGTTTTTTATAGACAAGCTATTAAAATTCACCCAATTCTATTCATACCGAATTGCTAGCAACCTACAGATTAAACCAAGTCATAGAGTTGTGAATTAATAGCTTGAGAACTGTAAAGACTCATCAAGATGACTGTTACATAAAATTTTACTAACAAACCTCTATTTGCAATCCCAAGCGCGTTAATCTAATCTTTGAAGCAGTTAAGATTTCTGTGTTGAAAGCTGAGCAGTCATCTCAATTGCCGCTTTACTTTTTCACATAATTAAATAAGGAGAGCGACCTATGAACAACAAAGTAGAGGTGGGTTCGCGAAACGTAGCCATTGTTGGTCCTTATCTGAGTGGAAAAACCACGCTTCTCGAAAGTCTTTTATCGGTTACAGGGGCAATTAATCGTAAAGGTCGGGTGCAAGACCGTAATACCGTGGGGGACAGTGCCGCTGAAGCCCGCGATCGCCAAATGAGTGTGGAAATAAACGCCGCCAGTACTGAATATGGCGGCGTTCGTTTTACGTTTGTAGATTGTCCTGGTTCAGTTGAATTTGCTCAAGAAACCTACAACGCTTTGATTGGTGTCGATGCTGCGATCGTGGTTTGTGAAGCAGTGAGCGATCGCGTCCTCACCCTCGCTCCCTTATTTAAGTTTTTGGATGACTGGGAAATTCCCCATCTCGTCTTTATCAACAAAATGGACCGCGCCACCTCTCACTACATGGACGTGCTCCAGGCTCTGAAGTCGGTTTCTAGTCGGCCTCTGGTGCCACACCAATACCCGATCGCCCAAGGCGAAGAGATTGTGGGCTTTATCGATCTGGTGAGCGAGCAAGCTTATCACTACCATCCGGGTGCACCTGCTGACCCCGTGCCACTCCCAGAAGCACTTCGGAGCGAAGAGCAGGCTGCCCGAGCGGAAATGCTAGAAGTGCTGGCAGACTTTGATGATCATTTGTTGGAAGAACTGCTGGAAGAAATTAATCCCTCCGAAGAAGAAATTCTGCAAGATCTGAAAATGGATCTGGGTGCCGATTTGATTGTGCCTGTCTTCGTTGGCGTGGCTGAGCAAGATTATGGCGTCAGGCCACTATTAGAAGCGCTGCTGCGAGAGGCCCCCGATGCCGAGACCACGGCAGAGCATCGAGGCACGGTTCTCAGCGCTACGGCTCCCTTGGCTCAAGTGCTGAAAACCTACTACACTCCCCAAGGCGGCAAGCTCTCTCTCGTGCGGGTTTGGCAAGGCACAATTAGCGATGGCATGACGCTAAACGGCGTGCGAGTAGGCGGTTTGTATCGCCTAATGGGGCAACAAACCCACAGCATGACCACGGTTCAGGCAGGCGAAATTATTGCCATTAGCCGCTTGGAAGGTGTGAAGACCGGGGATACGCTGACCACGGTTGATTCCCAACCTACGGCTGAACTGCCGAAAGCCGAACACATGGCTCCTGTGTTTGCGCTCGCCATCACACCTGAGAAACGTAACGATGAAGTGAAGCTCAGCGGTGCCCTAACCAAGCTATTAGAAGAAGACCCCTCTCTGGCTTGGGAGCAACACGGAGATACCCACGAAGTTATTCTGTGGGGGCAAGGCGACATTCACTTGCAGGTGGCGCTCGATCGCCTGCGGCGGAAGTATAACTTGCCCATGAGCACGCATCTGCCCCAAGTACCCTACAAGGAAACGATTCGCAAACCCACCTCTTCTCATGGGCGCTACAAGCACCAAACCGGAGGGCATGGGCAATTTGGAGATGTTCACCTAGACATCAAACCGCTGCCACGGGGAGAAGGTTTCAACTTTAAGGAAACGATCGTGGGTGGTGTGGTGCCACGGCAATACATTCCGGGTGTGGAAACAGGCGTGCGGGAGTTCTTGGTACATGGACCGCTGGGTTTCCCGGTGGTGGACGTCGCGGTGACTCTTACCAATGGTTCCTACCACAACGTTGATAGCTCGGAGCAAGCCTTTAAGCAAGCAGCGCGGATTGCCATGCAGGAAGGTATGAATCAGTGTGAACCCACGTTGCTAGAGCCGATTCTGGCGATCGCGATTTCTATACCCACTGACTTCACCTCCAAAGTGCTGAAGTTGGTGAGCGGGCGACGGGGCCAGATCTTGGGTTATGCCGCCAAAGACGGTTGGCATGGCTGGGATGAGGTTGCTGCTCACTTGCCCCAGGCGGAAATGCACGACCTAATTGTGGAGTTGCGATCGCTAACGATGGGTGTGGGTTACTTCCATTGGGAAGCGCATCACCTGCAAGAAGTTCCAGAAAAGCTAGCTGAGAAGGTATTAGCTTCCAACAGCAGCAACGGCAACGGTAACAATCGGCATTAAGTTTCTGCCCTACCAAGCGCTATAGATTGGCCTTCTGGTAGACGCTAAAGCTAAGCAGAGAGTGGCATATCAGACAATACGGCTATCTGGTATGTCACTATGTTTAGCTTATTAGAAACCACTATTCGGCCACTACAACTGAATTCTAAAGTGCTAGAGGTGGCCTATGAACTGTATTTAGAAGCACCCCAAGCGAGTCATCCCGGCATTAACCTACAAGAACTGTCCCGACGCACTGGAGCCAGTTTGATGGAATGCCGCAATGCGATCGTTGAAGCGAACCAAGTAGGCAGATTCCCGAATTGCTCTCTGTACACAACATGAACTGGGATCATACGGCCTACAACGATGCCAGCGACTCTCCCTACGATTCGTGCCCCAATTCTACGGAGCAGCATTGTTCACCTGCGCTTAAGTCGCCTTCTGCTTATCGTTTTAGTTGGTTTGACTGGTTTTGCCTCTGGTATCCACCGGGCTGGCTGATTTTGTTTAATCGCCACTGGCAGCATTACCATGACGATCCTGAAGGCTGGAATTGGCTGGATTACATGCTGTTTCTGATTCCGGGAGGCTTTTACCTAGCCTCTTTGATCCGCTGGTTGCGACTCGGTGGTCGGGCACCCCGATCTGAAGGAGGCGAGGTTAACCCTGCTTATCAACAAGCATTTCAAGATGAAATCCTGCGTCCAATTGTGCAACACTATTTCCGGGCAGAGTTGCACCAGTTAGAGCATTTGCCTGCCACAGGCCCAGTGGTCGTGGTGATGAATCACGCAGGTATGGCTTTTCCCTGGGATTTTATCAGTTTAGGTTGGTTACTCAAGCAGGAACGAAACTGGGTGATCCAGCCACTAGCTCATACTATTTTCTTTGATCATCCTTGGTTGAATTGGTGGCTCCCTCCGAGTTGGCCTCAAGTCTTAGGTGGGGTAAGGGCGGAGCGTCAAAGTTTTGAAGTAGCCGTAGCTAATGCAGAGACAAAAACGGTAGTACTTTATGCCCCAGAAGGCTGGCGCGGCTTGATTAAGGGGTGGCGGCAGCGCTATCAGTTGACTACGTTTGACCCTAGTTTTATTCAAGTCAGCGATCGCCATCAAGTCCCCATTCTGCCCGTGACTTGCATCGGCAATGAATCGTTGCACCCCTGGGCCTGGAACTTCAAAACCTTAGCTCGTTGGATCAAACTACCGCTGTTTCCCATTTCGTTGCTGATGGTAGCGTTTGTGCTCTTTCCCTCAATGGGCGTGTGGGCGATGCGATCGCGGCTCAAGTACACGGTGCAACCGCTCTACCAACCTTGGCAGGAAGCAGGAGTTACAGCACCAGATCAGCCCAAGCGATCGCACGCTTACCAACAAGCCCAAGCTTTGCGATCGCAACTTCAAGACCAACTCAACCAGTTACGTAGTAACGCGGAAAGCAAATAACTACTTCAGGCTCACCGCTTTGGGTTTGAGAGCTAACAGCATCTCGACCTGAGCGGTGGTTTTGTCTGGTTGCGTTACAGTGATGCCAAGGCCACGAATAGAGTTCAGCATGGCAGTTGTTTCGGGTGTGATGCTGCTGGTTTGAGTTTTTAACAGGCTGGTATTCATCACGGCCATGATTTTGTCCATATCGAGATAAAAGTAGCCTGCATTCGGCTTAGCCAAAGAACTTGTCACCATTTTGAAGGCAGCGCTTTGATCTAGAGGCTGCTTGGCTGGGGCGGTCATGCCATCGATGAGGGGGCTACCCACTGCGATAAAGAGAGAATTTTGATTTAGCCAACCGTGCCCCAAAACGCTTTCCTGTTGTGGCAATTTCCATTCAGTAATAGTTTTGCCATCCACATTGCGTTGTGCCACGCGCATAAAATTCTTTTGGGCGATCGCATCTAGTTTGGTCAAAGTAGCCTCAGCAGTCGCGCGATCGCTGGTTTCTAGGACTAACACGCCGCCAAACCCAACCGAGGACAAAACCCCTTGATTGAGCGCGATCGCCCCTAGGCCAAATTCCCCATCCATCCAGCCAAACACCTCTTTATCAGCATCCAGATTGACAGCCTGTAGCTGTTGCCTCACAGTGTCAACCACTATCTGGCTCTGGGGCACGTTTTGCGACTGCTCTACCATCGTCGTCCAGGCGGCTTTCAGCCCTTGCCCAGTCACTAAGGCGATCGTGTCTGTCGGAAAGGCAGCGACTACTTTGCCCGGAACGGGTTTGTACTGCATGGCGGTGGCTTGGGGTTTCGCTTTCGCCTTGGCTTTCACCCGCAGCCCAGAATCATCTACGCCCACACCCACGACCAAGGATTCCACCTGGTCTAGCTGCTGCATGCTTTGTGGCGGGATTTGGGACGCTTGCGGGCTGTTGGCGATCAGTTGTTTGACCGAAGTGCCGTAGTTGGGTAGATAAATCTGCGCGATCGGATTTTCTACATCTACGCCCGTTGCCATCAGTCGAGCCGCCCCGGATTTATCGGCAAAGGAAGGCGCACCTTTGAACGTATCGACTGCTTGTTCTACCGTGGCTTTTTTGTGAGCAAGCACCAGGCGATCGCTGAGCACGGCGCTGTAAATCGTGCTGTTGGGCTGATCCTTTTGCGTGGTGGCTGAGATCTTGATGCCTTTGTAATCACTCTCTTGGGTTTGAACTCCGGGCTGGGACTTGGCTTGATTGGCAAAGGCTAAAGCTCGAACTTTGTCTTTAATACCCACGACCAGCAGAGTGTCCGACTGCTGGGTGCCTTCAGACGCACTCGGTAGCACGGCCACCATGACATTGCCGACCCAAGGCTTCAGGTCTTTGTCATAGTTGAGTTGGCTGCCTTTGAGCAATGAAGCCTGGAAGCTTTGCACTCCTTGACCGACAAACTTCTGAGCCTCTGGGGTGCCAAACTGTTGCAGTTGGTCCCAACCTTTGGCATCACTCGCAATGAAAGTAGCCATCAGCGCTTCATCAGGCACCACTTCCGCACTCGCAGCGGGACTGGATGAATCAATGGGGCCGCCTTTCATGAACCAGTAAGCAGCACCCCCAACGACAACCGCGATCGCAGCAACAGGCAATAATACTTTTTTGAAAGCAGACATGGGAACCAAGTTCTCCTAGTAGCGTGGAATTTTAAGCTCTAATGTGAAACGGGGCTAAACCTAAGACGGGATGAGCGCTGGGCTTGATAGAGGAAACACAATTCTTCGGCTTGATTCCAGTGTTCCCTGCCACAATGGATCAAAGATTGAATCCTTCTTTAAGAATTTCTTGTGGCTAACAACAGAGTTGACGCGATTTTGCACCGCGCCTTAGCGGGTGACGACATTTCTCCAGAGGCAGGGGTGACGCTGCTGCAACAAACCGAACCCGCCGCGATCGCTGCCATTCGAGAAGCGGCAGACCAATTGCGCCAGCAGCAAGCAGGCAATACCGTTACTTACGTCATCAACCGCAATATCAACTTCACGAATATCTGCGAGCAGCACTGTAGCTTTTGCGCCTTTCGTCGGGATGCAGGAGATGAGGGTGCTTATTGGCTGGATAACGCCAAAGTTCTCGAAAAAGCTACAGATGCAGTGCAACGGGGTGCCACCGAAATTTGTATGCAAGGCGGGCTGAATCTAGAAGCCAAACTTAATGGCAGTTCCCTAGCCTACTATTGCCAAGTTGTAGAAACGATTACTCACCAATTTCCCCACCTGCATCTCCATGCTTTCTCACCTCAGGAGGTGCAGTTCATCGCGCGGGAAGATAATTTAAGCTATTCCGAAGTGATTGCTGCCCTACAAGCAGCAGGCGTTGACTCCATGCCAGGAACCGCCGCAGAAGTGCTAGACGATGAAGTACGTCGCATTCTCTGCCCAGAGAAGACTGACAGTGCCACCTGGCTGGAAATCGTGGCGACTGCTCACCGCTTAGGCATGCCTACCACGAGCACCATGCTCTCCGGGCACATCGAAACGCCAGAGCAACAGATCAAGCATCTGGAGCTGCTGCGATCGCTCCAGCAATCTGCTCAAGACCGAGGCGATCGCGGCATTACTGAGTTTATTCTGTTGCCATTTGTGGGGCAGGAAGCCCCGAAACCATTACGTCGTCGTGTTGGCCGCGATCAACCGATTCTAGCCGATGCTCTGTTGCTGATGGCAGTGGCTCGCATCTACTTAGGTCGCTGGATTCCTAACCATCAACCCAGTTGGGTCAAGCTCGGCTTAGCAGGGGCAACAGAAGCTTTAACTTGGGGCTGCAACGACATTGGTGGCACCTTGATGGAAGAGCACATCACCTCAATGGCGGGGGCGCAAGGTGGCACTTGTATGGAAGTTGATACGTTACAAGCTGCGATTAGCTCTCTAGGCCGACCCTATCAGCAGCGAGATACGCTGTACAACGCGATCGCCACTCCAACTCTAGTGACTTCTTAAACCGTTCGCTCTCCAACAGGGTGGTTATGCTGTCATCACTAAAACAGGACTCAGACTTTTACTAAACTCCAGTCGAGCCAAACCCGCCTTCTCCTCTACGAGTCTCTGATAAATTTTTGACTTCCTCAATCTCAGCTCGTATTACTGGTGCAATAACCATCTGAGCAATTTTCATACCTTCAAGTACTTTGAATGGTAGCTTGCTGTGATTAATAAGGATCACTCCAATCTCTCCTCTATAACCAGCATCAATAGTTCCTGGAGTATTGAGTACTGTAATGGAATGTTTAAGCGCAAAACCACTTCTAGGTCGAATTTGTGCTTCTGTTCCCTGTGGTAGTTCTATGGAAATACCTGTTCTTATAAGGACAGTTTCTCCAGAGGAAATTTCTCGCTCTTCAATTGCAAACAAATCTAAGCCCGAATCATCATTATGCTCATATTTAGGTAACTTAGCAGAATCAACTAGTCTTAAGACCTTGACTTTTATTTTTTGCATTTGATCCTATACCTTTCTCGTCTGTTGGAGTTCTTTGTTTTCCTACCTATAAAAAGAGATTCTGCCGTTAGTTTTTTCCGATATCAGCAAGTAATTTAGTTAAAAGCGCAGTAGGCAAAGCAAACATGGAACCGAAAAGAGCATTCATTGCAGGATCGTACCAAATCTGGTTGGCAATTTTTTCTTTCCGCGAGGACAAATATCCATAAGCGATGAGATTTAAAACAAATAGTGAAACTAAAACTATATAAACTGCTCCAGACCTTAGCCTTACTCTAAAGGCAGTGCGCTTCTCTAAAACCTCTTGAAAATCTTGACTCCCTTTCAATTTGTTTTTTAATCTGTCAGGAATTTTCCTAAAATCCTGATCTAACCATGCTTCCTCCTCTGGACTTAAATCGTAACCTCGTAATACATCTGGGCGACCTGGATCATTTCCGGGCTTAACAGACGCTTCAGTCCTCACATATTGGAATACCAGAGTTACAAAAGTATCCTCTTCAGGAGTGAGCGGCACATCTTGATCGCTATGATTATGAACAGCAATCAAAGAAGAGCCAACGTATTCTGGGTCTAGTGTTGTACCGATATGAGATAGCCCTTTTGAAACCAAAGCAACTTTAGAATGGTAGGTTCCAGCTATTTTAAATGATACCCAAATAGCCTCATTGGTTTCTATAAGAACTGTTGATCGTTTAGGGATTATCAACTTATTAGTTTGAGCGTCATATACACTTTTTTTGGTTTGCAAGCTCCATGCCAATTTACTAGCGGTAAGATTGTAGCTAGCTCCTCTAAGTTTATTCTTTGAAAATGGATATATATAAATATTGTTTCCAATCTCTTTCTCAATATCTACATTGCTCAGTGTTGACATATGCTATTCAAGTGCTACGTGACACTATCCATCAAAATAGCATTCACTAGTTTAGATCGGTACCCTCTCTACTCATAGGCAACGTCCCGTCAGCAACTTCACGTATTCCTATTTTGAAACAGCCAAGAGGTACGCTTCAGGCTATTGTCTTAACTGAGGGCTGAGCAGCATAACTATTAATAGACTGAAGATTTCTGTATTGCATGCTTGTAAGAGTGATTAGATAGAAACTTTCTGCATAACACCTCAAATTGAATAGATAGCTGGAATCTTCCCACTTTCACTAGAGAACTTTGCAAGGCTAGGCAATAACCGATCGACTTCTGATGGAAAGCTATCCGGATATAGCAAGCCACAGGCCGATAATACTTTGCTAGAGTGTCAACGGCGTTGCGTATTCTGTCTGGCTAAGAGAGCTTGGGGTCATGATCGAGAAGAAAAATAAGGTTGCTCTACCACTAACGCTAGGAGCAGCAGGCTTACTGATTGCAGGGGGAGCGGCGACCTACTGGTTTATTACTCAGAGAAACACTGGCTCAGGCGAGCTACCCGTGGGAGCCAACATCATTCCGCAAACCGCTCTCATGGCAGTTTCGGTCTCGACTGATCCAGGGCAATGGCAAACCCTCAGACAATTTGGCACCCCAGAAACCCAAGCCTTAGTAGACCAAAACTTAGCTCAGTGGCGCGATCGCCTGCTGACTGCCAACGGCTACAACTACCAAAAAGATATCCAACCCTGGGTTGGCAGACAAGCAACTTTCGCCTTCCTACCTTCTCAAACAGCTACACCCGCTAGCCCCTCCCCTACCCTGCCGGCTCCCACTCCGGGAGGCCAGCAATCGGTAGTATTGGTTCTACCCATCACCAATCCGGGTCAAGCGCAGCAAGCACTCTCTCAGCCCAAAACTGGAGCAGGGACTCAGTGGACGCAGCGGGAGTACAAGGGATTTCAGATCCGAGAAACCCAGGGAGCGCCAACCCAAAATTACTCCGCTACTGTTCTGGACGGACGCTTCTTGGTGGTTACGACCGATCCCAAGATCACCGATCAAGCGATCGACACTTATAAAGGTGGTGCTTCTCTCCTCAACGCTCCTGGATATACCGCCGCCTTCAACAAGATTGGCACCAATCAAGCCTTTGCCAACCTATATGTCAATGTGCCAGCAGCAGCAGCAGTAGCCTCCGCCAGTTCAGCCGTTCCGGTTGCACCAGAAAGCCTCAGCCAGCAAATTCAAGGCTTGACTGCTGCCTTTAGTTTGCAGCCGCAGGGCATTCAGGTTCAGAGTGTTGCTTGGTTGAAGCCAGACAGCAAGAAAAAGTACACGGTTGCCAATGCGGCCAAGAATATGACTAACCGCTTGCCTGCGGAAACTTTGGTCATGGCTTCGGGTGGCAATCTCAAGCAGCTTTGGGAGCAGTACATTCAGGGAGCCAACACCGCGACTTCTCCTAACCTGACCAATCCCCAAGTTCTACGAGAGGGGCTGCAAACTCAGACAGGTTTGGACCTAGACAAAGATTTGCTGAAGTGGATGGATGGGGAGTTTTCCCTGGCTTTAATTTCTAATCCGCAGAAAGCGCCGACAGATTTACCCGCTGGCTTGATGTTTATGGTGCAAGCGAGCGATCGCCGAGCCGCCGACAAAGCTTTTAAGCAACTCGATGAGGTGATGGCGAAGCGGTACAACTTCAAAGTCAATGAAGTCAAAGTTGGCAATCAATCCACGATTACGTGGTCACCCGCACTTGGAGGCGCGATCGCCAGTCATGGTTGGTTAGATAGTAATGTTGCCTTTTTGACGGTGGGTGCGCCTGTTGCTACCAGCATTATCCCCAAGCCCGCAACTCCTTTAGCCACCAGTGAATTATTCCAGTCCACCGTACCCGCAGAGCTAAAACCAAATAATGGGCACTTCTTTATTGATGTCGATCGCACGCTTAGCAGCAACCTAGCTTTGATTCGGCTGGCTCCTAGCAGTCAGGTTTGGGCAAAAGCGATTCAGGCGATCGGAGTCACAGGGGCAATTAGTGACGAGCGCACCACTCGCTACGACGTGTTTGTGCGTTTGCGTCAAGGTAACAAGCCAGGCCCATTACCCAGCCCTTCGACCAGTACTAACGAAACTCCTAGTCCCACCACATCGCCTACGCCTTCTCCAGACGTTTCTCCCACGCCATCTCCTTAGGAGCCGCTTGATAGGTAGGCTACCGACAAGACCCAGGAGTCGATAGGATAGGATCAGCCTTATTAGCATCCAGTCTGCAAAACTGTTGGGAGAGCGTCGATGGATTTGGTTGAACTTCAAGGCAAGTTAGACAATGTCTCGTTTGCCGTTTTATTTGTCACCATGCTGATCTACTGGATCGGGGCAGCGTTTCCCAAGATTCCGCTCTTGCCAGCATTAGGCACTACTGGGATGGCGATCGCTAACCTCTGCACAGCAGCCCTTCTAGCGGCTCGGTGGCTAGAAGCGGGTTATTTTCCCATCAGTAATCTCTATGAATCTTTGTTTTTCCTAGTTTGGGGTCTGACCACCATCCACCTGATCGCGGAGAACATGAGCCGTAGCCGCTGGGTGGGGACTATCACCGCTCCTGTGACGATGGGGATTACTGCTTTTGCTGCCTTAACCCTACCAGACGAAATGCAGGCTTCCGCGCCATTGGTACCTGCCCTCAAGTCTAACTGGCTGATGATGCATGTCAGTGTCATGATGCTCAGCTACGCCACTTTGATGGTGGGGGCGCTGCTGGCGATCGCCTTTTTGATTGCCACAAGAGGCCAAAAAATTGAGTTACACGGCAGTTCGGTTGGCACAGGTGGCTTCCGCGAAGGAGCCTATCGCTTACGTCGGGCGGGAGAAGCTGTGAACTCAGAGGTGAGCACTGAACCCGCGTTAGCTTATGCTGCTGACAGCAACGGTAGTGGCGGCACCGCAGTCCTGAATGCGGTTGGTGCTGAAACAGCTACTAGCGAACTCCTTTCGCCTCAACGCCTCAGTTTGGCCTCAACCTTAGACAACATCAGCTATCGGATTATTGGTTTGGGCTTCCCTCTGCTCACCATCGGCATTATCGCGGGTGCAGTTTGGGCCAATGAAGCTTGGGGTTCCTACTGGAGCTGGGACCCGAAAGAAACCTGGGCCTTGATTACCTGGTTGGTTTTCGCAGCTTATCTCCATGCTCGGATCACTAAAGGTTGGCAAGGTCGGCGTCCAGCAATTTTGGCAGCTAGCGGTTTTGTGGTCGTCTGGATCTGCTATCTAGGAGTTAACCTGCTGGGTAAAGGACTTCACAGCTACGGCTGGTTCTTCTAAACCGCAAGTTATTTTGCAGTTGCAGTCAGTTCTCAGTTGAAGAGCTGGCTGCTTATTTTTTGACATGATTTAGCCGTACTAGGGTCTATGAGTGCTCCTTCTACTTGGACACCTATACATGCCAAAGTTCATCAAACTCTGCGATCGCGGCAGTTACTACCCCGACAACGGCGGTTATTAATTGCCGTCTCTGGCGGGCAAGATTCGCTCTGCCTAGCAAAATTACTTTTAGACTTGCAGCCCAAGTGGAATTGGCAGGTCGCGATCGCCCATTGCGACCACCGTTGGCGAGCTGACTCAGCGGCGAATACAGCGCATGTGCAACAGTTAGCCCAGACTTGGCAAGTCGAATTTTATCAACGCACAACCACTCAAGCCTTACCTAGCGAAGCAGCCGCAAGAACCTGGCGCTACCAAGCACTCACCGAGATGGCTCAAGCCTATGATTACTCATGCTTGGTGACAGGTCACACCGCCAGCGATCGCGCTGAAACGTTGCTCTACAACTTGATGCGGGGCAGTGGAGCCGACGGGTTGCAAGCTCTAACTTGGCAGCGAGCCTTAAGCCCAAAAATTAACCTGGTGCGGCCTCTACTAAATTTGACGAGGCCAGAAACTGCTCAATTCTGCCAAGTGTTTAACTTACCCGTTTGGGAAGACTCGACCAATCAAGACTTGAAGTATGCCCGCAATCGGATTCGGCAAGAATTACTGCCTTACTTACAGCAGCACTTTAATCCGCAAGCAGAAAAAGCTTTGGCACAAGCGACCGAGTTGCTCCAGGCAGATGTGCAATATTTGGAGCAAGCTGCGATCGCGCTACGCCAGCAAGCCCAACACCCCTCTCAAAGAGGTTTGAATCGATTGGTGCTAGGGTCTGCTCCTCTCGCGCTGCAAAGACGAGTAGTTCGGCAGTTTCTCCAAGCAGCCCTGACCAAGGCGCTTAATTTTGAACAAATTGAAAAGGTGACCAACCTGATTACAGCCCCCAACCGATCGCAAACGGACCCATTTCCGGGAGGGGCGATCGCGGTAGTGGAGGGTGAATGGATTTGGCTAAAACAGCTCTAGCCCTACTTCATTCACCCCCACTCATCTAAACTGGGCTGACTAAGGAGCTGCCAACTCTGGCGTATTCATCAAGCCGACTAGCACTTGTCGCATTTCGGCGATCGCTTGCAGTTGATAGTCGCTGGCTTCTTGGACTTGATTCAGTACACCCGCGATCGCTTCCAGCTTTTGCCGTACTCCATCTACATGATCTTGCACAGGTTGCATCATCTCTTGATAGAGGCTGACCTTACCCGACAGTTCTGCCAAGTTAGCTCGCTGAGTTTGCAGGTTTTGCTCTAGCTGCTTCAGCTCATTTTGTTTCTGGGTCTGCTCATTAGATTGATGATCGACCATGCTTTGGGCTTGTTGAATCGCACCCCGCATTTGTTCAATCTGGTTTTCCAGCTTTTGCAGTTCTTCCGCTTGCTGCTGCTTAATGTTTTCAATCTGAATTAAGGCAGGTGCTAGGTCAATTTCACTCTCCTGTTTCACCGCTTCTGATTTGCCTTCTCGTCGCAGTAAAACAGCTTGGTGTTGCGCCAGAATTTCTTCCCGTTCCTTGAGGTTGCGTCGTTGTCCCACCAAGGTTTCGTTCAGCATTTGATAACGGTCTTGCTCATCCGCTAGCTCGGTCTCTAGCCGGAGACGGTCATACTCGCTGGCCTGCTGAATTTGAGCTTGCACCTCTTCAATCGTCTGCTGCTGAAAACCTAACTCTTCTTCCTGGTCATTAACGAAACGGAGGATTTTTTCCCAGTCGCGCTGAAGATCTTGAAGGACTCCTTGAAGCTCGCCCAGCGGCATCGTTTCTAGCGCTTCAACGTCAACTTTAGGGCTAATCTTAACTTTGTCAGAAGTTTCCGATAGCCGATACAGTTGCTGATGGAGCTCTTCCTGGTTTTGCAGCCGCAGACCTAGCGTCTGGGCATAGTCTTGCTTGAGGTTTAGAGCGTTTTGCTGTGCTTTCAACTCAGCTTTGGCCTGCTCCAAAGAAGTCTGGGCTTGTTGCCACTCGCTCCAGCGAGTTTGTAGATCTTGGGCTTGGCGATCGACTTCTTGTTGTAGCTGTTGAGCGCTGGCCCGTTGTTGCTCTAGTCGCTGCCAATGCTCGGTCAGAATGTTTTGCTGGCCATTGATGATTTCAACGGCCAAATTCAGTTGCTCGCGAGCCGATTCAGTCGGAGCCACTGAACCAGACAAGCGGTTCAATAGCTCCTGAATTTTACCGGCTTGTTCATCATCTAGAACCGCCGATTGCTGAATCTCGGATTGGCGTTCCTCTAAGCGTCGCATTTCACCATGTAGGTGAGCCCAAGCTCCTTCCAGTTCCTGGTTGCGGCGCTCTAATTCTTCCCGGAGTCGGTTGGCTTCTTCTCGCGATCGCTCAATTTCTTGGCGCTGCTGCTCTAGCTGCTCAAAATCTTCTTCTATTTGCTGAAGCTGCTCCCGCCGTGCTTCCATTTCCATTTCACGGCGATTAAGCTCTTGGCTTTGATAAGTCAGAGACTGCTTCCACTGCTCAATTTCTTCTTCCTGGGTCTTAAACTTTTCTTGCAGTCGAGAGAAATTTTGCAGAATAGTCACTAGCTGGCGGGAGGCTTCCTGTAGCCGCTGCACCTGCTTATTCGCAGTCAAGTCAGCTAGTACCAAGGCTCCTGCGTTAAAGCTATTCGCCTCATCTGAAGGAATAACTTCTTCCCCAGGGACAGCAGCCCAACTCTGCTCAGAGCGCTGACAAGCCAGCAACTTTAGCTCTGCCTTACCACTACCAATGAATCCGGTCTTTTTTTGTACTTCTGCTAGATACAGCACGCCAATCGTCCTCTTCCGTGTCGATGCCCAGTTCCTTGTGTCAGATAAGCCTTCTGCCAGCAGTTTCATTCGCCCTGCTAAACCCAGTTTAAGAAGAGAACATTGGTTGAGCAATATTCTTTAACACTGGGGTTCTTGCTGGGAACGCTACTGAATCCACCTACATAAATATGAGAGGTTCATGATGAGTCTACTGCTCCTACCATCTCTAGTTTATTGGTTTTTACCTGTTGCTCGCTGCAAGCAGTCTCTGGGGAGGGGCATATCCTTAACCACTTTTGCAACCCGAAAACGCAGCGGTCTTAGCGTCATCGTAGCCTTAGACTGTTTTGCCTCTCAACTTGCTGCCACCTGAAGTCAATGTACATTGACTTTACTAAGGACTCTTACAGTGAGTAGCGCTATATAAAGCTCCATTAGAGATGAAGCAGTAGAGCTATTCACTCGAAGTAAAAGCCTAGCGCCATCATACTAACCCCTACAACCCACGTTACGGTGAGAAAAAACTATTGGATCTGAATAATCAAATTTTTGTCGTAAAAGCAACAAATTTAGAATCCACAGTTCCGATTCTGGCTTCAGGCCAAGAATTGAAGATGCCAGTAGACCTGCTGAAGTCTTAAACTAAACTGAAATATATACTTCAGTGGACTCATCCCATCACCACAATTTAGCATCATTTTTAGTAGTGATGTCGAAGCAGTAACTTCCAAGGCATTTCTAAGTACCATCAAAAAACTTCTTTTGATTTATTGATAAGCAAATCTTTAATGTTACGAACGAGGAAAATCGCTCGACGTTCAGTTCTACCAGTAACGGCCTGCCATAAAAGAAAACTCGTAGGAGGTTTGTAAAAGTTTTAACACAAGTTTAATTTCTTACTGATCGTTATTATTTTGTGTAGGAACACCTGCGGTAAGCAAGAAGTTTGAAGCGATTTGAGTCAGGGTTCCACTTGACAAGCGTCGAAGCTGTTCTTTGGAGAGCATCATAGCTGCATCATGCAAGGCAAGTTAAACGAGATAGACATCCGCAGCATTCTACAACTGATTGAGCTAGGTCAAAGAACAGGTGAGCTTTGTGTTGAAGCCTATGGTTCTCTGCCAAGCCTGATCAGCAGTGATCGTCTCGGGCGATCGCTATCTACCCAGTCTTGGTTTGTCTTTTTTCTCAATGGCCAAATTGTCTATGCCGCAGAAGGGGATGACAGTTTAGTTCGCCTGCGTGACTATCTCCGCCGCTACAAAGTAGAAGCCGCACTCGATAACGTCACCGTCCCCTCGGTCGCTGCGATCAACGCCCCTGAATATGGCTACTTGTGGGCACTGCTAGAAAATCATGTTTTAACACCTGCTCAGGGACGTAGCATCATTCAGAGCATGGTGCATGAAACACTTTTCGACTTACTGAGTCTCCATCAAGGTTCATTTATTTTCGAAATTGGCTCCGCTTTGTCTCCTCAACTCACCACTCTGGAGATTAATCCGTTGGTGGCCAAGATCATGAAGCAAGTCCAAGAGTGGAAACAGTTTCACCCTCACATTCAATCACCTGATCAATGTCCGATCATTGCTGACGCCAAGCAGCTACAAGAGGCTCTACCGGAAAACGCCTTCAACAGCCTGCACCGCTGGGCAGATGGCAAAACCTCAGTCCGACAGATGGCCCGTTATCTCAACCGGGATATTCTCACTGTTGCCAGAGCTATTTACCCCTACGTGCAGCAGGGGCTAGTACAACTGCTATATCCCACCTCCAAAGAAACAATTGCTAGCAAGCAGCCGTTTTCCCTACAGATGGTTCGAACTCCCAGAGTGGTTTGTATCGACGATGGGGCAAGCATTCGTAAAACTGTGGAGTACATGTTAAGCCAACATGGTTATGAAGTTACATCCATTGGGAATCCTCTTAAAGCACTGAGCTTAGTATTTCAACTCAAGCCAGATCTAATTCTTTGTGATATTGCTATGCCGGAGTTGGATGGTTACGAAATTTGTGCCATGCTACGCAAATCAACGGCTTTCCGGCAAACTCCTATTGTGATGTTGACTGGGAAAGACGGATTTATTGATCGGGTCAAGGCTCGTATGGTCGGGGCGACTGACTACCTGACCAAACCATTCGGTGAAAACGAGTTACTCATGCTAGTGGAAAAGTATGCTGGCTCAGGCGACCCCGATCGCCCCAAGCCAGACAGGCTGCTTGCTGATGCGCTAGAAGATGAGTTAGAAATTGACCTTGGCGATCCAGCTTCTGCTTCCTCAGCGCCTTTTAGTTAAGCATTGAGGGTATTTTAGTGATTAATTAGTGATTATTCTAAAAATCAAGGATTAAGGTGAATAACACAAATCTAAAGATTAAGTTTAAGAGTGTACGCGGTCGATCTTTCCCGTTAACCTTTGCAGTTAGCAGGTAGGGTGGTTATGAGTACAGTTCTAGTTGTGGAAGATAGTGTCACGCAACGGGAGATGATCACAGACCTTCTCAAAGGAAGTGGCCTAACTGTTACTGTAGCTAGCGATGGGGTAGAGGCGTTAGAGCGCATCCAAGCACATTGCCCTGACTTAGTGGTCTTGGATATTGTGATGCCTCGCATGAACGGGTATGAGGTTTGTCGTCGTTTGAAAGCAGATCCCAAAACCCAAAATGTGCCTGTAGTGATGTGCTCTTCCAAAGGTGAGGAGTTCGATCGCTACTGGGGCATGAAACAAGGTGCAGATGCTTATATTGCTAAGCCCTTTCAACCCACAGAGTTAGTTGGAACAGTCAAACAGCTGCTACGAGGATAGGTAGGCGTGAATGGTTGGGAACCCAGATTTTTTAACAGGTAGAGGCCAAGACCAAGCTCCAGAATTTCAGGAATTAGAAAGTCCTGAAGGTGAGTTGCACCTAAGATTCTATGTATCTTCAGGCAACGAGTTT
Organism: Trichocoleus sp. FACHB-262; assembly: GCF_014696035.1. NCBI lineage: Bacteria > Bacillati > Cyanobacteriota > Cyanophyceae > Leptolyngbyales > Trichocoleusaceae > Trichocoleus > Trichocoleus sp. FACHB-262. The sequence continues at coordinate 262,775 of NZ_JACJPK010000108.1, read as the reverse complement.
GCTCTACCTGCTACAGGAATTCGGGAAGTTATTTCACCTTCGCCGGATCGGATCACTCCCATCCCGAACGTTTCCCCTTTGCTTTTGGGTACGCTGAATGTACGTGGGCGCGTTATTTGGGTGGCTGATTTAGGCCAATTTCTAGGCGATGCTAATCCTCTCAATACAGATAGACCAGAGATTCCTGTCATTGCAGTCGAAGATCAAGACACCATGTTAGGGTTAGCAGTTGATCGAATTGTGGGCATGGATTGGCTAGACATTGATGAGGTACAGATGCCAGCGAATGTTCCGGATAGTATGGCTCCGTTTTTGCGGGGCGAATGGATGACGGACAATAAAGACGACAAGTTGCTCCGACTACTCGATCAAATTGCAATTCTTCGATCAGCGCGGTGGGCAGCATGAGTCAGCTCATGAATTAGTTAGATTTAGGGTTGAGCAAGGTGGTTCAATCACCCGCTGCAAACCAATCCACACAAGTAGGGTGAGCTTCGAGCAAATGGGATACGTGCAATGGCAGGAGGAGGCAAATGGCATCCAGCACTGAGTACGCGCAAGACTATCAACAAGCCCAGAAGGCATATTATCAGGGCAGTTATGAAGAGGCAGCGGCGATTGTCGATCGCCTGGCTCAAGACTTTCCTGATGACCCCAGTGTCCATCTTCTAAAGGGTCATATTTACTGCTACGGACTCCAGCAGTATGATGTGGCGCGCGAGCAATATCAACGGGTGCTGGGCTTGACCTCTGATCCTGAATTTATTGACTACGCGAATAGTGGATTGGCTTACACTAACGAATCTGATGCGGATGCAGGAGCCGCTTCAGCAGCTAATTTGGATGATGGCTCTCCTAATGTTCAAGAGCTAGATAATTTTTCAGGTGGCTCTGACTATGGAGCCGCAGAAAGCTGGCATGCCCAGGAAGAACCCGCCTTTGACTTTAACAATGCTGAGTTAGAAAGTTTCGACGATTTTGACTCTGGCTTGGGTTTGACAGAAATGCCCATGGCTTTTGATGAGCCTGTTGACACGCCTGCGACAGCAACACCTTTCTCCGATCCATTTGCTAACAGTTCTTATGCAAGTTCTGAGCCTTTAGACAATACTGCCGATCCATTTGCCTTCGACGAATATCTAGATGCTCAAGATCCAGGAACTCATCCACAGTCTCAATCTGGAACTTCCCAGGAGTTTTCGCCCTTTGGCCACGACTCTAGTTTGGGGCAGAGTGAGTTTGATGCATCGCTCGATCAGTTTGACGATGTCTTTCAACCCCTAGATTTTCCAGAAGATGATCTGAGTCCAGACGCTCAGTTGTATGCGGCTGAGGAGGAAAGCCTCCCTAGCGATCGCCCATCGGCTTTAGACTCTTTCCCTGGCGGCAACATTTCTGCCAATAGTTCATACAGCTCTAATCTTCCCTTAAGAGAAGACGAAACTCTCTTCATGGCTGATGAGGAGCTAGATGACTTTAATGCTGATAATTTTGGCTACGCAGACTTAGATTCAACCGGTTATAACTCCAGCAACTACGAGCAAGATGAGCAAACTTTCGTCTCATCTTCCAACTGGAACGGCTTTGACGCCCAAGACAACAACGTTAGCACCTTTGACGACGCCTTCTCAGATCCAGAATCTCCTGTGACCGGAGGCTCCTCTAGTGAAGCAGGTGGACGCCAGAGCAGCATCGACTTTCTAGATGAGTTCGATGAATTTGATGATCTAGGCAACCTACCTGACTTTGATATCTCTGAAAGCTCTGCGGGTTTCACTAGTCCTTCGGTCGGCTCAGCTGCTTTTGGAGGCATGGGTGGTACAGTTTCCGGCTTAAATAGCCGTCGCGGCCACGAGAGCGCTGCCCCAGAGGCAGGCGCAGGACTGAGCTTTTCCAATATGGGAGAAGTTGATTTCAGCGATAGCGGCGATCGCTCCATTATTCGAGACGATGAAGTATTTGGGATTGCTGGCAACTCTGAGCAAGTCCCCATCTTCACCCAAAGTGACAGCCTCAACGTAGAGCCTACCGTCACCTCCGAGCAGGGAATGTTGTCGTTCTTAGACAATGCCTCGCTTAAAACCAAGCACTTAATCACAGCGGGTGCAGTGGGAGTAATTTCGGCTTTAGCAGTGGCAACGGTTAGTTGGGTCGCAGCGCGGGGTGCCGTAGAGCAAAAGCGACCTGAAGTCATCGCTAGCTTGAGGCAAACGGGTCTAATCATGGCTGTTGTGGCTGGTGTCACTAGCGGTGGTGTCGCTTACTTTATGGGTCGCAAAACCGCCAATCAAATTCAGCGAGCAACTGATAACTTGCAAGCTCAATTTCAAGCGGTCTCTCAAGGGAATTTAGATGCTCGGGCTTCGGTCTATTCAGAAGATGAGTTTGGTCAATTAGCCGCTGGCTTTAACCAAATGGCACGGGTGATCCTCACGACTACAAGTGAGGCGCAACGGAAGGCGGAAGAGCAAGAGCAAGCCAAAGAAGATCTACAACGCCAAGTAATTCGCCTCCTAGATGACGTGGAAGGGGCGGCGCGGGGTGACTTGACAGTTCAGGCAGAAGTCACCGCTGACGTACTGGGAGCAGTTGCCGATTCGTTTAACTTAACGATTCAAAACCTGCGCGAGATTGTACAGCAGGTGAAGTTGGCAGCCCGACAGGTAAACAAAGGCGCTTCCGACAGTGAAATGTTCGCTCGCAGCTTATCGTCTGACGCTTTGCGGCAAGCAGAAGAGCTAGCGGTCACCCTCAATTCTGTCCAGGTCATGACTGATTCCATTCAACGGGTAGCTGAAAGTGCCCGCCAAGCAGAAGAGGTGGCTCGTTCAGCCTCTGCGACAGCGCTCAAAGGAGGTGAGGCAGTAGAAAGCACGGTTTCCGGTATTCTCAAGATCCGCGAAACAGTGGCAGAAACCACCCGAAAGGTGAAGCGGCTGGCCGAGTCGTCACAAGAAATTTCAAAAATTGTGGCGTTGATTTCCCAAATTGCTTCTCGTACCAACCTCCTGGCACTTAACGCTAGTATTGAGGCAGCGAGGGCGGGTGAAGCTGGACGTGGTTTTGCCATTGTGGCTGATGAAGTCCGACAGCTCGCAGACAGGGCCGCGAAAGCTTCGAAGGAAATTGAGCAGATCGTGCTACAAATTCAGAGCGAGACAGGCTCCGTAATGACAGCAATGGAAGAAGGAACTCAACAGGTAATTGAGGGAACTCGCTTAGCAGAACAAGCGAAGCGATCGCTCGAAGACATCATTCAAGTGTCTAACCGCATTGATGCCCTTGTCCGTTCCATTACTGCCGATACGGTAGAGCAGACTGAAACTTCGAGAGCGGTCGCTCAGGTAATGCAGTCGGTTGAATTAACGGCACAAGAAACCTCTCAGGAAGCTCAAAGAGTTTCGGGTTCTCTACAAAACTTAGTAGGAGTTGCGCGCGACCTCTTGACTTCTGTAGAACGGTTCCGTGTAGAGGCTGGGGAGCGGCAGTAAAGGCAACTTTTAACGCTTGGATGTCGCGGAATAACTCGAAGTTAATTTGTTTTGATGTCGATTTTAAAAGGATCGGGTACATTAAAACAATCTTAGGTAGAAGCCCATCTGAGCGCAGGAAACAAGCTAATTGATGCTGATGGCATAGCCCTAGAGCGGCTCCCTGCCTTCAAATTCTGTCAAACACAACCCAAACGCTATAGTTTTGGGTGCTCTTTGGCCTCAGGCTACGCTTCGATAGCAAGCATTTAGAAGAAATAACGTTTTCCAAAGGAACGGGGCACTGCTATGCAGTCAGAACAACAGCAGCGGATCATGGGTTACTTCATTGAGGAGGCCAAAGACCACCTCAACACCATTGAGCAAGGTTTGCTGAATCTGCAAAGCACAATCGAAGACTCGGAAATGGTGAATGAAGTCTTCCGAGCGGCTCACTCTGTCAAAGGCGGGGCAGCCATGCTAGGAATCAATAGCATTCAGCAGGTTTCGCACCGTCTCGAGGATTGCTTCAAACTCTTAAAAGAGTGCCCCATCAAAGTTGATCAAAAATTAGAATCTTTATTTCTTAGGGTGTTCGATACTCTGCACGAACTCCTAGAGCAACTTCAAGGACCTTTTGGTCTGACCGAAGATATTGCAAACGGTATCATGTCAGGCATTGAGCCGATTTTTACCGAGCTCACCAATCACTTGGAAGGACTGATCACTCAAGCGGGTGGTGTAATTCCAGCCGAAGAAGGGTCTAGCTTTATCCCTGTTGTGGTTGAGGCCACCCCAATCCCAGTTGCAGCAGCTCCTCTGCATCAAGAAGAAAGTGCGTTGCTATTGCTTTTTCAAAGCGATGTGCCAACCCGCTTACGCGAAATGTTGCAGTTGTTCAAGCAGTCGGAAAGCTCAGAGAATCGAAAACAACTGCAAGATCTTTGCCGTAGCTTAGGACAACTAGGTGAACCATTCGATTTGCCAAATTGGTGCAACTTGCTTGAGGTGTCTCGTCAAGCAATCGCCTGCCCTGATAATGCCTACCGCACTCTAGCTCCCATTGTCATTAAAGAAATCAAAAAAGCACAGGAGTTGGTTCTAGCTAACCAAGCAGCGACAATTTTAGCTGGGGACGCTCTGACCGTTCTAGTGCCTATTTCCGCCGCCGAAGCTGCAACAGAACCTACATTTGATGACCTTCTGGATGGAGATCTCTTTGAACTCACTAATCAGCCGGAAGAGTCTCTGACTGAAGCCTTCGATTTATTTGAAACGGCAGAAGAGCCTACTTCCGATGACATTTTTGCTGTGGACCTCACTGAAGGTAGTCCGTCAGATGGGCTTGAGGATTGGTTTAGTAGCCCTGCCCTAGAACCAGATGCAGTCACCAACGACGCAGACCTCGGTTTAGATTTATCCTCCGACCTCAACGCAGACTTGGTTACGGCTGAGCAGGCTACAGGCGATCGCAATGGCCCTGAGGTAGGAATGGCGGAGCTAAACAGCTTGGCCGATCTGTTTGAAGGGGAAGTTCTTGATTTAGGCGTGACTTGGCAGGAAGAAGAAATTATCAGAGAGACTGCTGAGTCAGCAGATGGTTCTCTAGAAAGTGATGTCAACTCAGATGATTTCTCAGATTTACTCTTTGATGCAGAGAGCTCTGGGAATTCCAGTTCTAAGGCCAGGGGAGGAGATGACCTCGCTAGCTTGTTTGGCAGTGATGACTTGCTCAATGATGAATCTTTAGATTTCCAAGGCTTAGAAGATTTCACTGATGCCTCACTGGATTCTGCGGCAGCGATCACCTTTGAAGACCAAGCTGAAGAGCAACCTGATCTAGACTTTTTCGGAGATCTTGAATCAGACGATGCTGCTTTCAATAGTCTCGGTGTAGAAGCAGTAGAGGACTCTATAGATACCTCAGCAGACAACTTAGCCTTTGAAATATCTGAGTCAAGCTTTGAGTTATCCGAATTTGAAGTTGTTGCTGATGAGATTGTCGTTGAGGTTCCTTCAGACGATTTGGGAGAGTTCCCTGACTTATTTGCTGAGTCTGATGAAAGCGAGCTACTCTCTCTAAAAACTTCTTCTGAGGAGCTGACTAACGCAGCTGTTTCAGATGATTTCACTGATTTCTTCAATGAGCCTGCCCCAGAAACCTCTCTTGAGGGACTGGGTGATAGCGAACCTGATTTCTTCAGCGCTGAGCCAACCTTTGAGCCTGATGCAGAGCTAGAGGCCGCTTTAGAGGGTTCAGAATCTATTGGACTATTTGGTGAGGAATCTCCTAGCGATTTAGAACCAGGGATTCTAGCTGAAGATGAGGCAGATCTGACTGATTTATTTGGTGTCGCCGAGGAACCTTCCTCTCTAGATGCAGCTGACCTGTTCGTAGCCAGCGATGATACAGACAATGTGTCAGACGACCTCTGGTCAGAGGAGACAACCGACTCAGCCGAGCCTGGGACTTCTTGGTTAGACGCTCCCATGAACGAGGTAGATGACACTCCACTCGATCTATCACTGGCAGAGGCAGACTTAGCGGCTGAGCCAGAGAGCCTAGATTTTTCCTTGGAAACGTCAGCAGAAGCCGATTTAGATGATTTGTTCGCCACTTCCTCTAACGAGGGAGATGAACCTGATGTTGATGCGGACGCACCAGTACTAGACCTGGCTTCCGAGGAGCCTGTGGCTGCGATCGCCGATCCTTGGGAGGAACAAGGGCTGACAGGTGGCGATTCTGAGCCTGAAGCGAGTTGGAACTTAGACGCTTTAGATTTAGATGAGGCTCTAATAACGACTCCTGAAGCAACGAGAGCTGACGGAGAAGATCCCTTTGCGATCGCTGAGCAGTTAGAAAGTCTTGATTTTGATTTAGAAACTGAGAATTCTGAAGCGACATTCACTCTCGCTCCAGATGCTGATGAAGAGCTTCTGCTAGAAGAACTGACTGACAGTGCCGCCTCATCTGACTGGTCGTTGACTGAGGTTAGCGATCGCGAGACAAGCGACGAGCTAAACCTAGCTCTTGGTGCAGATGAATCCCTAGACCTGTGGAGCTCAGAAGCTTTCGATCAGACAGACCTCAATGAGGTGGTAGCAGACACTGGTCTCAACACTGAGCTTGACGAATCGTTACTCCTAGAAGAACCTACTGATGATGCCGAGTTTGCAGACTTATTGGCTGAGTCTGAGCTGAGCGATCGCAGTGACGATCTGGGCTTTGACCTGAGCAGTGATGAAACTAACGACCTCTGGGGAGACAATTTGTCATCTGGGGTTGATCTAGAGGAGCTATCACTCGCTACACCAATTGCAGCTACCGAAAGCGTTGATGATCTTGGGTTGGTGGAATCTTTTGCAGATAATGCCGAGCTAGCCGATCTCCTCACCGAATCCAGCGAATTCGGTGTCACTCCTGAAGAATTTGATTTTGAGTTAGCCAGCTCTGAAGCTACAGACCTGTGGCCTGAAGCCGTACCAAGCGAAAACGATTTGGCAGCGCTAAACCTAGAAGAAACGGCTGACTTAAGTGGCTCCGCTGACGATCCACTAGCTGACTTTTCGGTAGAAGCTAATTTTGCTGATCTCACCACTGATGCAGACGAATTAAACGCCAGCTCAGATGAGCTCGACTTTGACCTCATGGGAGCTGATGAGGCTGATGAATCTTGGATGCCAGAGCCTGCCGCAAGCTTGAATGAAGTTTCTGAAACCACAGTGGCAGAACCCTCGCTTTTTGATGAGGACTTGTCACCGGAAACAGTAGAATCCAATGCTGATTTAGGTGATTTAGAAGACTTCATGAGTGAGTCTCTAGAGGCGAGAGATGCCAACTCAGACTTTGGGGGGCTGAATGATCCATCAAATGAATTGCTACTAGATAGCTTGCCTACTGAGGAAACATCTGCCTTTGAAGACTTTAGTTTTGAGTCAGCGGTTGACACTTCGGATGAGTTGGACTTTGGCGACGAACTCACTCCAGCAGCAGATCTAGGAGACTTGTTTGATGAGCCTTCAGAGCCTGAGGCAGAGGCAGAGGCGATCGCTCTCGACTTGGGTAGCTTTGATGATTTCTCGTTAGATAGCTTGCCTGCTGAAGCCCCAGAACCGACTGAAGACTTTAGTTTTGAGTCAGTGGCAGACACTTCTGATGAGTTGAATTTTGACGACGAACTAGCTCTTAACCTAGATTCTGAAAGCAATCACACTCAACTTGACGCTTTATCCAATGTTGAGCTTGATGAATCTTCAGAGGCTGATTTCGCCTTTGACTTAGACACTCCTGAAACTAGCCTGGACGAAAGCGAGTTAGGATTCGATAGCTTACTGGATGATTCTGAGCTTGATCTAACCGAGTCTCTAGCGCCTGTAGAACCATCTCTAGGTGCTGAGAGCGAACTAGATTTTGGCGACGAATTAGCGTTAGGAGGCTTATTTGATGGCGAAGAAACCTCCGATAACCTCAGTGAAGCAAGTTTGTTTGACGAAGAAGAGTCAGATAGCCTCAATGAAGTGGATCTGTTTGACGAACAAACATCAGATAGCCTCAGCGAAGCCAGCATTTCTGAGAGCATAGATTCCGAAAGTTGGCTTGAAGGCTTTGATGCAGATGAGGCTGATGCAGCTATCACTTCTGAGGTAGCTCCTGACCTAGCCTCTGATAACAGCGATGAGTTTGGGGCCTTCTTCCAAACGGAAAGCGTCGATACAGCAGAGGAGGAAGCGGTCGATCTTTTTGCTGACTCCCCCACCACTGAATCAACTGATGAATTCGGCTTTGATGCGCTAGACCTCTCTGGCTTACCTGTTGCCGAAACGACTGAGTTTGGAGATGCCTTTACAGAGGTTGATGCAGAACTCGGCTTGGAAGACGACGTCACTACTAGCACTGAATCAGCACCAAACCTGACCACAGAATCAAGCTTTGACTTTGATGAGGTTGATCTCGATCTGTTTGATTTAGGAACAGATGCAGTTCCAGAAGCTGCGGACGTAACGGATACCAGCTTTGGCCTAGAAGATTCCGAAGCAGCAGATCTCAATGACTTTGATTTATTTGCTCTAGATTCAACGGATAATTTTTCCCATGGGTTAGATTTGGGTCAAGCTCAAGCTAGCGCCGATACTGCCGATGTTGGTGGGTCTGATTTAGATGACTTCCTAGCGATCGCTAGTGAGGAAGATAGCTTTGACGGTAACTTTGAGCATGATACAGCGCCCGCTGATTCTCTCGATAACTTTGATGACCTCGAAGCTTTACTGAGCGAGGATGATTTTGCTGCGCCACCCTCCATCTCAGAGGTAGACAAAGACGACGCGGACTTTTCAGGATTGGAAGCGTTGCTGGACGAGGAATCTTTTGGTTCTGTTAATGGGCTAGGAGCGTCTGCGTTTAGTGCTACTGCCAGTGGTGCTGGAGCTTTTGACGGTGAATTCGATGATTTAGAGAAGCTTCTAGAGGATGCTGACAAAACCTTGGGTGGTCCTCCAACCGTCAAAACTAGCCGCGGTGCTGCTCCTCAGGCTAACCGTCGGCCAGGGCGTCGAGGCGGAGCAGGTTTTGCGGAGCAAACGATGCGGGTTCCGGTTAAGCACTTAGATAACCTCAGCAACTTGGTTGGGGAACTAGTGGTCAATCGGAATAGCTTGGAGCAAGACCAAGAACGGTTGCGGCAGTTCCTAGATAATTTGCTTTATCAAGTGCAGCAACTCAGCGATGTTGGGCAGCGGATGCGTGACCTGTACGAGCGATCGCTGCTGGAAAGCTCACTCTTAGCCAGCCGCCAAAGTCATCATGCTCCAGTACATGGTAGCAATGGTGATGCCCAGAACAGCCACTCCACGGGAGCTAGCTTCGATGCCCTAGAGATGGACCGCTTTACTGGGTTCCATACCTTGTCTCAAGAGATGATTGAGTTGATTGTCCGAGTTCGAGAGTCTGCTTCTGACATCGAATTCATCGTGGATGAAACCGATCAGGTCACCCGGATGTTCCGGCAGGTGACGACTCAACTGCAAGAAGGTCTGACTCGCTCCCGAATGGTCCCCTTCGCCCAAATTGCCGATCGCTTGCCGCGAGCAGTGCGAGATATTGCCCTCAAGTGTGGCAAGCAGGCTGAGCTGCATGTCGAAGGTCGAGAAACCTTAATCGACAAGATGATTTTGGAGCAGCTTTATGACCCCATGACTCACTTGGTCAATAACGCGATCGCCCACGGAATTGAAACGCCAGATGTACGGCAAGCGGCAGGCAAGCCCTCTATTGGTCGTATTACGATCCGGGCCTTCCACCAGGGGAACCAAACAGTGATTTCCGTTTCGGATGATGGGGCAGGAGTTGACCCAGATCGAGTGAAAACAAAGGCGATCGAGAAACGTCTGGTTACGCCCGCAGAAGCCAGGACTCTCTCTCGCTTGGACGTTTATGACTTGCTCTTCCATCCCGGTTTCACGACCAAGGATCAAGTCACTGACTATGCAGGCCGTGGAGTCGGCATGGACGTTGTCCGCACTAGCTTAGGTGAGATTCGTGGTGCCATCACTACTGACTCTGCCGTCGCGAAGGGAACGACGTTTACTATTCGCCTTCCCCTTACCCTGAGCATTTCCAAAGCTCTCTGCTGCATCAGTAATCGGGCTCGCATTGCCTTCCCGATGGATGGGGTAGAAGACATGCTAGATGTGCCTAAGGAGCGGATTCAAGCTAATCCTGATGGGCAGCCTTGTATTCTGTGGCGCGATTTGCTGCTACCCTTCCGACCGTTATCTGACATTCTCAAGTACAACCGTTATCTCGGTCGTGGTAGCGTCTACGGCGGTAACCAAGAAGATGACATCGTCTCCATTGTGGTGCTTCGTAGTGCTGGCAACTTCATTGCTTTGCAGGTCGATCAGGTCTTGGGCGAGCAAGAAATTGTAATTAAGCAACTTGAAGGCCCTGTCCCTAAACCAATCGGGGTTGCTGGTGCAACAGTTCTAGGGGATGGTCGGATTATGCCGATCGCGGATGTTTTAGAGCTGATCGACCTGTCTATGGGTCGGATTCGCCGAGAAGCTAGCACGACGCTGTGGGATCAAAACGCTGAACCTCCTGTAGCGGAAGCCGTTGCCAAAACTGACCCGACGGTTCTGATTGTGGATGACTCGATTACAGTGCGTGAGCTGTTGTCCATGACGTTCAACAAAGTGGGCTACCGAGTTGAACAAGCGCGTGACGGTCAAGAAGCTTGGGAAAAACTGCGCTCTGGTCTGCCCTGCGATATGGTGTTCTGCGACATTGAAATGCCTAGAATGGACGGCCTAGAGCTGCTATCTCGCATTCAGAAAGACTCCACCCTCAACCACATCCCGATCGCGATGCTGACCTCGCGGGGTGCCGATCGCCACAGACAGATGGCTGTCCAGCTCGGTGCCAAGGGCTACTTCACCAAACCTTACCTAGAAGAAGCTTTACTAGATGCGGCTCAGCGAATGCTAAAAGGTGAAGTCTTGATTGCAGGTAGTGGGAGCCATGCGTAAGCTCTAGCTCACTTACTCAGACCTAGGAGCGATCGCGCCATTTCAAGGAGGGAATCACGCTTTTGACGGGTTCCCTCCTTTTCAGTCTCACGGAAAATATTTTTTGCCCCTATTCTTCTCTGACTTGCCACCATGCCCCACTCCAACGAACCCTTCGTTTATCCTCCCACCCCCCAAGGGTCTCAAGTTGATGTCTATCACGGCGTTGAAGTCCCTGACCCTTACCGCTGGTTAGAAGACCCGGATTCCGAGGAAACTCAGGCATGGGTAGAAGCCCAAAACCAAGTCACTTTTCAGTTTCTCAATCAAATTGCGGTTCGCGATCGTCTACAGCAACGCTTAACCCAGCTCTGGGACTATGAAAAATATGGCATTCCCTTTCGGGGTGGTGATGCCCAAAAGTATGGCGTCCCGGAGCGCTATTTCTACTTTAAGAATGATGGTCTGCAAAACCAGAGCGTCCTCTATACGCTGACCTCGCTTGATGCTGAACCTAAAGTTTTGCTGGACCCCAACAAGCTATCCGAAGACGGCACAGTGGCTCTTTCTGGGCTGGTGATTAGTGAAGACGCTAGGCTCATGGCTTATGGTCTCTCCACATCTGGGTCAGATTGGCAGGCATGGCAAGTTCGAGATATTGAAACGGGACAAGACTTGAGCGATCGCCTGGAGTGGATTAAATTCTCTGGAGCTGCCTGGACCCATGACAACCAAGGTTTTTTCTACAGTCGCTACGACGAACCCAACGAAGCAACCAAGCTAGAAGCCATCAACTATTTCCAGAAACTTTACTACCATCGTTTAGGTACCCCCCAAGCGGAGGACGTGCTGGTTTATCAACGATCTGATCAACCAGAATGGGGTTTTAATGGCGGTGTCACCGAAGATGGCCGTTATTTAATCATCTCGGTTTGGCGCGGCACCGATCCGAAGAATCTGGTGTTCTATAAGGATTTGTCGGACCCTAATGCCGCTGTGGTCGAACTGATTTCTGAGTTTGAAGCTAGCTATAGCTTTATTGATAATGAAGGTTCAACCTTTTGGTTTCAGACTGATTTAGAGGCACCACGGGGTCGCGTAATCGCGATCGATATTCAGGCTCCAGACCCAGAAAATTGGCGGGAACTGATTCCCCAAGCCGCTGAAACCCTAGAAGGTGTGGGCCTACTCAATCATCAGTTTGTAGCTTCCTACCTCAAAGACGCCCGCAGCCAAATCAAAATTTTTGACTTAGAGGGTGCCTTTGTTCGAGAAGTAGTACTCCCCGGAATTGGCTCAGCCGGGGGCTTTGGCGGACGACGAGAGGATACAGAAACGTTTTACAGCTTCACAAGTTTTACTACTCCGCCGACCATCTATCGCTACGACATGGTGAGTGGGGAAAGCAGCGTTTTTCGGCAGCCAACTGTCGCTTTTAACCCTGACGATTACGAAACCAAACAGGTTTTTTACGCCAGTAAAGATGGGACTCAAGTGCCCATGTTTATTACTTATAAAAAAGGCTTGCAGCTAGACGGCAACAATCCCACATACCTCTATGGCTATGGTGGCTTTAACGTGTCGCTGACACCTAGCTTCTCAGTTAGCAACTTGGTGTGGATGGAACTCGGCGGTGTGTATGCCATGCCGAATCTGCGCGGTGGCGGTGAGTATGGGGAGGAGTGGCATCAGGCAGGGACAAAGCTCAACAAGCAAAATGTGTTTGATGACTTTATTGCCGCAGCCGAGTGGCTGATTGCTAACCAATACACCGCTCCTAGCAAGTTAGCGATCGGGGGTGGCAGTAATGGTGGCTTGTTGGTGGGCGCTTGCATGACTCAACGCCCAGATTTATTCGCCGCAGCGCTACCCGCAGTTGGCGTGATGGATATGTTGCGGTTCCACAAGTTCACCATTGGCTGGGCTTGGACTTCGGACTATGGTTCTCCGGAAGAGTCAGAGGAGTTTAAGGCGCTTTACGGCTACTCACCGCTGCACAACCTGAAGCCAGGGACTGCTTATCCTGCCACTCTGATTACCACGGCGGACCATGACGACCGCGTGGTGCCTGCCCATAGCTTTAAGTTTGCCGCAGCGCTTCAAGCCGCCCACCAAGGGGCCGCTCCCGTCTTGATTCGGATTGAGACTAAAGCAGGGCATGGTGCAGGCAAACCCACGGCCAAAGTAATTGAGGAAGTGAGCGATCGCTGGGCTTTCTTAGTGCAGATCCTTAACATTTCGATCGCCGCTGAAGGTTGAAGTTTCATCTTGAGGAAGAGTGACAAGCTCTCTCTAACGTGCGATCGCGGTTCTTCCTATTTACAGAACTCACCCCATAGGCACCCTCGTTAACATGTTTACAAAAGTTAAATATTTTAATGAGAGTGCCTTTATCATGCCTAATTTACTAGCAGCCACTCAAGACTATTGGCGCAAGTTAAACGAGCTACAAGCGGCTTACCAACGGGGAGAAGTGTCACTGCCCGAAGTAGATGCTAGGGTGGCCGAGCTGATGAGTGAGTTGGGGCAAGAGCGACGGGCCGCGATCGACTTCACAATCGCAAATATGCGCCATTTGTGGCATCAGCAAAGAGAGATGATTATGGGGGTGAGTTTGCTGAGTGTGCTCACTTACGCTTGGGCAGTTATGCCTTAATTTAGGCAAAATCTTACAGCAAAAAATTTGAGTTTCCGGAACTTTTTGAGTTTAATTACGTCATCGTTTGGTAACGTCATAGCGGATCGCGACTCAAGTAGCTTGTGATCAACCGTTACGCTCCAAATTTGCGCTCCAGAACGGTTGTGCCTGCTATAGTTGGATGCGATCGCTCACCCAAGCGCGAGACAATTTATGAAACGATTTCTAGCTGCCCTTGCCTGCATTCCTCTCACTCTGACGAGTTCAGTTTTTGAACTTACGCCTGCTATTGCTGCCCCCACAGCCGCGGCTCAACAGGCGCAACAGCAACAAAGAGCTAAAGAACAAAGGGCTAAGGCTGCCAGTTATCGTCGTTACATGCGACTAGGGTACGCTGCGAATAAACAGCGAGATTACCAAACCGCCCAATCGAGTTTTCAAGCTGCGCTCAGAATCCGTCCTGGCGATCCTTATGCCACGAAAGCTCTACGTAACGTTAGAGGGTTTGTACGACGCAACGAGTTAATTAGGGCTGCTAACGTGGCGCGGCAAAAGCGCGCAGATGCCTTGGGTCAGACGTTACAACAAGCAACCGCAGGGCAAGATTGGCAATGTGCAGTGGCGGTGATCGATAATTTAACCCCTTTGTTGCCAGCCAATTCATTAAAGCGAGCTGAACTGCTAGCTTATCGCAGTCGATTACAAGGGTTGATCGGGGCGGAAGCGAATGTCACCCGCTGGTCTACTATTTGTAGCCAAGCTAGTCTCACGGCTCAAGGCCGCTAAAGTTTCTAGCAGCGATCGCCTCTCAAGTAAACGCAGAAGGCTCAAGAAGATCAGGAAGCGATCGTTCCATTCAGAAAAGTTTAGTCAAAGAATTAGCGGTACAAGCTGCCATCGGGCATGGTGGCTCCCACTAGAATTGCCTCATCTTCGTTGGTATCAGCGATATCTGCTCCTCGGAGGCTCGCTTCTGCCAGGTTAGTTTGCCACAGGTTTGCTTGCATCAGCTTAGCCCCCCAGAGGTAAGCGCGGTAAAAACTAGCTGCGGTTAAGTTGGCTTCGCAGAGATTCGCTGCATTCAGGTTTGCGCCCGTTAAGTCTGCTTCAGTCAAATCCGCAGCACTGAGGTCTGCTTTACTCAGAGTTGCTTCGCTTAAGTTGGCTCGGCGTAAATCGGCTTCGCTCAAATTAGCGGCATGTAAGTTCACTCGAATCAAACTCGCAACTCGTAATTGGGTTGCACTCAAGTTTGCAGCTGTGAGGGTGGCTCCATTCAGATTGGCTCCGCCTAGCTTGGCAGCACTTAAATTCACGCCATCTAAGTCAATCCCATTCAAATCCACACCATTCAAAAAGGCAGCACTGAGTTTGACGCCATTTAGTAACGCACCATTGAGAGAAGCGCCACTCAGCCGTGCCCCGGTCAAGTTAGCCCAGCTAAGATTCGCCTTGCTGAGATTAGTGGAGCGAAGATTGATATTTCGCAAATCGGCTCCACAGAGGTTTACTTCTTGTAAGTTAGCGGCTCGTAAGTTAACTGCTGCCAGGATTGCTCCGCTCACTTTAGCGCCTGTTAAGTCTGCTTTAACCAGAAACGCCCCCTTGAGATTGGCTTTGGTTAAGTCTGCATTCGTTAATCGGGTGTACCCCAGTTTGGCGAAACTCAAATCTGCTGAATAGAAAAATGCCCCATCTAAGTTTGCACCCGTCAAGGAAGCCCGACTCAAGTTGGCAGACGCAAACGAGGCACCTGTAAAGTTAGCACCTGCCAGATTTGCTCTTTCCAGGTTTACTCCAATCAGATTGAGGCCACTAAAGTCTCTTTCCCCTGCTGCATAACGTTTCAGTAATTCATCCGCATTCATACTATGGCCTCGCGATCGCTCTAGGCGGGTAATAAGTTTAAACTGCCCAAACCAAAAACAAGTTCAAAACGAATGTATCTATTGACACAAACCGTTATACAGCTTCAACATCATTGAGTCCCAGCTCACCTGAGTTTGAACAAATTTTGAGCAAAGCTATCTACCAAGGCTAGTGCCTAAAATCACTCAATTGTGTAAGTGATGCTGATCTGGCTTAAAACTCTTACCTCTGTAGAGGCCGCAGGATCGTAGGGAGGCGCACCTGTACTGGGAGGACTGAGAGGATTGGCAGGCCCCCCCACCTTAGAACCGCATTTAGAAAAAGCAGAGGGCGATCCTAGGACAGGCAATTCTGTAATTTGCAAAACGGCTCCGAGCCGAACTCGCACCGCTGTTGCTAAAGCTCGCAGACGCTCTTGGGCATCGCTTAAAGCGGCTCGCCGGGAAGCATTTTCTAAAGGCTTACAGTTTTTGACCGCATACTCCGCCCCAATGCTTTGAACGGCAAGACGATTGGTTTTCTGGGCTGCATTGTTCGCGGTTAAAACCACTTCTTGGACCCGGGGACGAGTTGGCTTTTCGAGCAAAACAATTACGTCAGCGCTTTCGCTAGAAGTTACTTGCACTGTGACGGCCTCGGCTGGAACACCAATGGCTTGTAGCGCTGTGACTACGGGTTGTAGAACCGCAGGTTGTAGCGGTCGATTACCCACTGCCAACTGATTTGGCGCTCCTGCATCTGCACCAAACGGATTACGAGTGATTACTTGAATCTCCAGCCGAGCTATATCTGCTGGAGCCGTTACCTGTCCTTGCCCCAACACTGTAATGTTGCGTGGAGCATTCACCAAAGGAGTGGCAGGATAGGCAACCTGAGCAATGGAGGTAGAAACTGCAAGTTGCGGTAAAGCTTTCAGCTCAATGGCCTTCACCTGGGGCGGAGGTAAGAGGAACGCTGACGAAAAAAGTGCTGCGATCGCGATCCCTTTCATGGGGGCAAGACTCCTGCTTCAAGCGTTTCACTTCTAACCGTTTGCTAGCTCACGATGACTTCTACGCTGCCAGCAAGCGACCTCCACTGTTATAACCTTTCCGCTCTAAGAAACACCCAAAATACTACTGTTCAGTTAGGTAAATTGACTTAGCTACACTGAATTAACGCCTATTAGCACAAAGCTTTATCTAGTTGTGAATCGTGCCATCAGGCATCACGGCTCCACTCAAATTAGCGTTTTTTAGGTCTGTGTCAATTAACGTTGCCCGTCTCAGGTTGGCATCCATCAACATGGCATCTGTTAAGGTCGCTTCAGTTAAGTTTGTCCAGCTGAGGTTGGCGCGATACAAGTTCACGTTAGTCAAATTGGCACCCCGGAGAGTAGCCCAGCTCAAGTTGGCATTTCTGAGGTTTGCCTGCTTCAGCTGGGCCACTCGCAGATTCGCTCCAGTCAGATCTGCTTTGCTCAAATTCACTTCACTAAGTTTTGCCGCATCTAAAATAGCACCGGTCAAAATACTATGAGCGAGATTGGCACGGTCTAAGCAGGCACGACTGAGGTTGACATGAGTCATGTTGGTATTACTCAGGTTGGAGCCGTTGAGTGCTGCTTCTACTAGCTTGGTGCGGCTAAGATTCGCTTCATGCAAATCTGCCTCAATTAAGCTAGCGCCGCCCATATTGGCTTCACTCAAATTGGTATTTTGCAGAATGGCACCTCGAAAGTTGGCTTCACCCGACTGCGCTCCCTTCAAGCTGGCTTCGCGAAAGTTGACCCGAATCAGGTTGGCACCAATCAGAGTCGCATTCGTTAAGTTGGCTTGACTCAAATTCGCCCCTCCCAAGTTGGCACCACTCAAGTTAGCTTCGAATAAGTTCGCTCCTGTCAAATCTATCCCGCAAAGGTTAACCTCGCTCAAAGATGCACGCATCAAGTTGACATCTTGAAAATTTCTTTCCCCTGCTGCATAACGTTTCAGCAGTTCAGCGGCATCCATAGGATTTCCTCTCGCAATTCTGTAAGTAAGCAAGTCAGCTAGGTACACTCATCCATGAGTTTTTGCTCAAACCAGCCTTAGGTCAGTGCCTAACTCCAGCCAGGTCCCGGTTTAGCTAGCGATCGCTGCTTGCTGATATAGCAGCTATTTACACTAGGCTGCCCTTCTAATCAGTAGAGCCTGACAAACTTTTATGCGTCTTAATAGTGATGAAATTAATTGATCCTACCTTCTGAGTTCGTGGTTACACACTATTTTCCAACTAGGCAGGGATCACACTTTTACTAACAATATTTGGCTTGAAATGAGATGAGTCTACTCTAAATTCATGAAGTTGGCATAATCCTTGCTACTGAGATCTCTTAATCAAGCTAGGTACCGGATCTGAAGGTTCCTTGGAGCTTGGTTAGGCGATCGCTGAAGTGACGTCCTACTTAAGACGCAACTGACAGACTGGTGCTTGATCCATATTTCGACAGAGTTATTTATGGCTATATTTACATAGCTTAACAAATAGTTAAAAAGCTAGTTAGTTTCTCGGAAGAAACCAAACTACAGCTAAAAAATCACTTAACTCAGCAACTGATTAAACGAGGTAACTGCAATGACAGAACAATTTAAGCAGGGCGATTCAGTGGAGTGGAAGACCTCTCAGGGGACAACCCAAGGTGAGGTCAAGCAAAAGCTTACTGCTCCAACTGAAATCAAAGGGCATCATGTTGCAGCTTCTCAAGAGCATCCTGAGTATTTAGTTGAAAGTGACAAAACTGGCAAACAAGCGGCTCACAAACCCGAAGCCCTCAAAAAAGTGGAGGACTAAGAATGACTACAGATGCTAAATCAGTGGTTGAGGAGTTTAAGCAAAGTGTCAATATGACGGCTCGCGAACTCAACACTTGGCTTCAAACCGAAGAGTCTAAAGGGGTAGGTCAGAAAGAATCAGGACATGAATCCATCGGTCATCAATCTGGTAAACACATCGTTGAGCTGCTCAGCAAATCCCAAGCAGACTACGACGAAGGTGATTTGTCCCAAATGAAGCGAGTGATCAGCTATGTCCACCGCCACTTAGCTCAACACCCATCTGGGGATATTGAGCAGACTCGCTGGCGTTACTCCCTAATGAACTGGGGCCACGATCCACTTAAGTAGGGGCGATCGCTTAGGTCGAGTTGGCCAAACCCTACTCATAGGTTCTACCGTTAGGCATGATGGCTCCGACTAAGCTAGTGTTACGGAAATTCACCTGATTGAGTTTGGCATCGATCAAAATCGCTTCTTGCAAATTACCTTCGCTGAGGTTGGCCCAACTCAGGTTGGCTCGGTAAAGATTGGCGCGACTCAAGTTGGCCCCTCGTAAGGTAGTCCAACTCAAATTCGCGCCTCTCAGATTTGCTCCTGACAAGTTTGCCTTGATCAAGGTGGCTCCGCTTAAGCGGGCACGGCTGAGGTGTGCTCCTTGCAGGTTAGCCAATTCTAAAATGGCTCCATTCATAATGGCGTTGGTGAGGTTAGCTAGCTCTAAGGCGGCCCCTTGCAAAATGGCGTTGGTGAGATTGGCCGCTTCTAACATCGCTCCGTTGAGAATCGCATCAGTTAAGTTGGCCCGATTCAAAGCTGCCTCTGCCAATTTGGCTCGACTTAGATCAGCGCCGCGTAAGTTCGCTTCACTCAAACTCGCCTCACTGAAATCAGCCGCCACACAAATCGCGTTAGTGAGGTTGGCCCCCCGCAGATTGGCAGTCTGCAACTTAGCTTCTCGTAAATCCACACCCGTGAGGTCAGCGCCTGTGAGATTTGCTTCTTGCAAGTTTGCTTGTAAATTCGCATTGCGAAGATTGGCTTCTCTCAGATTTGTGCCAATTAAGGAAGCACCCAGCAGCTTGGCACCGCTCAAATTAGCCCCTCGCAGATTCGCCTCACTTAGATCGGCTTTGACTAAATCTGCACCTGCTAAATTGGCACTGCGAAAATCTCGCTCGCCTGCTGCATACCGCTTGAGTAAATCCATAGGCACCCAGGTCATCTTAGTCCGCTTTTGCTGTCACTAGCTTTAGAGTGCCTTAATGGATACAAGGTGCATCATTCCTTTTAATTCTTAAGAGTTTAATTTTCTGAGCGGACGAGGCGATCGCTACTTATTTCGCCACTGATGACGATGGCAATTAATCTTTTCTGAAAAGGGTCAGAGAAAAATCAGGCCAGCGATTTAGTCATTACTGTGAGGATAAACAACATCACCAATAGTCTTGCATTCTGACAAAATCAGAGAAAGCAATGAACCTAATCCTCACAGCTTTTACAGGAAAGAAGAATGCCTGACAACGTTAGAAGCCAAGTCGTAACTCAAGGTGTCCAGCGATCGCCTAATCGTGCCATGCTTCGGGCAGTTGGATTTGGCGATGATGACTTTACCAAACCCATTGTAGGGGTCGCTAACGGTTATAGCACGATTACCCCGTGCAATATGGGCCTAAACGATTTGGCAAAGCGGGCAGAAACCGGGGTGAAAATGGCTGGGGCAATGCCTCAAATGTTTGGCACCATTACTATTAGTGACGGCATTTCGATGGGAACCGAAGGGATGAAGTACTCCCTGGTTTCCCGCGAAGTGATCGCTGACTCGATTGAGACGGCCTGCATGGGCCAAAGCATGGATGGCGTGTTGGCCGTGGGTGGCTGCGACAAAAACATGCCCGGAGCCATGATTGCGATCGCCCGGATGAATATTCCGGCTGTTTTTGTGTATGGCGGCACGATTAAGCCAGGGCATCACAATGGTAAAGACTTAACCGTGGTTAGCGCCTTTGAAGCAGTAGGCGAATATAGTGCTGGCAAGATCAGCCAAGACGAGCTATTGGAAGTAGAACGTAAAGCTTGCCCTGGTGCGGGTTCCTGCGGCGGTATGTATACCGCTAACACCATGTCTTCTGCGATCGAAGCGATGGGCATGAGCTTGATCTACTCTTCTACGATGGCGGCTGAAGATGCGGAAAAAGCGGAAAGTGCTGAAAAGTCAGCTTTTGTTTTGGTCGATGCCGTTCGCAAGCAAATTCTGCCTCAGCAAATCCTGACTCGCAAAGCCTTTGAGAATGCGATCTCGGTAATCATGGCTGTGGGTGGCTCTACTAACGCGGTGCTGCACTTACTCGCGATCGCCCATGCCATCGGCGTTGAACTTACGATTGACGACTTTGAAACTATCCGGGGCCGTGTACCTGTCTTGTGTGACCTTAAGCCATCTGGTCGCTATGTCGCCACCGATTTGCACCAGGCGGGCGGTATCCCTCAAGTGATGAAGATGCTGCTGGAACATGGCCTGCTACATGGGGATGCGCTGACTGTGACTGGGCAAACTTTGGCTGAAGTCCTGGCTGAAATCCCGGCTGAACCTCGCGTTGACCAAGATGTGATTCGTCCCTGGGACAATCCCATGTATCCTCAAGGGCACTTGGGTATCCTCAAAGGCAACTTGGCAACGGAAGGTTCTGTCGCGAAGCTAACTGGGGTGAAGAACCGTCGCATCACTGGCCCTGCACGGGTGTTTGAGTCGGAAGAAGATTGTTTGAAGGCGATTCTGGCGAAGCAAATCCAAGCAGGAGATGTGATTGTCATCCGCTACGAGGGTCCAAAGGGTGGTCCTGGGATGCGAGAAATGTTAGCTCCTACCTCAGCGATTATTGGTGCAGGCTTAGGAGATTCCGTGGGTCTGATCACAGATGGTCGCTTCTCCGGTGGCACTTACGGGATGGTTGTGGGTCACGTTGCACCTGAGGCAGCTGTAGGAGGTGCGATCGCGCTGGTTCAAGAAGGTGACACCATTACCATTGATGCAGATGGGCGGCTGTTGCAACTAAATGTGTCGGATGAGGAGTTGGCGCAGCGTCGGGCAAATTGGCAACCTCGTCCGCCTCGATATACGAAGGGGGTTTTGGCGAAGTATGCGAAGTTGGTGGCTTCGAGTAGTGTGGGTGCGGTGACTGACCTGAGTTTGTAGTCTGTTGCTGCATAACAACAGTAAATGCTTGGGGGCGCTTGCCCCCAAACCCCCGCTGAGGGACGGTTGCGTCCCTCAGGCTCCCTCCAAAAGTTTTTGATGGGCTTTGAGTTCGAGAGTTGATATCGGCCCAATGAACAAACTGTATCTATCTGTGTCGGTTTTCTAAGAATTTGGTTCATAGGTCCCCAGGTTATGGTCTGGGTTGGTAGCTTGGCAGGGTAAGGCGTCTTATTCAGTCGTATCTAAATAGAGTGATGACGATCAAAGTTGATGGTCTCAATCCTATTTCCAATACTTTGCGGGCTACAACGAACCAGGTTCTGACGCATGCTGAGCAGGCTAGAGTTAGAGCGGCAGATGCTGTGAGTGCTACAGCTCAACAAGCACAAATGTCTATCACTTATGCAGTTGAACAAGCCAAAAGCTCACTAGAAGGCACAGTGCAGCAAACTGGGAGCTTGAGTAGTGGTATGACTGACGCGATGCAAAATGCCTTGGGTGGGGCAATACAACAGTGGATGGCGGGACATCAGTTTTGGGCTTGGCTGATTCAGCATCCTTTGATCTCGGTTGGGTTGCTGCTGGTGTTGTTAGTACTGTTACAAGGATTGTTCAGTGCGATCGCCCAGTTAATTCAACGGGCAGGATTAGCTTTACTGCGATCGCCCTGGCAACTCAGCCAATGGTTGTTTGGTTTTAGCACCAAGTCATTTCAGGCAGCTCTGGCTCCGGGTCCAAAGCAAGAAGCTGAATCGAAGCAGCAAAGACTGACGGAAATTGTGCATCGGCTAGAAGCTCTCAAGCAGGAGCAGGATGCGCTGTTGCAAGAAGTCAAAGCAATCGTGACGTCGGACTCTGCCACGCCCAACAGTTAAGGCTTTTAGCGATCGCTTCAACTAGCCACATTGGCTCTGCCGTTCGTAAGCCTCCCCTTTGCGAACATCTGCTGGGACGTAGACTGAGCCACCTCCGGAGTTACTGTTGATGTAGTTGCCACGGGCGGTGCTGTTGCAGTTAAAAGCAGTCACCGTAGGTTGGGGCGATCGCTGCCCACACAAGTTTTCTAAGTTGATTAGTTGGTTGCTGTCGGTTTCCATGTAGCAAACGGGAGTATCCGAGCTGGGATTGGTCGTGGTTGCTGGACGAGGCGTGTCTACTTGAGCGATCGCTGGAGCAGTGACTAGTAAAGCAATTGCAGCCATAGCCAACCGAACAAATAATTTCTGCATAATGAATCCAAATGAAGGTGCAGGTAGGGGCGAATGGGAATTCGCCCTCACAATGTTGCACGTAGCAACTCAATTACTGGCTAGAGAAAGTGGAAGCACAAATTGCGATCGCTGGTTATTTCACCGTCACTTGAGTGGGTTTATAGTCGGTGCCGAGTTTGTTGGCGCAGAAACCCATCTCTAGGGTTTGGTTTGGCGCAATGACTCTGGCCCAATCTGGAGCGGTGGCAACATAACCTGTGCTTTGCTTCACCAAATTGCCATTCCAGCTATTAGCGATCGCGGCTTGATTCATCTGGAAGGTGACTTGCCAGTTAGAGCTACTATTCGTTGTGCCAGAGTTGGTCACACGCAGATTGGTACAAAAGCCAGAAGCCCAATCGGATTGCATAATCGCTTCTGCTTTTAGTGCAGTGGAAGTTGTAGGTGTGGGAGTAGGCGTTGGCGTAGGAGATGGACTTGGACTGGGAGCAGGAGTTGGGCTAGGGCTGGGGGTTGGACTCGGACTGGGGCTGGGTACAGGAGTCGGACTAGGGGTAGGACTGGGACTGGGCGTAGGACTGGGAGTCGTACTGCCAATCTGATTGGTGGTAGAACCAACCACACCAGTGGCTAGTGAGAGCAACGAACCTAAAAGTTGTTGTTTAGCGCTGTTAACGGTGCGCCAATCATCTTGCAGAATGCCACCCGTATCACCACTGTTGGGGTTCCAGCTCCAGTAGGTAAAGCTGAGATTTTTCTGGTTAATAAACTCAACAAATTTGCGTTGCCAAATCCCCTCTTTAGAGGTGCTATCGACTTGTCGCCCGCCAAACTCCCCAACCAAGATGGGCGCAATCCCTTGAGTGGCAATGTAGTGGAATCCAGTTTCCCAACGGGTTGGCAGGTTGTTGGGGAAAGTTGGATCAGAGAACCAGGCTTGGTTGAAAACACCAGGACCATACTCGTGCGGAGAATAAACTAGCTTGTTGGCTACAGGTAAACGTACTGGGTTGTTCTTCACGCCTTCTAAGTTAGCGCCCCACCAATGGTTGGCAAGTTGTTGTCCTGCCACGTTTTTCTCGACACCCTCTACCACAATTAACCAATGGGGTGCGATCGCCTGAATCGCTTTACCCGCTCGTTCTGCCGCTAGTCGCCAATCAGTTGCAGGGTCATTTGTGCCCCAGCTGGCCCGACCATGCGGTTCGTTTTTCAGGTCAGCACCAATCACGTTCGACTGGTTCTTGTAGCGGGTGGCCAGCATTTTCCAAGTGTCGATCCAGTCCGCTTCGGTAAAGCCATCCCCATACCAAAGTTCAGGGATTTGCTGATCGTTGAGTCGATGACTGTCGAGTAGCACTAGCAGTCCTTGACGATTGGCTTCTTGAATCACCAAATCCATAATTTGCAGGGGAGTTTTGCCTTGCAGCTCGCGATTGCTGCCGATGCTGAAATCAACCCCTTGCACAGTGCTCGATCGCAACGATTGCACCGAGTAAGGTAGGCGAATTAGGTTATAACCCTGGCTTTTGATTTGAGCCAGCATTTCTTTGTAATCTCGCACCCACAAACCGTGTGGTGCATGGGTTTCAGTTTCGATGCCAAACCAGTTGATTCCTCGTAACAGGACTGGCTGACCGCTAGCATCCACAATCCGAGATCCTTTCGTAGATAGCGGCAGTTGAGCATTGGTGGCTGCATCGGCAACTTGCATTGCACCCGGTTGTAAGGTGAAACCAAGGACCGAAAGTACAAAGGCTCCTCGATAAAAGGACCGCCAAAAGCGAGCGGTGCGAGAACGCTGAGCCACAAACTGGCTTTGAGCAGATTGCTGTTGCAGTGTCGTTTGACGTGCCATCTGATTGCCTCCTCTACGATGTCGCGTGGAGTTAGGCAAAGTTGAATTCCAAAGCAGTGTGAATGTTGTCAGCCCAAGTGACTGTCTGAGCAGGGCTCAGAGGGATATTTATTTAACTGGATAGAGAACAATGCCAAGACTAAAGCCAGCGGAAACAGTGTTTCCACAAAATGCAGAAAGGAAGACTGGTATAGCTGGTACAGCTAAGTTGAGTTGGGGCGATCGCCTTAATTTGAATGAGAAAAACTTAAACCAAAAATTCCATCAACAATCGAACATCATCAATTAGCGCTTAACCTTACGACTGGACTCGGATTATCTGCAATCGTTCGGCGCGAACGAGTAGACGTTATTGGTAACAGAATTCGTGTGATCAGAGGTGATCATTACTTCAGAGCGCACACAACTGAGGGAAGGAAGGCCGTTGTTCTAGCGCAACGGCTTTCAAGATAACGGATATAGCTTCAGCACCCTGGTAATTCAGCACTATTCTGACTGATTTCACACTTTTTGGAGTCAACTTCACACTAACGACACAAATCTAAATTTTTGATGAAGCTATGTCATCCCTAAAATTACTTAGCCAATTAAAAATAGAACCGCAAACCAAGAATAATGAGTTGTAATTTTTTATACTAGGGTGCTTCAAGCCTAAAGCTAGCGGCCTTTTCACTCTGTCGGCTGAGCTCGGTAACTTCACGGTATAAAAATAATTTAAGTCTGGATTTTTTCTTGCCATCTGTTCCAGGCAAGTCTACGCTCTAAAAATGGCGCAAAGCCCAAATCAATGAGCCGATGGGAGATACAGACGATGAGTGATGCAATTCAGTGGACCGCCGACGCAGAAGCCCGTCTCAAAGAGATTCCTTTCTTTGTTCGTCCAGCTGCCCGCAAAAAAATCGAGAAGTTTGCTCAAGAGGCAGGCATCAACCAAATCACGGTCGAAGTCTACGAGCAAGCCAAACAAAAATTTGGTTCCAATTAAGTAACTGCCCTGCTACCTGTGGGGCGATCAATTTCTGGATAAATGCTGTCAATAAATTCATCGGCTTTATATGAAGAGCTGATAAAAGCTAATAAAACGCATTAACTGCCGCACTGTCTACAAAGCTTATTAGTGAGGGAAATAGTGTCAGCTTTGTATATTTCTTGGCCCGTAATCTAAAGCTTCTTTTGAGCTGAATGCAATCTTTTGTTTGTATGTCACGGAAAAATGTTGACAGGTTAGCCGTTATACAGGCAGAGTGAGCTTGCTCAATTGTGGAGTTGAAAATGAACAAGTTTATGGCTCAGATTCTAGAGGTGGCCGCTAATAGTCTTGCATCGAAAAAGCCCGAGAAGAATCCTGAGGCGATCGCTATTAGATATTACTAAGAATTTAAGTCTTCAATCTCTATCAATCTACACAGCCAGAGACCTTATCGAAGATAAGGTCTCTGGCTGTGTGCACTAAACACCATGAGAAAGTTTTCTTCAAAGTCCATTGCCCTGAAGCGATCGCAGTATTTGGTTGTATGCCTGGATTTAGGTATCTATACACTCAAGTATAGCGAGACTTTGAATTTTGACCTTTATATGTGCATATCAAAAGGTGTTCAATTTCAAATGTTTTCGATAATGAATAACCTGAATGCTGATCTTTCGTTTATATTTCACAGAAAAATGTTGACAGGTTAGCCGTTATACAGGCTGCGAAGAACTTGTTCAATTGTGGAGTTGAAAATGAACAAGTTTATGGCTCAGATTCTAGAGGTAGCAGCTAATAGTCTTGCATCGAAAAAGCCCGAGAAGAATCCTGAGGCGATCGCCCCCACTTTAGAGCCCAAACATTTACTTTCAAAGCAAGCATTGTCAACTGATAGAGAACTACAACTGGCCCAAAAGAAAGAGATTGGTCAAAGTTCTAAGCTTGGACTATTTGATTGGCAGTCCATAACTGCTATCTGCATACTGTGGGTTTCTACACTTTTCTGTATTACAGCGATGCAAATGACTAGTGGTCGATTAATGATTAACCTAGAAGTCGAAAAAAGCAAAATAAAGCTGATAACAGATATAGATAAGCGAGAAGGACACCTACCTGAAAAAGATATGACTCAGAACATCCCATCGTCTTACTAATAAGTAGTAGGTATTGCTGTGGCGTTTGAAGGGATGGTCTAGTAACAATCATCCCTTTGATTAGTACAAACAATCACTCTCTGTTTCAAATATGAATAGTAATTTGAGGAATTCTGAGTAGGGTTGACGTAGCAGTTAGATGGGGTGGATTAGATCTAGGTCTCACAGACAAACCAAAACGGGTAGACAAAGCCTGAATGTAGCGCTTGGCTGTGTTAGTTTGCTTGTTTTGGCTAGTTTAATGATGCTGAGGTCTTTTGTGTCCAAGCTAAGACCGTTCCTCCCAGCCCTCGGTTTTCTCTGTGGTTTGCTTTTAGCTGCGATCGCAGCTAAAAGCAATATCTTCCTTGTAGGAATACTAATAGGATCGCCAGGATTGCATGGGGTATTAATTGCCAAAGGCGCTCTTAGGGGTCAGAGGCAAGCAAAATTGAATAAAAAATGCCTGATCGGGGAACTTGCTTGTGCCAGTTTGCTGGTTGTGGCTAGTTTAATGATGTTGGCGTCTGCTGCGTTCTATAAAATACCCTTCTTCTCAACCCTCGCTCTTCTCTGTGGCTTGCTTTTAGCGGCGATCGCGACTCTTCCACTAATCATTACAGGAGTGCTGAAGGTCATCACAGCGGTGAGGCAAAAGCGAGAGATGTGGCAGAGCGTATTGAAGCTGTTACTAAATTCTTTAGCGCTTCTAATCTATTTGGTGGCTCTAGCCTGGATAAGTATGTTCCTAGTCTTCCTCTTGTCCGGTGAGCCTTATATGGGTAACTAGCAGCCTAATTTCGACATGGGCGATCGCGATCACTTTGGTTGCTAAAAAACCGCAAAAGAAAAAGTAGGAGCGGTACATGACCAACTCCTACCCTTGGGACTAATTGACTTAAATGATTGGCGAAAGACTTAGTAGTCGAAGTCGCCGCCCATGCCAGCACCAGCACCAGCAGGAGCGCCATCCTTAGGCTCAGGTTTGTCAACCACAATGCACTCAGTGGTTAGCACCATGCCAGCGATGGAAGCTGCGTTTTGCAGAGCAGAGCGGGTAACCTTCGCAGGGTCAACGATACCAGCTTCAAACATGTCAACGAATTCGTTGGTCGCTGCGTTGAAGCCAACGTTGAAGTCCTTCTCTTTGACGCGCTCAGCAATGACCGCACCGTTTTGGCCTGCGTTCTCAGCAATCCGCTTTAGGGGAGCAGCTAGGGCGCGAGCCACAATCAAAGCACCTGTGAGTTCTTCACCCTTGAGGTTGCCGTTTGCCCACTCTTCCAATTGAGGAGAGAGGTGAGCCAAGGTGGTGCCACCACCAGGAACGATGCCTTCTTCAACCGCAGCCTTGGTTGCGTTGATCGCGTCTTCCAAGCGGAGCTTACGATCCTTCATTTCGGTTTCGGTTGCTGCGCCGACTTTGATGACTGCAACGCCACCTGCCAATTTAGCCAAGCGCTCTTGTAGCTTCTCTTTGTCGTAAGAAGAATCGGTTTCTTCCATTTGACGGCGGATTTGCTCAACACGAGCTTTGACTTGAGCTTCGTTGCCTTCAGCCACGATGGTGGTGGTGTCTTTGGTCAAGGTGATGCGACGAGCGCGACCTAGGCTATCTAGCTTGGTGCTATCTAGTTTCAGACCTGCATCTTCGGTAATCAATTGACCACCAGTTAGAACAGCGATGTCTTCGAGCATTGCTTTACGGCGATCGCCAAAGCCAGGAGCTTTAACAGCCGCAACATTTAGAACACCACGTAGACGGTTCACAACCAAAGTTGCGAGCGCTTCTTTCTCAATGTCTTCTGCAATGATGACCAAGGGGCGACCAGCACGAGCAACTTGCTCTAGTACGGGCACCAAATCTTGCACCAAAGCAATTTTCTTGTCGGTGATCAAGATGAAAGGCTCATCTAGAACTGCTTCCATCCGCTCGGTGTCGGTGGCGAAGTAGGGAGAGATATAGCCTTTGTCAAAGCGCATCCCTTCGGTGATTTCTAGTTCGGTGGTCATGGACTTCCCTTCTTCTAGGGAAATCACACCTTCTTTGCCCACCTTGTCCATCGCGTTGGCTATCATTTGACCAACTTCATCGTCGTTACCCGCAGAGATGGCACCGACTTGAGCGATCGCCTTGGAATCTTCAACAGGGCGAGCGTGCTCTCTAATTCTGTCCACCAAGAAGCCTGTACCTTTGTCGATACCGCGCTTGAGGGAAATCGCATTGGAACCCGCAGCCACGTTACGCAGACCTTCTTTAACGATGGCGTGAGCCAACACGGTTGCAGTGGTGGTGCCGTCACCCGCCGCGTCGTTAGTCTTGGAAGCAGCTTGACGAATCAAGGAGACGCCAGTGTTCTCAACGTGGTCTTCGAGTTCGATTTCTTTGGCGATCGTGACACCATCGTTGACGATTTGGGGTGCGCCAAACTTCTTCTCTAGAACTACGTTGCGGCCTTTGGGACCCAAGGTGACAGCAACTGCTTCAGCCAGGATGTCCATGCCTTTTTCTAGAGCACGACGAGCGTTTTCGTTGTAAATGATGCGCTTAGCCATAGGATTTAAGTTCAGTAATGAGGACAACGAATTAGATGGAATCTTGAAAGCTTTGGTGTTTAGCAATTAGCAATTAACTCGTGCCAGCCTTGGGGTGCAGCTTTGTTCAACCTTCAGCAGTTAATGGCTAATGATTTCTAAACTATGAAACAATCGCGAGAATATCTTTCTCAGAGAGCAATACGTACTCTTCGGTACCCAATTTGATGTCGGTCCCTGCATACTTGGAGTACAGTACTTTGTCACCAATTTGTACTTCGAGTTCCTGACGAGCACCATCGTCGTTACGCTTGCCAGGACCTACTTGGACAACTTCTCCAACCTGAGGCTTCTCCTTAGCGTTGTCAGGCAGAAGGATGCCACCTGCGGTTTTTTCTTCAGCCGCGCTGACTTTAACAAATACGCGATCGCCCAAAGGCTTAACGGTAGAAACGCTCAGAGATACAGCTGCCATAAAAAATTCTCCACACTACAGGTTTAGATCCAGTTCAATTTCGGCAGGCCCAGTCTAGTCAAGCCAAACCTGAAATGTCGTAACCCATGCTGCAGCAATAAGCTTTTGTCCACAGTCATAGGTCGATCTGAATCCGGGGGATTGAGGCGTTAGCACTCTCCATCCCTGAGTGCTAATCTACCCAAGGTCAGATACGATTGCAACTGATTCGGCTGTACGGGTTCCCGAACTTAAAATTTGTTGCTGGTTACAGTCTTACCGATAGGCGATCGCTACTATCGCTGTGTGTTACTCGTTTCGGGCCGATGCAGCCAAAGCGATCGTGCTGCTTTTAGCGTCTTATCTTGCTCTTGACTAAAGACGGGCAAAATTAAATTTTGTATCAAACCCTACATACCGTGTTTTTACTGGCTGATTTAGAACTCCAGTCCTGAATATTCGTATAGGTCTGAATGATCAAAAATCAGGTTTCAGCCTTGTAGCCTTAGTTACCAAAGCTTTTTATCCAACCTAAGCTTAAATTCATTCACCCTTTACAATCAGAGTTGGAATGTATTTTTTTGGATAATTCTACGTAGGGACACTAGGGCTCTTAAATCAGGACATGCCAACTTAACATTGGAAGTTCGGTTTAGAGTTTGTACTTGCGATCGCAACCTAAGCAGATTCAGTTGATCTACAGTTAGTTGGTTTAGCCACAGTTAGTTATAGCTTTCCTAGCCAGCTTTACCCAGTCGCGGAAAGAGTTCGGTTGGGCCACTTCCAACCCCATCATGCATTTTCGAGAACCATGAATTTTATGGGGATCTCTACAGGTACAGCCCTTCAATCTCTATTCTTAGCACTAGCGCTAGCAACGGGCTTTGGTTCTGATGCTCAGGCAACTTTACTATTCGACCGGGGACTACCCAACGAAAACATCAATAATACAGCTCCCAATCATCCTGCCTTTGATCCAGACCGTAGCAATATTACTTGGGGATTTGCCGATCGCATAGGCTCTGGCTACTCTTACCCCTTGGGCGACGACTTTTCGTTTGGCATCGCAGGACAAAAGTATTTGGTTGACACCTTGCGAGTGTGGGCAGTGATTGGAGTTGCGAATACAGCAGCAACGATTCCTAATAACTTCTGGCAGAACTTCACCTTATGGGGTGGTCAGGTAGACTCAGGAGCAGCTGGATTGAGCGCAGTCCACAGTGGACCAACCAATGGTTCTGACCCCCAGATTAAGATTTCTCAAGTCACCTATGTGGATGGTGGAAACTATTGGGCAGAACCAGTTCAGCTATACCGTAAGATTTGGCAAATAGATTTTACGGGTCTCAATTGGGCGATTGAGGGAGGCCAACTGTACCAGTTCTTTGTCGATGGCAATGGCTTTACTAGCCTAGACACTTGGAATGTCTTTCCTGTCCTTCATGCATCTAATGCTGCTTTAAGTGGCTCCCCCTCAGCAGGAGCAGATGATTTCTATCGGCTACTGCGGATTAAGCAGGGTACGCCAGATTATGTTGGCACCTGGAACTCTAATAACCTGGGTCTACCAGGAACTTATGGCGCTAGTGGTTTATCAGGGCGGGGTGGCTGGAATAAGTCATCAGATATCAATGTGCAAATTTACGGCAACCTCTTTCCAACGACCAACCCAACTGTAATTCCTGAATCCAGTTCTGTTGGCAGTCTGCTGGGATTAGGGGTATTGGGAATTGGAGCTTGGCTAAGAGGGCGAAAGCGCGATCGCCAACCCTAAACTTAATCCTCGTTATTGAACCCTGTTGCTAACCACTGTTACCAAACAATCGCTTCTGTAACTCCATCCCGCTCTCGATCAGAATTTGATCCTGACCATTGCAGAGCGATCGCGTTTACAACTTCAATTTTGATATAGCAATCCCACTTGGTTTGTGAAGAGTGTGCCTCTCACAATCCGATAAACTTATGAAGCATTTAGGACGGCTATAGAAGTGTGAAACTGAGTCCAACTTCAAAAAGATTTACGATTCCCCTTCAGTGATAAGCTGGAGGATGGCGACTTTTAAGACTGTCCTTAAGTACTCGAAATAGCTGTTCACAACATAGGCGCGAGCATGGTCACCACGGCAGAAAAGACAAATGTTGGTTACGTTTCCCAAGTCATCGGTCCCGTTTTAGACGTTAGATTTCCTAACGGTAAGATGCCGAGGATCTATAACGCTTTAAAGATCGAAGGTAAAAATGCAGCGGGACAAGACGTTGCTATTACTTGCGAAGTGCAGCAGCTTCTAGGCGACAACCAAGTTCGTGCCGTCGCCATGAGTTCCACCGATGGCTTGGTGCGTGGAATGGAAGCCGTTGACACAGGCGCTCCCATCAGCGTGCCCGTCGGTGCTCCTACCCTAGGCCGAATTTTTAACGTGCTGGGTGAGCCCATCGACAACAAAGGCCCAGTTGATACTCAAGAAACTTTCCCCATCCACCGTGCCGCTCCCAAGTTAACCGACCTGGAGACAACACCTTCCGTATTTGAAACTGGGATCAAAGTGATCGACCTGCTGACCCCCTACCGTCGGGGTGGCAAGATTGGTCTATTTGGTGGTGCTGGTGTAGGTAAGACCGTCATCATGATGGAATTGATCAACAACATCGCTACCCAGCACGGGGGAGTCTCCGTATTTGGTGGTGTAGGCGAGCGCACCCGTGAAGGGAACGACCTCTACAACGAAATGATGGAATCCGGGGTTATCAAGAAGGACAACCTCAACGATTCTAAGATTGCTCTTGTGTATGGTCAGATGAACGAACCACCCGGAGCCAGAATGCGGGTTGGTCTGACTGCTCTGACGATGGCTGAGTACTTCCGCGATGTCAACAAGCAAGACGTATTGCTGTTCATCGACAATATTTTCCGTTTCGTTCAAGCGGGTTCTGAAGTATCAGCGCTGTTGGGTCGGATGCCCTCTGCGGTAGGATACCAGCCCACGCTCGGTACTGACGTAGGTGACCTGCAAGAGCGGATTACCTCTACCACCGAAGGTTCGATCACTTCGATCCAAGCGGTTTACGTGCCTGCGGACGACTTGACCGACCCAGCACCTGCAACCACCTTCGCTCACTTGGATGGAACCACCGTACTTTCACGGGGTCTCGCTTCCAAAGGTATTTACCCTGCGGTAGATCCTCTCGACTCTACCTCCACCATGCTTCAACCCAGCATTGTTGGAGATGAGCACTACAACACCGCTCGCGCAGTCCAATCGACGCTACAGCGCTACAAGGAACTGCAAGACATTATCGCCATTCTGGGTTTGGATGAATTGTCTGAAGACGACCGGGTGATCGTAGCGCGGGCTCGTAAGATTGAGCGTTTCTTGTCTCAGCCCTTCTTCGTCGCAGAAGTGTTTACGGGTTCTCCTGGTAAGTATGTCTCGATCAAGAATACGATCAAAGGCTTCCAGATGATTCTGGGTGGCGAGTTGGATGCGCTTCCTGAGCAAGCCTTCTACCTGGTAGGAGACATCAACGAAGCGATCGCCAAAGCCGAAAAAATGAAGGCAGACGGCAAATAGCAACGAGATGAGAGGTAAGGGACGCGAGGTGAGGAGCTACGAATCCAAATTTTGCTTCTTTGGCCTTGAGTCCCCCACTCTTATTCCCTAGCCCTGGAGAAACCTATGACATTAACTGTACGTGTAATTGCCCCAGACAAAACTGTTTGGGATTCTACGGCTGAGGAAGTTGTTTTGCCTAGCACCACTGGGCAATTGGGCATCCTGAGCGGCCATGCTCCCCTACTCACCGCCCTGGAAACTGGCGTGATGCGCGTCCGTCCTGATAAGGATTGGGTCGCGATCGCCCTGATGGGTGGTTTCGCAGAGATCGAAGCCGATGAAGTCACCATTTTGGTGAATGGTGCAGAACGCGGTGAAGCGATCGACTTGGACAAAGCTCGCGCTGCCTACTCGGAAGCAGAAGCTCGCGTCAACCAAGTACAAAACGGTACCCGTCAAGAACAAATTCAAGCTACCCAATCTCTCAAGCGGGCCCGAGCCCGTCTGCAAGCCGCAGGTGGTGTGGTGCAGCTTTAATCGAGCCTTAATTACTTTTCAGTCTTAACTCCCTTTGGTCTTGCGCTAGAGGGAGTTTTTTATATGCAACTTACTAATCTTGATAAGAGCTTCACCAAAGGCGCATAAAATCACAAAATTCCTTCTATGTTGCGCTGCTAGACTGTTGCCGAACCAGGCTTTTCTGAAGGTATTTTCAAGTTTTTATTAGAGAATTTCTACCTAAAGCTTGGATTCATAAAGGCTCAAAAAAATTAATTAAGATTCAGTAGGGGCATTTGAGATGAGACTTCGGCTTATTTTATCCTCGCTTGTACTAGCTCCATTACTGAACTTAATTCATCCAATTGCGATCGCACTTGCACAAGAAGAGGTTGGGCCAGCTCTCACTGAAGCTGAATTATTAAGTTCTCTTGCTGGAGATTATGCCAATATCGGGCAGAAAAATCAGGCTATTCAGCTATTAAAAGAACCTTTATCACTCAATCAATCATTGGTAGAACCTTGTCACAAACTTAGACTTTTAGCCAGTGTTGCAGGTCAATATGCTTTCGTGGGAGAAAAGGTTAAAAGCTCAGACATTTTCACTCAAGCTCTAAGCATTTTGAAGGCAATTGAATATTGTGGGCCAGAACCATCTAGTTCTAGCTGGAGTAAACCAACAGCTTGGATCGGAGTAGCATTTCTAAACCATGCTCAGACAGGCCAGTATGATACAGCCTTTCAAATTGCAACTGGTTTCGGCGATCAATATCTTGATGATATTCAGACTAATGCGCCATATGGCCTCGTCAGAACTGACACAGAATGGATCAAGTTAAATATTGCAATTCAGCGCAAATTAGCTGATTTTTACTTCAGAACCAAGGAATTTGACGAAGCTAGAAGAATATGGCTTGCTTTAGCTGATTACTACAAGGAGCAAGGAGAGGCTGAACAGGCAACTAAGTTTCAAAGCTTGGCCTCAAAGATTGAGCCAACAAAAGAAGATAATTCTTTGAACAATCAATCTCCAGGAGACAAAGCTCGAAGTACTCTTTATCACTGTTTTGTAGAATCAGAGTTACTTCGTTCTAATAATCTAGGATGGGTCCTTGGAAATACTCTCAGCTCAGAAGAGTTGAAACCAATTCTCGATCTATGTGAGGAAGCAAAACTTACTGGACAAAACATAGAAATTACCGAATAGGTTTTCCGGGCTTTTGAGCAGATATCTATGCCTGCACGACAAATTTCAGCCCCGATTAAACGCGCTGAGGTACTAGCTGGGATCGCAAACATTTACGGCTCGCTCAAGAGAGATGTAGAGGCAACCAAACTTCTTGACGAAGCTCTATTAAGTCTAAAAGCAGGTCTCAATTCGAAACTTGATGACCGCTCTGAAGCATATTCTGTAGTTTTTGAAATTTTCAGTGGCTTCTTAAAGATAAAACGGGTAGATCAAGCACTCCAAGTTGCTCAAATGGTACGAGATGGCGAAATCAATTTGCCGTCTCCTGATTTTACCGATGTTGTTGTCAGATCTAATTTTAACTATGGAAGGCTAATGCCACATATCGCAGCCTTCTATGCAGAAGCAGGAAAATTTGAATCAGCACTTCAGCTTGCTAACAGCCTTGAGCAAGGGCATCGAGAAGACGCACTATTCAGAATTACCGAGCAATACATATTGATCGAGCAATATGCCAAGGCACTTCAAACAGCTCAAATGATTAACCCGTTTGATGCTGACCTAATCTATAACATCCTTGCAGTAGCAGTTAAATCAGGTCAGATAGAATGGGCAAAACAAGCAACGCTGACTCTCGATTGGGCAGTCCAGACAGCAGAATCAATGGAAGAGGAGGCTGACCACACAAATGTAGAAACGGTTTCTAGCCTTACTTACCGCAATCGATTATTACTGATGATTGCCCGTGAATACGCTGAGTCGAAACAATTCACTCAGGCACTTAACGTTACTGCTCAAATTGGCGTAGATGAGTTTGGCAAGGTTCCAAAGGCCGAGGCGCTCAGGGCGATCGCTCGTCAGTACGCCAAGGCAGGGCAAACCAAAGAAGCAGTTAAATTGCTCAATCAAGCTGTGGAGATTGCTCGATCTATTTCACCCAACTAGCCGCACTAATTTGCTTGTGGCCTTAGAACACTTTTTCAAGGTTCTACAAAATACCCAGGGGGGTCATGTGTGGCCTGTAGTCGCGATCGCCTTTAGTCCTAAGGGTCAACTATTAGCCACTGGAGGTGATGATAGGACCATCAAGCTCTGGCACGTTAATACAGGCCAATTAATGCTGACTGTGGATGCATGACCAAACACCACAGTTCGGCTCCAAGAATTTTTTCCACAAAAAAAGGCGCTTTCCATCCATGTTGGTGCTGGACGGATTTAAGCTGCGCCAAAGAATCAGGAGCCGATAAAAATCAGGCGCTACCTGTAAAAGTAACTTCAGGAAACTTAGATTGAGCCTCCGACATGGGACGGCGTCTGCCTTCCTCTTGCCAGTAGTTGATCACTTCTGTCGCTTTGTTGAGTAGCTCGACGCGATCGGTTTCAGCAATCCAGTGCTTGGCTTCCAGTTCGTTCTTGAGTTGTTCCCAAGCATCATTACGAGGCCAGAAAAAGTAAGAAGTCAGAGGGCTGGTACCTTTACCAACAACCTGATCAACCGCAAGAGCAACGTTCTCTTCTAACCAGAGAATCTTTAAGATAAACTTCGACAATCAAACCTCCAGCAGGCAGCCTTAAACTGTTTGCGTAACTCCACAAACGATCATCTTACCTTACTGTCCCCCGTATCTGACAAGATATCTTGCAGGGACTTGACCTTAGGAGGCGCGAATCATTGACTCAAGCATCTGAAGCAGCATTCAATGCCATTGTGGTATTCGACATTGACGGCGTCGTGCGGGACGTGAGTGGCTCGTACCGTCGCGCCTTAGCAGACACCGTCGAGCACTTTACCCAGGGGGCTTATCGCCCTTCTTCGGAGGATATGGATGCCCTCAAGTCAGAAGGCATCTGGAATAATGATTGGGAGGCTTCACAAGAGCTAATTCGTCGCTATTCTCAAACTCAAGGGCAAAACGAGCTGGATTGTACCTACGAAGAAATAGTGGCGTTTTTTCAGGGTCGCTATCGTGGTCCAGACCCCAACTATTTGACGGGCTATATCTGCCAAGAGCCTTTGCTGATGAGTGCGGCTTACATTGAGCAGTTAAGCCAAGCCAATATCGGCTGGGGCTTTTTCAGCGGTGCCACTAGAATTTCTGCAACCTATGTTCTCCAAGCCCGCATGGGATTAAAGTCGCCGCTACTTGTGGCAATGGAAGACGCACCCGGAAAGCCCGACCCCACTGGGTTATTACAAACCGTGGAGCACTGGGAAAACCAAGGCTCCGCTACAGCAACAACCCCTGTTTTCTACGTGGGGGACACCGTTGCAGACATGCAGACGATCGCCAAAGCCCAGCAAATTCAACCCGATCGCGCTTGGCTGGCAGTTGGCATTTTGCCTCCTCATGTCCAAACCACCTCAGAGCGTCGAGAAGCTTACGCTACAACGCTGAAACAAGCAGGGGCGATCGCGGTTTTTGAGCAGGTTGAGCAACTCACACCTGACACCATCCGACAGTTGATGGGTTCACAGTAACGTGACGAACTGACAAATCAGGTTTTTAGTTCAAAGACAAAAACTTTTCTAATGCCGTCGCCATTGCGGGTGGCCAACGTCGGACTGTCGTAACCCATTGAACGTCCTTGTAGCGAGAATCTAGACCCACTGCTGAAACCCACTGACTCTCAGCCTCACCTCGCTTGCCTTGCACCCACAAGGCCGCAGTCAGAGCTGCTCGCATATCAGCAAATTTAGGATACTTCCGCACCAAGTTCCGCATCGTGCGGATCGCTTCGTCGGTTTGGCCTGCTTGATAGGCTGCTAGGGCATAATTGGCTCGTGCAAAGGCGTAGTCTGGTGCTAAATCAGCAGCATGGCGATAGTCTTCGATCGCCCTTTCCCACTGGCCTAGCCCTG
The DNA here is from genome assembly GCF_014696035.1 of Trichocoleus sp. FACHB-262. Taxonomy (NCBI): domain Bacteria; kingdom Bacillati; phylum Cyanobacteriota; class Cyanophyceae; order Leptolyngbyales; family Trichocoleusaceae; genus Trichocoleus; species Trichocoleus sp. FACHB-262. The sequence goes on along the minus strand of NZ_JACJPK010000108.1, from coordinate 225,048 downwards.
CTTCAGCATTGCCTCGATTGTTGAAGGCCGCCGGATCATTGGGGTCCAGTTCTAAAACGTGGTTGTAGTCTGCGATCGCGTCTTCCCAGCGTCCTAACCCTTCTAAAGCCGTGCCCCGATTCAAATAAGGGTCTGGAGCATCTGGAGCTAACTCCATTGATTTGTTGTAGTCTGCGATCGCAGCTTCAAGCTTGTTTTGGCTGACCCTAGCATTGCCACGATTACTCCAAGCTGCGGCATTGTTGGGCAGGCGATCGAGAATTTGAGTCCAGTAAGTTTCAGCCGTTGCAAAGTCACCGACGTTAGTAGCAGCAAACGCCTGCTGAAACAAATCATTGACTTCTGCTTGTACATCCTCCGTCGGCATCTCCACAGCAGGACTGGATGCAGACAAGGTAGCAGCCTGAGCCGTTGGCAAGTCCCCGCTACCCAACCAAGTAGCGATGCCGATCCATAGCCCGCACAGCAAAGCCAATATTAATCGCATTGAGGTAGCTCTCGACTGACTCTGTAAACTTTGTAGCAATTCTTGGTGACTCTTAGGTCTGGAACTTACGCTTCAGACTTTCGCAGAATCACGATCATCTCATCGCCATTTTTACAAAATAATTCTAGTTCAAACGCTAGATTTAGCGTCTTTTTCATTGTCAGAAGTAAGTCTAGAAATTCTGTTTGGGTCCAAACGTGATAGTGAATGCTGTAGTCGATCGCCATCAGGTGGCTGGTTTGTACTTCGGCCTCGTGATCATCCTGGATTTTGTTGACGATTCGGGTCCACTCCTCAAAGTGGTGCCTTCTAGACCACTCTGGCCCCTCTTCGTAATCCCTCAGGATGTGTTCAACCGGGGTCACAGCGCGATCGCAGTCAAACGTATAACGCTTATCTGGAATAGCGAGATACAACACTCCACCGATTTTTAGCACCCGCAGCATGCTACACAGCGATGCGATCGTATTTTGGCAATGCTCAATAAAGTGATTGGCAATGACAAAGTCTTGGCTCGCCTCAGCAATAGTTGTGAGGGATTCCCCGTTGTCAATAATGTCAACTTCGACCAAATTTACCGCATTCAACTCAGGATAGTGAGTTCTCAAATCTGGAACCGACATTCTATCTACATATTTGACCTGAGCGTTGCTGGGTACATAAAGGGGATGATTTAAGGCCCCAATCTCAATACCTGTTCCGGTCAAATAGTTGTTGGCAATGAGTTCTCGGTTGATTTTGGCAAAACTCTTCTGCTCCACTTCAGGCCCTTGGCTATCCACCGGATCGATATTCGCTAAAGTTGTAACTTGACCAGGATTAACTGAATCCAGTTTTAGGCCCGGTTCTGCGAGGGCAGAAGCAGATGGATTGGACAGAGATGCTGAATTTTGCTCAGGGGATGCCAGGGATGTGGATGAACTGGGAACTAGATTCTTGGCTCTCTTGATGAAATTCAACATAACTTTTCCTTGGATTTCCTTGGAGATGAAAGGCTCAGGATAATAGAGGAAGCTGGCTATCTGGAGGAGTATATCCCAGGTGCTTCCAGGCGGCAGTGGTGGCGATGCGGCCCCGAGATGTGCGATTTAGGTAGCCAATTTGCAGCAGGTATGGCTCATAAACTTCTTCAATAGTTTGGGAGTCCTCCCCAGTCGCAGCAGCCATCGTGTCTAACCCAACAGGGCCACCATTGAAGTGCTCAATCATGACACTGAGTAGGCGACGGTCGGTCCAGTCAAGGCCACAAGGATCGACGTTGTAGAGTTCCAGAGCTTCAGCCGCGATCGCCTGAGTGACAGTGCCTGCTGCCTTAACTTCTACATAGTCACGCACCCGCTTCAGCAGTCGATTGGCAATTCGTGGCGTCCCCCGAGAACGGCGAGCAATTTCAGCCGCCCCTTCATCGGTAATATCCGTGCGAAGAATCAGACCGGTTCGACGCACAATTTCAGTCAACTCATCCAATTCGTAGAAGCGCAGTCGTTGAATCAGACCGAAGCGATCGCGCAGCGGAGAAGTTAACGCGCCAACTCGTGTCGTAGCGCCGATTAAGGTAAAAGGTGGCAGCGGAATGCTACGAGTTCGGGCACTCTGGCCCTTGCCCACCGTGACATCTAGCCGGAAGTCCTCCATTGCTGGATAGAGAATCTCTTCTGTCACCCTAGGCAAGCGATGAATTTCATCTATAAATAGAATATCTCCAGGCTGCAAATTGATTAACAGCCCTACAATGTCACGTGGACGTTCTAAAGCGGGGGCACTGGTGATTTTGCAAGCGACTCCCATCTCCGATGCCAAAATCAGCGACATCGTGGTTTTGCCCAAACCAGGTGGCCCGTAGAGCAACAAGTGATCTAAGGTCTCGGCGCGAGCCTTGGCCGCTTGAATCGCGATCGCCAAGACTTCCTTGAGATCTTTCTGCCCGACATACTCAGACAGGCACTGAGGTCGTAACCGTTCTTCCTGCTTGCCAGCTTCTTCAGGACAAGCTTCAGGTTGCACCAGCGACTCTGGCGTGGCAGTGGCCAAGAGGGGACCACTACTAACAGCAACCTGACGAGAACGGGGCTTACCTTCCGTTCGCCGATCTGGTTCCGATGGCTGTTGTTTAGAAGAGATAATTGCCATAGTTGAGTATCATCATACTCAGAGATTCGCTCAAAACAATGACATCTGTGTTTACAGTTCCCGAAGGAATGACGTTTGAGCAAGCGATCGCCCTGACACAATCGCTATTAGCTCATATGGAACAGGGTACCCTGTCAGCCGCAGAAGTAGAGCGGGCGATCGCCGCTTTAGTCAGCAGCGAAGCAGGGGCTCGTGGCTTTTTCGTGACTTATCTCACCGATTCCGGCACCCTAGCAGATAATCCGGATACAGCAGTTCTGACGGCTCTGCGCTCTGCTCCAGAAACAGTGGCTGAGTTGCTGATCAAAAACTTAGCGATGTCTGCTGCAATGGCCGTATTCCATCGCCGCCAGCAAAATGAAGCGACTGCCCAAGAGTCTGACCGCGTGCGATCGCGCACTGAGCGCTTAATTCGGCTACTACAATTACCCGCAGTGCAAGTCAAAGGCCAAAGTTTAGTAAATAGCATCACTGCTGGCCAAGGCCCATACCAAAGCTTTTTAGATCGCTGGGGCTATGACACGGAGCAGCGTCAAGTCATTCAGCAGGTTCTCCAGCAAGCCTTAGCGTAATTGCATCACCAAGCCCATACTCGGCCTCAGAATTTTAGATGCACTTAAGGCAGAATTTGAATAAAATCTTAACTTAAGGTATGTTATCGGGACCACAGATCAAGGCTACAAGAACCTAGATCAAATTATCCAGCCCTGTGTTTCACGCAGCGACAGGAACTCAGACGTTTGATCTACCTTCATAGGTAAGAAGTAAATTACGGATTCGATCTTGATCTAATGCAGATTGCTTCGTAGTTAGCAACATAAACAGACCGAGAGCCTTGAGCTGAGCAATGTTTGGTGTGTAGGCAGTGGGTGAGGACGTGAAAGTTGATCAGACCAATGAAAGGAGTAGTTCGACGAGTTAGCAACCTAGCTCGTTGGTTACCAATTGCCCCCAAGTGGTGGGCCAAGCTAGACCTGCTTAAAGCACTGGTGCAACGAGATCTAGAAGCTCGCTACAAAGGTTCTGTTTTGGGAAATTTGTGGCCTTTGCTGAACCAAATTTCTCAGCTACTAATTTACACGTATGTTTTCTCAATTGTCCTCAAGGTCAAGCTGAGCATACAAGGATTACCTGACAACAATTTAACCTTCGGCCTTTGGTTGTTCGCAGGGCTACTTCCTTGGATTCCCTTTTCCACTGGGGTCGCCCAAGGTGCAGCGTCAGTGATTACTCAACCTAACCTAGTCAAAAAGGTCGTCTTTCCTCTAGCACTGTTACCGTTGGTTCCAGTTCTATCCCTCTTCTTGGAAAGCACCTTGGGCCTGATGGCCTTAATCTTGATGGTTGCCATAACTTCTCAGACGATACATAGCACGTTATGGCTACTACCACTGGTTTGGATCCCTCAACTGCTATTAACAGCAGGGTTGGGGTACCTGTTTGCTGGCTTCACCGTTTTTCTGCGAGACATCCCTCAAACGCTGGCAGTGATCCTCAATCTCTGGTTTTACGTAACACCCATTATTTATCCAGCCTCTGCTATTCCCGAACAATGGCGAGCTTGGATTTTTTGGCTAAATCCCTTCACTGCGATCGTTGAGGTTTACCGAGATTTAGTCCTAGTCGGAGAAGTCCATCACTGGGGTGAATGGGGCACTGCTTCACTGGTGTCTCTAGTCGTTTTTTTGGGAGGTCTTTGGTGTTACCAGAGGCTACGTCCAGCTTTCGCAGATGTCCTTTAAGGCCGCTTAAAGCTTAAGCAGCTTTCCAAAGTACCCAACCTAACTAACCTTTTTCGTAGCTTTTGCAGCCCTCATCCCGATGAATGAAATTGCAATTTCAGTCAAAAATGTTTCTAAATGCTTTAAGAAATATCCTCATCCAGTAGCCCGACTGCAAGAGATTTTGTTGCCCGGCAAGAGCAAAGCTGAGGAATTCTGGGCCCTACAGGATATTAGTTTTGAAGTTCCCAAAGGCGAAACTTTAGGCGTGGTCGGGCGCAATGGCTCTGGTAAAAGTACATTGCTCCAAATTATTGCTGGGACACTGACTCCAACAACCGGAGCTGTGCAAGTCAATGGTCGCATTTCAGCTCTCTTAGAACTGGGGAGTGGATTTAATCCAGAATTCACAGGCCGACAAAATGTTTTTTTTAATGGTCGGCTTCTGGGATTGAGTCAGAAGGAAATCGAAGACAAATTTGATGAAATTGCTAGATTTGCAGACATTGGTGAGTTTATTGATCAACCTGTCAAAACATACTCTAGTGGTATGTTTGTACGCTTGGCATTTGCAGTAGCTGTTAACGTCGACCCTGATATTTTAATTGTTGATGAAGCGCTGGCGGTGGGAGATATTGTCTTTCAGCATCGGTGTATCCGCCGCATGAGAGCTCTCATGGAATCTGGCATCACAACACTATTCGTTTCTCACGATGCCAGTGCCATCAAAACTTTATGTAGCTCAGCCATCATGGTTCATGATGGCAAGATGTACACTTCAGGTTCTCCTAATCAAGTCATTATCGGCTACATGAAGCTGGTGACTGAGCTGGAGTTGAATCTGGCTCCAGATAAGCCTGAGTTAAGGTCAGATGATCTCCCTTCCGACCTTGATAACTCACCAGCTACAGAGGTTCTACCTGAGGTGGAACCAGTCAGGGAATGCAGTACTCCGGTTGAGAGCGAAAGTGTAATTGAGGCTGATGAAAGTACCAAGAAAAAAGCAGCCCGTCGCGGTAATCGCAAAGCTTTGATCGAAGAAATAAAGTTGTTAGATCAATTTGAAGAATACGCTGGTGAAGTTCCTATCCTTGGCTTTAACGAAGAAGTAACTTTGCTAATCGGATTGAAGGTATATGAGCCCCTCCAGGGTTGTATTGTTGGCTTTTATGTATGCGACAAAAATGGCAATGAAATTATCGGTAGTAACACCTTTGAGGAAGATTTACGCATTGGCAAACTGGAGGCAGGAGAAGAATTACAAATTAAGTTTCGCTTTAAATTGCCATTGAGAACGGGCTCTTATAGTTTGACTGTGGCAGGCTCAGAAAACTATTCATCAATCACTTTTGATTGGATCGATAATGCTCTAGTTTTTCAAGTACTACCTCCCAATACAGGTAAGCAGATTTATGCCTTGGTTGATCAACCAATGGCTGTTAGCGTTATTCAGAAAAAGCTACCTGTCGTTGTGTCATAAAATTCATATCTTAAAAGAATTAAGGTGATAGGTTATATGAGTAGTGGTTGGGCGAAAGATTATCCTGCTGTGGAAGGGATCACTGAAGAAGCTTTGGATGAGAACAACAGCCACAAGAAGATGTTGCAGTTAATTGGCAACAATAAACATGTCATAGATTTTGGCTGTGCCACAGGATACTTAGCTCAATTTCTTTCGAAGAGAGGCTGCAAAGTTACAGGAATTGAAGTTAACCCAGAAGCGGCAAAAACGGCTGAAAATTATTGTGAACAGGTTATTGTCGCCGATTTAGATCTAGTTTCTCTAGCTGAGATTCTGCCTGAAAAGAAGTTTGACGTAGCTGTTTTTGGAGATGTCTTAGAGCACCTTCGAAATCCTTGGCAATTACTAAAAGCGACAATCCAGCTCTTAAAACCAGATGGCTATATTGTTGCTTCGATTCCAAACATTAGTCATGGAGCAATTCGACTAGCGCTCTTGAAAGGGAGATTTGAATATAGCCAGCTTGGCATCCTGGATGATACTCATCTTAGATTTTTTACCCATGAAACAGTCAAAAAATTATTTGAAGATACGGGATATTTTGTAGATTGCCTTGAGCGCACAAAACTTCCGGTTTTCTTTCCGTCCCCTCTCATACCCCATGTAGTGAGAGAAGAGTTTGACGAAAGTACCTTACAAATCGTTGAGCAAGCAGAAGAGTCAGATACTTTACAGTTTGTTTTGAAAGCATATCCGCTTTCCCTAGAGGGTAGAAACTCAGCTTTAGTCCAAAGGTGTTCTACGTTGACGGAGCAGCTGAGCGAATCAAAGCTTCAGCTACAGCAGTTGCAAATTGAGCTAGAGCAGTCGCAAGCTCAAATGCATCACACCTACGGGGAATGGGAGCGATCACAGGCCCATCTACACGAGACCTATGCTCAGTGGGAACAGTCCCAAGCACAACTACGCCAAACTCAGGCAGAGCTGGAGCAATCCCAAGCAGAGTTAGAGCGATCGCAGGCACATCTGCACGAGACTTATGCTCAGTGGGAACAGTCCCAAGCCCAGCTCCAGGAAGCTCAGGCAGAGCTCAGCCGATTACAGGCACAACAAGCTACTTACGCTGAGCTAGAGCAGGCCCAAGCTCAGCTTCAAGAAGCTCAAGTAGAACTTGTGCGATCGCAGGCTCAAATCCGAGACGCTGAGGCAGAAAAGCAGCGATCGCAGGTCCAAATTCAACAGCTAGAAACTGATTTAGACCAGCTACAATCTCAGCTCCAACAAACTCATGGCCGTTTGGAATACTCCCAGACCGTTATTGCGGCCATGCAAACCAGCAAGTTTTGGAAATTGCGCGATCGCTGGATGAACTTTAAGAAAGTGTTGCGGGTTGAACCCTCCGAAGAGTTCAAATTCGCGATCGAGAATCTCCCTGGATTGAATTTGGGTTCAACGACTCAATCCGCACCAAAAGCAGTCGTTCCTTTAGAGTTAGAACGCCACAAACAGACTGTAACCACTACATACAAGCATGTCTTAAAGAGCTTTTTAGCATCAGGAGCAAAGCTACAACTTCCTACCAGCCAAACTCCTTTAGTTACAGTTATTTTAGTTTTATATAATAGAGCCGAGCTAACTTTCCAGTGCTTACGGTCTTTATCCGAAAACTTTTATAACTCCTTCGAAGTTGTCATCGTTGACAATGCTTCTTCTGATGAGACTAGCGTGCTTCTTGATCGCATTCAAGGTGCCAGGATTATTCGCAATAGTGAAAACCATCACTTCTTACTAGCAAGTAATCAAGCCGCTAAAGTTGCTCAAGGAAAATACATATTATTCCTGAACAATGATGCCCAAGTCCTCCCCGGCAGCATTGCCTCTGCGGTCAAAACGATTGAGAGTGCAGAGGCCATCGGCGCTGTAGGGGGCAAGATTTTGCTACTGGATGGCAGTTTGCAAGAAGCTGGAAGTATTATCTGGCAAGATGGCTCTTGTTTAGGATATGGCCGAGGCGACTCTCCGTTTGCTCCCGAGTACATGTTTGGGCGCGACGTAGATTATTGCTCTGGCGCATTTCTCCTCACGAGTCGAGAACTCTTTTTGCAAATGGGCGGCTTCGACGAAGATTACAAGCCTGCCTACTACGAAGAAGCAGATTACTGTTTACGATTATGGCGCTCAGGCAAACGTGTAGTTTACGACCCCGATGCGGTAATCCTACACTTCGAATTTGCTAGTTCAAAATCGAGTGATGCTGCTTTACAGTTACAGGCTAAAAATCGTGAGATTTTTGTCAACAATCATCGCGATCGCTTGCAAACTCACCACTTACCAGACCCCGCTAATATCTTGTTGGCTCGCACCACAGCTAACAAGCAGCCCCGTGTCCTTTTCATTGATGACCGAGTTCCCCATGCCTTCTTAGGTGCTGGTTATCCCAGAGCCAGAGAAATTCTTCTATCTCTAATTGAGCTAGGTTACACTGTCACTTTTTATCCTCTCAATGATCTAATTGATGAAGGAGACTGGGATACAGTTTATCGGGACATCCCTAAAGTCGTAGAGGTGATGACCGAGCACGGTAGGCCCAAGCTGGCAGAATTTTTGCAGCAACGAGCTGGCTACTATGAGGCCATCATTATTAGCCGCCCTCACAACATGCAAATCTTTCAACCCATCTTCACAGGGCATCCCGAATTATTCAGCAATACCAAAGTTATTTACGATGCCGAAGCGCTCTTCTCCTTACGGGAAGTGGCTTATCGCCGATTGAATGGCCAAGAAGTTTCTGAAGCTGAGATTGACACTTTAATTCAAGATGAAGTCAAGTTAGCCGCAGGCGTTAGCTCAGTTATTTCGGTTTCAGAACCGGAAAGTAAGAAATTTGCTGAGTGTGGATTTCCTACCGTTCATACATTGAGCCACACAGTAGCTTTACGTCCCACTGAAAATTCCTTTAAGCAACGGTCTGACATTTTATTTGTTGGGGCTATTCATGATGATTTCAGCCCCAATGCAGACTCAGTGATTTGGTTTGCCGATCAAGTATTTTCGCAAATTCAAGCGCAGCTAGACGCAGACTTAAAGTTCAAAATTGTTGGGTTTAACAGCTCTGAAAAGGTTTTCAACCTAGCTAATGACCACATCCAGGTGATGGGCCGAGTGAACAACTTGGAGAGCTACTACAACCGCGCTCGTCTCTTTGTTGTCCCCACTCGCTTTGCTGCCGGGATTCCCTTGAAAATCTATGAGGCCGCTTCTCATGGACTGCCAGTGGTCACGACCTCACTGATTGCCGCTCAGCTAGGTTGGCAAGACGGCATAGAGTTGCTAGTTGCAGACGACCCGAATGAGTTTGCTCAAAAGTGCGTCCAGTTATATACCGACGCTGAGTTATGGGAGAAACTGAGGTTTAATATTTTACGCAGGATCGAAGCAGAAGGTTCTAAGGAAGCATTTACTGCCAAGCTACAAGAAATCCTGACGAAGGAATAAACTAAATGCAGAGGTTAGACCAATGCTAAAAAATTCTGTACTACGTTCTAAACGTGTGCTAGAGCGAGTTCCTCGACTACTCTTCCTGCTCAAAACTGAAGGCTTGAATCCGGTCCTAGCAAGAATTTTTAGGAAGCTTTATTTCAAGCTTGCTAGCGACTCACTTGTGGCTGAATCGCAGCAACCTGCTTTAGAAGTGCCTGTGAGCGCTAACCCTACTTATCAGCAATGGCTGAATAAGAACTTTCCGCGAGCAGCTGATCTAACCAAAATGGCTGAGACATTCAAGGTGTTTCGTTATCAGCCAACCATTAGCGTGCTGATGCCCGTTTTCAACACGCCAGAAACTTTTTTGCGAGAGGCGATCGCCTCAGTTCTAAACCAGATTTATCCTTATTGGGAATTGTGCATTGCTGATGATGCCTCTACACAGCCTCATGTAAAAGAGATCTTGAAAGAATATGCTGCTCAAGACCCCAGGATCAAAGTGGTTTTCAGGGACGAAAATGGTCATATTTCTCGCTCTTCTAATTCAGCTTTAGAAATAGCCACAGGAGAGTTTGTTGCACTTCTTGATCATGATGATTTGCTAACGCCAGATGCTTTATATGAAGTAGCTCTGTTGCTCAATCAGCATCCTGAAGCAGACATGATCTACTCAGATGAAAATAAGCTGAATGAGCAAGGCCAACTGCTAGAACCTGCCTTTAAACCTGACTGGTGTCCAGACTCCTTTTTATCTCGCATGTACACCTGTCATTTAGGAGTTTATCGGCGTTCTTTACTCAACCAAATCGGTGGCTTTCGTGTGGGTTATGAAGGCAGCCAAGATTATGATTTAGTCCTAAGGTTTACTGAAAAAACGAATCAAGTCTTTCATATTCCCAAGGTGCTTTACTGCTGGAGAATCCATCCCGAATCTACAGCCACTGGTGAGGAAGGTGTCAAACCTTACGCTTACATTGCAGCTCAAAAAGCCCTAGAAGAATCGATTGAGCGCCGTGGAGAGCCTGGAAAAGTCCTAGATGCACCTGGCTTTTTAGGAATTTATCATATTCGTTATCAGCTACCAGAGCAAAATCTAGTTAGTATTATCATCCCAGTAACTAGTGAGCACCAAATTTTTATTAAAAACTGTCTAACATTTATTTTTGCAAAAAGTACTTATCCAAACTATGAAGTGATTGTTGTTAGCGATCGCACTGTTTCTCAAGATACAAATCGCCTTCTTGCTCAGTGGCAAGCTAAAGAACCAACAAAGTTTAAACATCATCAGCTTTCTAAGCCTTGTTCTAGTTCTAGCCTCAGCCGCTATGGAACTCGTCAAGCTCAAGGCAGCTATTTACTATTTCTAAATGCCAATACAGCAGTGATTACTCCAGATTGGATTGGTGCCATGCTAGAACAGGCACAGAGACAATCTATTGGCGCAGTTGGAGCTTTATTGCGATATGACGATGACACCATTCAACATGCTGGCTTAATTGTCGGCATTCGTGATGCTGTAGGCTGTAACCACAAGTATCTGCCTGCAACAGCTTCAGGTTATATGTTTCAAATTCAAGCCATCAATAACTTCTCCGCTGTTTCTGGTGCTTGCCTCATGTGTAAGCGAGAAGTTTATGAGCAAATTGGAGGCTTTGATGAAAAATTAACCCATCAATATTACGACGTAGACTTATGTTTAAAGATGGTAGAGCAAGGATATAGAAACATATATTTGCCTCACGTTGCTCTATACCATTATGAGTCGAAGGAAGATAAAGTTTGCGAACCAGATTTAGCTTATTTCAGAGCTAAATGGCAAAGCTTCATTAAACATGACCCCTGCTATAGCCCTCATTTAACAAGGGAATATGAAGATTACCGCCTTTGAACTTAAGCACCTTGCAGATTGTGTAATAGATTAGTAGCTACTAACAATACAGCTCCATTCTTCGTATTCTGAAGCACAAACAGCAGTTGCCTCATTTATGTCTTCTAAATCTGCACTAATCACTGGCATTACAGGACAGGACGGTTCCTATCTTGCCGAGCTACTTTTAACTAAGGGATATCAAGTTTTCGGCTTGGTCCGTCGTTCTAGTTCTGGTAATTCTAGTCGTATTAGTCATTTTTCCGATGACATTAAAATCCTTTCTGGAGACTTACTAGACCAGTGCTCCTTGATGGATGCCATTATTGAGGCGCAACCAGACGAAATTTATAATCTTGCGTCTCAAAGCTATATTCCTACTTCTTGGACCCAGCCTTCCTTGACGGCTGAGTATACGGCGCTAGGCGTTTCTCGGCTTCTAGAGTCCATTCGCCGCTGCAAACCGGATGCTAGGTTTTATCAAGCTTCTAGCAGCGAAGTCTTCGGTCAACCGGATGAATCTCCGCAAACAGAGCGCACCGCTTTTCGGCCTCGGAATCCCTATGGGGTAGCCAAAGCCTATGCTCACTGGATGAGCGTGAATTACCGCCAGCAGTACAATCTCTACACTTGCTGCGGCATTACGTATACGCACGAATCTCCTAGGCGAGGGGCAGAATTTGTGTTTCGCAAGATCACGCGAGCAGCGGCCCTCGTTAAACTGGGCTTGCTAAATGAGCTGAAGCTAGGGAATCTTGATGCGAAACGAGATTGGTGTTATGCCAAAGATGCTGTTTATGCGATGTGGTTGATGCTGCAACAGCAAGAAGCAGATGACTACATTATTGCTAGCGGTGAGACTCATTCCGTGCGGGAGTTGGTGGAATGCGCCTTTAGCTGCGTGAATTTGAACTGGGAAGATTATGTTTCGGTTGATCCTGCCTTTTACAGACCTGATGAGCCTGTCCAGTTAATGGGCTGTATCGACAAAATCCGCAATCAATTAGGCTGGCAGCCTCAGCATTCTTTTCAAGAGTTGGTGGAGTTGATGGTAGAGCATGACTTGAAAGCTCTCCAAGACCAGCCTTAACAAATGCAGACTTCTAATCCGGGCTTTGGAGTAAAGCGATCGCCCTCCTGAATTCATGTCTGTGTGCTCAGCTTTACAGCCGCAATTTATAACAGTTTTAAGGGCGCTCTCCCACTGAGGAAAGCGCCCTTTTTAAGTTTGATGCAGTCATTCTAATAGGAACTGACTAGCTGAAGGCTAATCAACTTAGACCTCAACAAAGTGTTTCTACTTATATAAACAATCAACAAAAGCCCAAATAAACAGGAAACAGAGCCGTCTGGCGTCAATTAACTGAGGGAAGCGTGACTGCGATCGTAGGAAGCTCGGAAAGAGGGATGAGCTTTGCCTTGAATATGGTTCCAGTACTCTGATGCTTCAGCAGGCATCCCTACTTCTGCCGCGGCACGACCCAGCATCGATTGCTGACGATTTTTGATCAAGTGGTGGTGGCGCATCATTAAAGCACGAGCTTGATCTTGAGCAGACATAAATAGTTCTCCAATTAGATGAATCGATCTGAGCATTTATGGGTTGTTTAATCAATATAACAAATTTTTCTGTATCTAAAGTTACAAAATGCTTTACATGCCATATTATTAATATTTTTTTACAAATAGAGTGAAACCAAAAGTCTTTGCAGGCTAAGATGCGTTTCACTAAGCACGCATCTCCAAGGAACGCCAGCTTGTTTAGGCTACCGTTCAGCGGTAAGCTCAGACCACTTGAGCTTGTGGGAGAAAAGCTGTGGCAGTTGAGGAGCGTTTGGTTGAAGTAGGGCCGTTGAAATGGTTTTGCCGAGAAGCAAACCCGATGAACTCAACGGATAAGCCGCCAGTGCTGCTGCTGCACAGTTTTCCTTCCCAAAGTTACAGTTGGCGGCAGGTGTTGCCTGCTTTAGCCGAGCAAGGTTTTCGCGCGATCGCACCAGATTGGCCTGGGTTTGGCTTTTCTGCCAAGCCAGATAAGCGAGATTTTGCTTACACGCCTGATGCTTTTGTCAGTGCTTTGGCAGACCTGGTGCAAGCGCTGGAAGTGGAACGGTTTTCCTTGGTGGTGCAAGGTTTTTTGGGAGCTGTAGGACTCCGCTACGCTTTACAAAATCCTGACCAGATCGAGCGCTTGGCTATTTTCAATACGCCGCTCTCTACCACTGCAAAGCTGCCTTGGAAAATCCAACAAATGGGATTGCCCTTGGTGGGTGACATGATGACGCAAGACCCCTTGCTAGTGGATCGATTGTTGGAAGGGGGTGGGCCTTACCAGGTGGCTGACAAAGATTTGGATGTGTATCGGCGGCCTTTCCTGAAAAGCTCGGATGCGGGGCGATCGCTGCTATATACGCTACGCAACTTACAACTGCCAACAGCCACCGCAGAAATTGAGCCAGGCTTTGCTAACTGGGAGCGGCCTATTTTGGTGGCTTGGGGCATGTCCGATCCTTGGTTGCCGTTTAGCATGGCCGAAAACTTTACTAAAGCGGTTCCTGATGCAGAGCTAGTAAAACTAGAGGAAGTGGGACACTATGCGCAAGAAGACTGGTATGAAAAGGTGAATGAGGTGCTATTACCTTTCCTACGTCGTCAAAGTCATTGAGCCTAGCTAGGATTGAGATGCTAGTTAGATTTAGGCGATCGCTGCCTTAAGATCTCGCAGTCTTTATTTAGGAAGAAGACTTTGAGTACAGTCTTGAGATATATTTCTTTACGAAAATTATAAATGGTCGCCCCCTAAGCGCCTCTCTAAAAACTGATTTGAGTTTTGGGATAGGTTCTAATCAACAAGGCAATTAATTTTGCAAGTGGTAAACAAGTAGAGTTATGAGACACTATCGGTCAATTTTGGCTCTAGCACTGGCCTTCGTCACAGCGTTTCTCGTCAGTTGCAGTAGCCCCACCAGCACCAAAACCCTGACTTACAGCCCCACTCAAGTCGAGCGCATCCAAAGTTATGCCTCTGGTATCACTGCCCTTCGCGGTCGCATGCCAGAGTTGGCAACTCTAATCGAAAATCGTGAATGGATCGATGTTCGCGGCTTTATTCACGGTCCTCTAGGAGAGTTGCGGATCAGAATGGGAAATTTGGCTCGCAACTTACTGCCCGATGCTCAAGGGCAAGCGCGGCAAGCTGCTCAAGACATTTTTACTCACCTAGAAGAAATCGATGAAGCGGCTCAAAACGGCGATTATCGTCAAGCGATTCGCAACTATGCGGAAGCGTTGAAAGACTTTGACGCTTTCTTCCAACTCGTGCCCAACAGCTAGAAAAAAGATCTCTCCCCACACCCCTCTCCCGTGGGAGAGGGGTTTTGAATGTGGCATCCTAGGCTCTTAATTTTGAAGCGAAATCTATGAGTCGTGTTGCTGTGGTGGGTTGTGGGGTCGTGGGAGCTGCGATCGCCTACGAACTCAGCCAAATACCAGGATTGACGATCACTGTGTTCGATCGCCAACTTCCTGCTCAAGCCGCAACGGGAGCTGCCTTGGGTGTGCTAATGGGCATCATTAGCCACAAAGTGAAGGGTAAAGCTTGGCAGTTGCGGCTTGCCAGTATGCAGCGGTACGAAACGTTAATTCCAGAACTAGAGGCGATCGCAGGTTGCAATATTCCCTGGAATCGCAACGGTATTTTGAAGCTGTGTTTTGCCGAGGAAGACCTCGCTAAATGGCAAACCTTGGCTGAAACCCGAAAAAGTCAAGGCTGGCCGCTAGAGATTCTGGATGCGGCTCAGCTTCCGAATCAGTACCCTTATCTCAACCCGGATTCGATCAGTGCGGCCATCTACTCACCTCGCGATCGCCAAGTCGATCCGGTGGCTCTCACACGCGCCTTGGTCACGGCTGCCGAACGCAACGGTGTGACGTTTCACTTTAATGCTGCTGTAGAGACCGTCACTTGTAGCCCTGGCTCCAACAATTCACAGATTTGTGCTCAGTTACAAACGACAGCGGGAAACTTTGAGATTGATTGGTTGGTCGTGGCAGCGGGCTTAGGCTCCACACCCCTAACTGCGGCTCTGCAACAATCGATTGAAATTCGTCCAGTTTTAGGTCAAGCGCTACATCTGCAACTCGACCAACCCCTAGGTATCCTGGAAAAGCAACCTGTGATTACAGGCGACGATGTGCATATTGTGCCTCTAGGCTCGAATCAATACTGGGTAGGAGCAACCGTCGAATTTGCTGCTGCTGAGGAAATTGTGGCGGATGAAGCACAATTGCAAACAGTTTTGGAGCAAGCGATCGCCTTCTGTCCTGCTTTAGCTAAAGCCACTGTACTCAAAACTTGGTCTGGTTTGCGCCCACGTCCGGAAGGCCGTCCTGCTCCAATCATTGGGCCGCTGCCAGGTTACAGTAATGTTTTACTGGCTACAGGTCATTACCGCAATGGAGTTTTGTTGGCTCCTGCAACGGCTCAGATGATCCGCCAACTGATTACCACCGAGTAAAGGAGTATGAGGTGAGCGAGACACCAGACTTTATTCTTTATGCTCAGCATGGTTGGGCGGATAGCAGTCGGGAGATTACAGCTCTGGCTCAGAGCCTCGCTTCGCCTCAGACTAAAGTTGTGACGCCAAATCTTGGTTTTGTTAAAACTTGGCTGCGGATTGAGCCTTTGATTGAGCATGTGGAGCAAGCCGCGATCAATATGCTGGCGACTTACCCTGAAACTCCCATCCGCATTATTGGGCACTCAATGGGCGGCTTGATTTGGCTAGAAGTGCTGAATCGTCATCCTGAATGGTGGTCGCAGGTAGACTCGTTGGTGCTAGTGGCCTCTCCCGTAGGTGGTTCAGACTTGGGTCGCATTTTCGATCCATTGCAGTTTGGGTTAGGTATTGCTCGCGACTTGGGGAAAAACCGCCGCACCATTGCTGAGACGATCGCGGCTGTGATTCCGACTTTGACGATCGCGGGAGATTATGACGGTGGAAGCGACGGCACGATTCCGGTCGAGTCGAGCAAGTTTCGCCATGCCAAATTCGTCTGTATCTACGGCTTGCCTCATGCCACGCTGAAAAATCACCCCGCTGTTGCCACTGCCATTCGAGATTTCTGGGGCGAAGCGACTGAGGAATCTGAGTTGAGTGGGCACCTGATTCAGCGCTTGCGTTTGGTGGCAGGTATGACTGATGCTCACCGTCGCGACTTTGAGCGATCGCAAGTCACCCTAACTTTTGAGGATGGCACTACAATTCGCACCTGGAAAAATCCGTTTGGAGTGGATCATGTGTTCGTCGCCAGTCCCAGAGGCCAATGTCTCTATGGTGGTTTTGTCGGCTGGTTCCATGCCGATGATCTGCGCCAAGCCTTAGAAGAAATCCAGCGAGAATATCACCCGCAGTCCTAAGGCGATCGCTTGTTGCATTGCTTGAAGCGTTCGGATACCTGCCTTTGCTGTCGGGAACAATAAGCATCAACCCCCAGGAGAACCAACTATGCAATCTCAAGCAACTTCTCTCTACGAGCGGCTCGGTGGTGTGTACAGCATTGCCACGGTTGTAGATGACTTTATCGATCGCATCATGGATGACCCACGCCTCAACTCCAACCCATTAGTTGATGAAGCCCACCATCGCGTTTCCAGGTCTGGATTCAAATATTTGGTGACGGAAATGGTCTGCTGGGCAACAGGTGGCCCTCAACAATATAGCGGTCGCTCAATGCACGATTCTCACGCTCATCTTAAAATTACGGCAGAGGAATGGGAGTCCTTTTTAGACGATTTTCAACAAACGCTAGACAAGTTTGCGGTACCTGCTGCTGAGCAAGCTGAGCTGTTTGCGATCGTTCAAAGCACCAAGCCCGACATTGTAATTCCTGCTTAAGACTTCATTCCTAAATTAGTTCGTGATATTAGGCGATCGCTCTTTTCTGATGGAGAGGAGCGATCGCTAATTTTGAGATGGGTTCTTGCGTTGTCGTAGCTCTATTTCTGTACGTACACTGTACTTACTGACAGTCAACAGAGTATTTCAGTGAACCCAGTTGTCAAAACTCGCATCATCAAAATCGGCAATTCTCAAGGAATTCGGATTCCCAAGTTACTACTAGAGCAATTGCATCTCAGTGATGAAGTGGAACTAGAGGTGCAGCAAAACCAACTCATCATTCGTCCTGCCCGATCTGTACGCCAAGGCTGGGATGAGGCGTTTCAGAAGATGGCTGAGCAAGGAGACGGTCAATTACTAGATCAAGAAGCAACAAGCCTAACGAGTTGGGATGCGGATGAGTGGGAGTGGTAGCTAAGCGCTTTGATGTATATCTGGTAAATCTCGATCCCACTATCGGCAGTGAAATTCAAAAAACTCGTCCCTGTTTAGTCGTGTCTCCAGACGAGATGAACCGAAATATCAGTACTGTGATCATTGCACCGATGACGACAAAAGGACGGGAGTATCCAACACGGGTAGCTTGTCGTTTTCAGGGCAAAGATGGTCAAATCGTTTTGGATCAACTTCGTACGGTTGATAAAGTACGGCTTGTAAAACGGCTTGGTCGCATTAGTGCTACTACACAAAAACTAGTTTTGACGGTTTTGACAGAGATGTTTTCTGAATAGCTATTATTAAAAAGCTTTCAGCTCATTAAGTAACATTGGAGAAGGTGTATGAAAACGATTACGGCTATTTATGAGCAAGGTGTTTTGAGACTAACTCAGCCTGTTGAGCTACCGGAAGGCACAGAAGTACAAGTTGTCATTATTACGAATACGAATGAGGCTAATGCTCCTAAAGGAAATGCTGCAAGTATCCTAGCCGCGATCGCTGCCCTGCCAGAGGAAACCGTTGATGAAGCATAGTTGAAAATATAAAAGTATCACCTAATTTTCAGATCTATTTTTTAGGTTTGTCGATCGTTCTTTTCTTTAAGAGAAGACGATCGCTAACTTTTGAGATAAGTCCCTATATTGCCATAGCTTTAGTCCTGTAATTACATTGTACTTACCTAAAGTAGTTAGAGTTTTGCAGTGAGTACAGTTATAGAGGATATATTAAGCAAAATTAGCAGTAATTTTTCCTATCTCATTCATACGCCGGGGCTGGGATGAGAAATCTTGAAAGATAGCTGGACAAGAATATGATTAGACATTGGACTAAGAAGTGACAGTTATAGATTATTAATCAATTAAACCTATTCTATTTATGGCTTACTTCCTAAACTTATTTTCTCCTACAACTTACGAAGTTTTTAGCCAAACCGAAATGAATATATCTGGTTTTCGGCTAAGGCATAAGAATGTTGCTCAGAACATTGCCATTGGAGATAAGTTTATCTGTTACATGACTAAACTGTCACGATGGGTAGGTGTGCTTGAGGTAATGAGCACAGCCTTTGAAGATAACACTCCTATCTATGAGGAAAATGATCCCTTTGTAGTGCGCTTTAAAGTCAAGCCGCTAGCTTGGCTAGCAAGGGAAGCAGCTATTTCTATTCACGAAGATGAGCTCTGGAACTCATTATCTTTCACCAAAGATCATAATAAGAACTCATCCACATGGACAGGAAAAATCAGAAGTAGCTTAGGTCAGCTAAAGGATATGATGGTAAATTACTTGAGAAAATGATTAAAACTCAAGTATCTAAGAAAAAACTATTTGAATTTGATGAACGTGAATATCAGAAATTCATCGACCACCAAATTCGTAGATTGGATAAAGTTATATCTGTGTCTGTCCCAGAAGACATAGAGGTAATCTCTCAAGCTTCTGCACAAGAACCCATCTCTATCCGTGAGTCAGTTAAGATTCAATCTCTTATTAGCAACATTGGCTCCTGAATGGGAATGAAGATTTGGATTCCTAAAAATGATAGGACTGCTGTTTTGAATGAACGGAAAAGCACAGAGCAGTCAGTATTAAAGATGCTCCCGCTTAATTATGATGAAATAACCCTGAAAACGATTGAACAAATTGATGTTTTATGGTTGAAAGGAAGAGCTATTGTACGTGCTTTTGAGGTGGAGCATACAACCTCAATTTATTCGGGTCTTCTTCGCATGGCAGATCTTTTAGCGCTCCAGCCTAATATGGATATTAAGCTCTATATCGTAGCTCCTACGGAAAGACGTGAAAAAGTTTTCCAGGAAATTAGACGTCCAGTTTTCTCGCTACTGGATCGAGGCCCTTTATCAGAGAGTTGCACTTATATCTCATACGATAGCTTTCAAGAACTATCAAAGCTGAAACATCTGGATCATCTATCTGATAGCGTCCTGGATGAGTATGCTGAAGAGGCCGAATAATTAAGTAGTTAAACACAGCTAGGTCTTAAATTAAGTCAGCGGCTGTAAAGTTTAGTAACTACTCTTAACTAGGCCATTGGATAGATGCGGGATGTTTTTATAAAAGCGGAGGATAAACAAGTAAAGGGTCATTTCGAATATAAATCTGTCAGTTTGATAGCAACGTCTTCTAGCAGTTTTAGCTAAAGGCAATTTCGAGATTAAACACTTCTAAACGTGTTTTAACATAAGTAAATAATTTAGTGCTTTGAGGTGCAGAGATAACTCTGTATCCAGTTAAGGCATTCAATTAGTTGGAGCTAATAGCGCTCTTCTCTAAATCAAAAACAAAATATTAGGAAGAGTTGAAATTGCAGAAGCTCAAATGCCTCTCAGTTAGGTCTGAATGATTCAGAGCTAGCTCATGCTTTTGATTAATTTACAGATCTATACTCTGTTGGCTCTCTTAATGAGTTGGTGGAAATAGATGAACGTGAAGAGAGTGGCGATCGCTGCTGGCGCTTTGAGTCTCGCCAGTAGTGCGCTTGTGGCTTGCTCACCGGCTGCCCCAAATAACCGATTAGCGGTTGAAGGCAATCAGGGCAACCCAAGCAAGGAAGCGGTGAAGCTGAAATCTGTCGCTGTCACCGTGGGCGATTTGAGTAATCCTTTTTTCGTTCTCATGGGGCGAGGTGCGGAAGAGGAGGCCAAAAGAATTGGCGGTGAAGATGTCAGAGTCACGCTAGTATCCAGCGGCTATGACCTTAACCAGCAATTTAACCAGATCGAAAATTTCATTGCTTCTGATACCGACGTGATCGTCCTCAACGCGGGGGATAGCAAAGGCATTGCTCCAGCCGTAGAGAAAGCTAAACAAGCGGGCATTGCCGTCATCGCTGTAGATACAGGAGCCGAGGGAGGCGTAGATGCCACCATCACCTCCAATAACGTCCAAGCGGGACAAGTGAGTTGCCAATACATCGCCGATCGCCTGAAAGGGAAAGGCAACATCGTCATCGTCAATGGCCCTCCGGTCAACTCCGTGTTTGAGCGAGTCGATGGCTGTGAAGAGGTTTTGGCCAAATATCCCAACATCAAAATTCTTTCCAAAGACCAGAACGCCGAAGGCAGTCGAGATGGTGGGCTGAGAGTGATGAGCGACTTGCTCACCTCTTTCCCAAAAATCGATGCTGTGTTTGCGATTAACGATCCTTCGGGAGTCGGGGCAGAGTTAGCAGCTCGCCAAGCCAAGCGCAGTGAGTTTTTCATTGTGGGCGTGGATGGCGCACCAGAAGCTAAAGAAGCGATCGAAGACCCTAACAGTCTCTTTGTCGCGACGGCGGCTCAAGACCCCCTGGGCATGACTCGCAAGGCTGTTCAAGTGGGTAATGACATTTTGCATGGCAAGAAACCTGCCAACCCCGACATTTTGATTCCAGTCAAGCTAATCACGCGAGAGAACGTCAGCGAATACCCAGGCTGGCAGTGAGATTGATTTAGGAGCTACTGATGACCACCGACATCCGAGCCTCATCTCCAGAAGGAGCGATCGCCACTCCACTCCTGGAAATGCGAGGCATCACCAAACGATTTCATGGTGTCCCGGCGCTGCAAGGCGTGAACCTCACCATCTATCCCGGAGAAGTTCATGCCCTGATGGGGGAAAACGGGGCTGGCAAAAGCACGTTGATGAAGATCTTAGCGGGCGCTTATATTGCGGACGAAGGCGAGATTTTGATCAACGGTCGTCCCGTCAACATTACTGATCCAGCGATCGCCAGACAATCGGGCATCAACCTGATTTATCAAGAGCTGAATGTCGCGCCCAACTTGACCGTGACCGAAAACATGTTCATGGGCAGGGAGTTGCGGCGAGGTCCATTTCTCGATCGCGACGGTATGGAACGAGAAGCGGCCCAAGTGCTCAGAACTTTGGGAGCTAGTTTCACCACGCACGATATCGTTGGAGATCTTGCGATCGCGGAACAGCAGCAGGTAGAAATTGCCCGCGCCCTCAAGGACAACAGCCGCATTTTGGTGATGGACGAGCCGACAGCAGCTCTGTCTGACAGGGAGACCGAACACCTGTTTGAGGTGATTCGGAGGCTACGGAGTGATGGCATTGCCATTATCTACATCAGTCACCGCATGGAAGAGATCTATGCTTTGTCCGATCGAGTCAGCGTTCTACGAGATGGGCAATACATTGGTAGCTTGACTCGCAGCGAAATTTCTCCCGATCGCCTGGTGCAGATGATGGTCGGTCGCGCCATGCAAGACTTCTATGAGCACCAACGGCAAAGTACGCCAGGTCCGGTGGTTCTGGAAGTGAAAAACATGAGCGATGGGCGCAAGGTGAAACCTGCTAGTTTTGCGGTCCATGCAGGAGAAGTGCTAGGTCTAGCAGGCCTTGTGGGTGCGGGTAGGACAGAACTATCGCGACTGATTTTTGGCGCTGACCCTAAGACGAGTGGCGTAGTCTTCTTGAATGGTCAGAGGCTGAACATCAACTCTCCTGGTGACGCGATCGCCGCAGGGATTGGCTATGTCCCAGAAGACCGCAAAGACCAAGGGCTGTTTCTAGAGATGAGTTCTCGCAAAAACATCGTCCTAAATCGGCTGAAGCAAGATGCTCATGCTGGCCTGGTCAATTGGGGTGCAGTTAATCAGGTGGCGACGGACGCTGTAGAGAACTTTAATATCCGCCTGGCCAACTTGGAAATTCGAGCTGTAGACCTGTCGGGGGGAAACCAACAAAAGTTGTTGCTGGCCCGCTGGCTGGCGATTAAACCCAGAGTGATATTGCTGGACGAACCGACCCGTGGGGTAGACATTGGGGCAAAAAGTGAGATTTACCGCATTATTAGCGACCTGGCCGCAGAGGGAGTCGCCATTCTCATGGTTTCTAGCGAACTGCCAGAAGTTGTAGGGATGAGCGATCGCGTTTTGGTAATGCGGGAAGGAGAGCTGGTGGGCGAACTGGGCGGCTCCACTGGCAGACAAATTACGCAAGAAAACATCATGGCTTACGCCACTGGCGCATCGGAGGTAGCAGGATCATGAGCCAAACCGAATTAAGACCGCGTCGAGACCAGACGAGCGATCGTCCCCGTGCTCAGAAACGCAAAGGAGCCAAGGACTTACTTCAAGTGGCAGGAATTCTGCCCATCCTGCTGATTATTGGGATTCTGTTTACGTTTCTCACGCCTACCTTCCTGACGCCTGGCAACCTAGTCAATATCATTCGCCAAGCCTCGATCAACATTGTGCTAGCCACCGGGATGACCTTCGTGATTCTGACCGGAGGCATTGACCTTTCCGTTGGCTCGATTCTGGGGGTTTCTGCGGTGGTCGCAGTGCTTGTCTCCCTGATTCCAGCGCTAGGGTGGGCCGCTGTCCCCGCAGCACTATTGGCAGGATTGGGAATGGGATTAGCCAACGGTGCCTTGATTGCTTTTCTTGATCTGCCGCCGTTTATCGTCACTTTAGGCGCACTAACGGCCTGGCGAGGCACCGCCTATTTAGTGGCGAACGGCACAACCGTGATCAACCGCGACCTCAACTTCGCCTGGATTGGCAACAGCTATCTTGGCCCTATACCTTGGCTAGTAGTGATTGCGTTACTCGCGGTGGCGGCGAGCTGGTTCGTCCTCAGGCGCACTGTCTTGGGTGTGCAAATCTATGCGGTAGGGGGTAACTCAAGAGCGGCGCGATTAACTGGGATTAAAGTGAATCGGGTGCTGCTGTTTGTCTATGGTGTCAGTGGCTTGCTCTCCGGTTTAGCAGGCATCATGAGCGCCAGCCGCCTCTACAGCGCCACGGGGATGTTGGGCAACGGCTATGAGTTAGACGCGATCGCCGCAGTCATTCTCGGTGGCACCAGCTTCACGGGAGGCATTGGCACCATTGTCGGTACGTTAGTAGGTGCACTGATTATCGCGGTGCTTAATAACGGCTTGACCCTGTTGAATATGTCCTATTTCTGGCAGCTGGTAGTCAAGGGTTTGGTGATTATCGCCGCTGTAACAATCGACCGTTTGCGTCGCCGCAATCGCCGTTAGAGCGAACCGTAACCTCCACCACCAGGGGTTTCAATCACAAACACATCGCCGGGGTTCATTACGACCTCGGCTTTGCTGTCTAACGGCTCAATGGTGCCGTTTTGTCGTTCTACCCAGTTACGCGCGATCGCCCCCGATTCACCTCCCTGTAAACTGAAAGGTGGAACGCGCCGACGATTAGCAAGAATCGCCGCAGTCATAGCTTCGCGGAAACGGATGCGACGAATTACGCCATTGCCACCGCGATATTTACCTGCACCCCCACTCTCAGGCCGAATCGCAAAGGTTTCTAGCAATACGGGAAAGCGCCATTCCAACACTTCTGGATCTGTAAGACGAGAATTGGTCATATGCGTTTGCACGGCATCGGTCCCTGCAAAAGTTGGGCCAGCCCCAGATCCACCACAGATGGTTTCGTAATATTGATAGCGATCGCTGCCAAAGGTGAAATTGTTCATCGTGCCTTGAGAAGCCGCCAACACACCTAAAGCCCCATACAGCGTATCCACGATCGCCTGCGACACTTCCACATTTCCCGCTACCACTGCCGCTGGATATTGTGAATTGAGCATAGAACCTTCCGGGATATGAATCTCCAAAGGCTTGAGACACCCAGCGTTTAAGGGAATGTCATCCTCTACTAAGGTGCGGAACACATAAAGCACCGCCGCTTTCGTCACCGCCAAAGGTGCATTGAAGTTGTTGGGTTGCTGGGGGGAAGTGCCTGTGAAATCAATTCGGGCAGTTCGAGCTTTGTGATTGATTGCGATCGCCACTTGAATCTGGCTACCATCATCCATCTCGTAAGTGAAGCTGCCATCCTTCAACGCTTCAATCACCCGCCGTACCGACTCTTCGGCGTTATCTTGCACATGGCGCATATAAGCTTGCACCGTCTCCAGGCCAAAATGCTCTACCATCCGATGCAGTTCTTGTGCCCCCTTCTCATTCGCCGCAATCTGCGCCTGCAAATCTGCTAAATTCTGCGTCAGGTTTCGCACTGGATAAGGCCCAGAAGTCAAAAGCTCCACCAATTCCTGCTCGCGAAACTGTCCCTGATCGACGACTTGGAAGTTATCAATCAGAATCCCCTCTTGCTCCACCGAAGTACTATTCGGTGGCATCGACCCCGGTGTAATTCCCCCAATATCCGCATGATGACCCCGAGAAGCGACGAAGAAGAGAGGGGAAGAGTAATCTGTGCTAACTGCTGCAAACACAGGCGTAATCACCGTCACATCTGGCAAATGCGTCCCGCCATTGTAGGGATTATTGATCGCATAGACATCTCCTGGCTTGAGCTGATCTCCTTTTGCAGCTAATAAACTCTGCACACTCTCACTCATCGACCCCAAATGCACTGGGATATGAGGCGCATTCGCCACCAGTTGACCTTGCCCATCAAAAATCGCGCAAGAGAAGTCCAGCCGCTCCTTGATGTTGACCGAGTAGCTAGTATTTTGTAGCGTAAACCCCATCTGCTCCGCGATCGCCATAAACAAGTTGTTGAAGATCTCCAACATTACCGGATCAACATTCGTGCCGATCGCTTGTTGCCTCGCCAAAGGTTGGGTACGTTGCAACACCAAGTGATTACGCTCATTGACCTGCGCCTGCCATCCGGGTTCAATCACGTTAGTTCCGGTGGCTTCAATGATGATCGCGGGACCAGTAATGCGATCGCCAGGTTGCAGATGGGCTCGATCAAAAACAGAGGTATCGTACCAAGTATCTCCCGTGAACATTTGGACAGATGCGATCGCCTCTGGTTCTCCAGTTCTGCGTTGCTCAGCGATCGCCTCTTCAGGAATCTCGGTCACGCCTACCACTTCCACCGAAACCGCTTCCACAATCAAGGCTTTGTGTGGGGTAGTAAAGCCATACCGTTGTTGATGAGCTGCTTCAAAGCTAGCTACCATCTCCAAGATACTGCCAAATTTCACAATCAGCGCAGAATCAGTTCCCTCATACCGCAACTGAACTTTAGAAAGAACCTGAATATTTGAAAATTCCAATTCTCCCCAATTTATAGCCCTAGCGGGCATACCAGAAAGGGGGGCTAGGGGGGCCTCATTGTCCGACCGAGCGAGTTCAGCTTTCGCATCATTGGCAAGCTCGGTCAGAAGCTTTTCCAAATCTGGAGCCAACCCATCCGTCAACTTCGCCTCAACCGATCGCTCCCGCAACACCCGCAGATCCGCCAAGCCCATTCCATAGGCTGACAGCACGCCAGCAAACGGATGAATAAGCACCTGTGTCATTCCTAGAGCATCCGCGATCGCACAGGCATGTTGTCCGCCCGCACCACCAAAACAGCAGAGCGTGTATTCCGAAACGTCGTAACCCCGTTGAACAGAGATTTTCTTGATTGCATTCGCCATTTTCTCCACAGCGATCGCTAAAAATCCTTGTGCCACTTGTTCTGGAGTACGGTTGTCTCCGGTGACTTCTCGAATCTGAATCGCGAATTCGGCAAATTTATCCCGTACCACTTCGGCATCCAGCGGCAAATCTCCATTGGGGCCAAAGACCTTGGGGAAGAACTGGGGATGCAACTTGCCCGCCATGACATTGGCATCCGTCACAGTTAAGGGGCCATTTTTGCGATAACAAGCAGGTCCAGGATTCGCCCCTGCTGACTCTGGCCCGACTCGGTAACGTGAGCCGTCGAATTGCAGAATCGAACCACCACCTGCTGCGACCGTGTGGATGGACATCATGGGCGATCGCATTCGCACACCTGCCACTTCCGTTTCAAAGGTGCGCTCATATTCGCCGTTGTAGTGCGCCACATCGGTGGAAGTGCCGCCCATATCAAACGTGATGATTTGCTCAAACCCTGCTAACTTGCTGGTTTGGACTGCGCCGACAATGCCTCCCGCTGGCCCCGAAAGGATACTGTCTTTACCCTGAAAAAACTTCGCATCGGTTAACCCCCCGTTGGATTGCATAAACATCAGTTGCGTATCGCCTAGCTGGCCTGCCACGCGATCGACATAACGCCGCAAAATTGGCGAGAGATAGGCATCCACCACTGTCGTGTCCCCACGACTCACCAATTTCATTAGGGGGCTAACTTCATGGGAGACCGAAATTTGTGTAAACCCAATCTCTCTGGCTAGATCGGCAACTTGTTGTTCGTGGTTGGGGTAACGGTAGCCGTGGAGGAAAGCGATCGCGCAAGCTCGAATTCCACTTTCATAAGCCGCTTGTAACTCAGGACGAAGGGCTTCTAGATTCACTGGAGTTAATTCTTCACCTTGAGCTGTGTAGCGTTCTTCCACCTCAATCACTTGCTCATAAAGCATTTCGGGCAGAATGATTTGGCGGGCAAAGATATTGGGGCGGTTTTGGTAGCCGATTCGCAACGCATCCCGAAAGCCTTGGGTAATCAGGAGAACCACGCGATCGCCTTTCCGCTCGAGCAAAGCATTAGTCGCTACAGTCGTTCCCATCTTCATCGCTGCAATTTGCTCGGCTGGAATCGGTACCTCAGTCGCTATTCCTAATAACTCTCGAATGCCTTGGAGGGGTGCATCTGCATAGCGTTCGAGGTTCTCTGACAGCAGCTTGTGAACGACTAACTCACCATCCGGTCGTCGTGCCACAACATCGGTGAAGGTGCCACCGCGATCGATCCAAAATTGCCAACGCGAATTAGACACACTATGCCTCTTCAGAAGATTTTCTATACAGCAATTTTTTTTACTATTAATTGATACCCTGAATGAATAATTTCGACCTTAGGCATAAAACTATTTATAAATCCATCGATTCCAATCTTGGTGTTCTGAGCAGGATCCTCAGGAAACTGAAAGTCATAATCATCAAACACTAGTATTCCTTTTACTTTTGCCAGCCGCCAACTTAAAACAGCATCTACGAGAACATCACAGGCTAAATGAGAGCCGTCAATATATATCAAGTCATAATAATCAATAGGCAAAGTCGGCAAAACTTGGTGAGATAAACCAACTATCTTTTCAACTTTCTCAGCAAAGCCAGATCTTTGAGTATTAAAGTCGAATCGGTTTTCTAAAGAGTTGATTCGCTCAGTATCATAGGATTGATGCTCAAAACTTCCCTGAAAAGTGTCAACACAAGTAATTTTTGAAGATGGATGAGTTAAAATATTTTCTAACAACCAACAAGTTGATCTACCTTCCCAACTACCAATCTCCAAGAAATTTAAGTTGGGTTGATCAACAAATGCCTGAAAGCATTTCTGCCATACAGAAATATTCCCGCTGAACCAATCAGATGTGAAACTATAACCTTTTTCCTGGACACTAATCTTGTAACTTAAAAAGTTAAGACTATCTATCACATCAGGATTCTGAGCATCAGCCTCTATAGCTTTTTGTAAATCTTTTTTTGCTTGGTTAAATTGCTGAAGCTTGATTTGCGTAAACCCTGAATTGCAATATATCCTTGCAACATTGTCAGCGCTCAGATTTACCTGTATCTGTAATGCTTTTCGAAATAATGGTAATGACTGGCTCAAGAGATTTTGTCGATTTAGAGCAACGCCGACAATACTATAAGTTATAGCCAATTCATCTCTTATCTCAGCAAAGATTGGATGGTGACTGATACCTTCATTTTTAATCAAACAAACTTCAAACAATTCACAAAAGGGATTAATAAGTAATAGATTCTTTAAAACTTGTTTCAGATAATCTAAGTTCAATGACTGCTCTTGTCCTTTTTTCAAAAAGGATAACCCATAGACAATTTGTGGTAAAAGCTTTTCGCCTTCTGCTTCAAACAAATTAATTTGAAAAGATAGCCAGGTAAGAGCTAGTAAATTATTTAGATCTTCAGGAATAAACTCATGAATATAACAACGAATAAGCCAAGCTGATTGCCACCTATCCTTCTGCTCTTGCAGCTGGGCAGCTTCTGATAAAACTCTTCCCAATTCCACCGTCATTGTCTGAGTTTCTTCAGCAGTTCCTTGCGCCATTGCTGATAGCCAGGTTAGTTGGGCTTCTGATTCTTGACCTGAAAGAAGTAAAACTAATCCTAAATGCCAATAATTTGACATTACAGATGGTTCAGCTTCAATACGGCTTTGATAGAGTGAGATCGCTTCACTGTAGTTGTTTGGTGACATTGAAGAACTAACTTGTCCTGCATAATTCATTGTTGTAAGCCTCACTATAACAACTGAATGATAATTAATGAGAAGCTTTGACCAGCTCGACTGCTTCAGTTAACTTAGTTGAGCCTGTCTTTGAGAATTCCCTGAGTTTGACCAATAATTACATTCTCAGTATCCAGAGAAATTGCTCATTCAAATACTTAGGCGTTGAATCATAAGCCTATGGCAGAAAAAGCTCTTTTCCATTGGGTCGCAATTCTATAGTTGCTTACGGTTACAAAGATTTGATGGTTAGAAACGCACGTTCGTTCTGTTTGCAATTATGGTTAGGAGTTGATCCAGAGCGAGGAGAGGTGTCTTCTAGCGTTTGGGGAGCCGCGCCTTGTCTTGCCATAAATGTGACTGCCGAAACACTAGAGCAAACGCCTGCTCCTAGTGCCGATGGGATGCCTGGTTATCGAGTGAAAGTGACCCGCTATATTAGTAGACCTATTCAAGCTCATCTAGAAGCATCAAGAATTTGGCATCCTGACTACAAAGCGATCGCCGTTTACCAACCCAGCCAGAGTTCCTACTACAACACCGGTTCCACTTCAACCGCAACTGGTATTTGAAACTATTTGAAATTGCTTAAGAACCGAGGTTAGTGCTGTTGCAGCGTGAATACTTTGTGAATTGAATGGCTTACCTGCTAGGTGTCATTCTCTTGCAGTGCTACAAAAACCATTGCTTATCTTGGGAGATTTGGTCATGCAGGCTGATCTGCTGAATCGCAAACAAACTCACTTTCTGTTGTGGCGTCCTGGCAGCATTGACCCGATTCCAGCGCTCTACATTGGCTCTTATGCTGACCTCAAAACCTCTCAGTTTGAGCAATCTCGCGAAATCCCGCTTCAGCGATCGTCGCAGTTTCCCGATTTATGGGAAGTGAAAGCACAAGACTGCAACCTCAGCGATGGGCAGGTCTACGGCTATTGGTTCAAAATCCGTGACACCAATCCCTACAACTCCACCCGTCCCGTCCTTTATTGCACTGACCCCACTGCTTACACCGTCGATCGCCGCTTTGCCGCCCCTAGTCCTAAGGAACCAGACGGTGCAGCCAGTGGCGATCCGGTGAGTGTCGTGCTGTATCAAGCTGGACAATTAATTCCTTGCGATCCAGAAGGGCAGGTGGTGGATTGGACAGGCGATCGCCCACTGTCAGACTTGCCTCCCAACAATCGCTTAATGATTTACGAGCTACCTACTCGTTGGACTCGGATTGATAGTAGTGGGGACATCACTGTCGGTAAGGGGGCCTTTCGAGATGTGGAATCTCTCTTAGAACCTGCGGAAGCTGCTCCAGATTTTCCAGATGTGCCAGCTCTGCAACCAGGCCGCGCTCACTTGCTAGAACTCGGCGTCAATGCTCTGGAACTGCTGCCTCCTGCCGACAGTGACGACAATTTAAATTGGGGTTACGGCACCGCCAACTATTTCGCCGCTGACTTTGACTTGGGCAGTCCTGATCATCAAGGTGCTCCCACTGCTTCAACTGATTTAGCGAGCTTAGTCAAAACCTGTCATCGCCAGGGACTGCGCTTCTTCTACGACGCGGTGATGGCGTTTTCTCGCAACAATCCCTACGCCAACATCAATTTCCTCGACTTTTACATCCAGTTTGGGGCGGCGATCCAGAGCAAACCAATCGAGATGGTTTTGGTGGCGATTTGTTCAAGTACAACTACACCGTCGAGGGCTATCACCCGATCACCGGAGAGCAATCGCGCCTAGTGCCTGCCCGTGAGTACATGAAGGCCCACATTGCTCGTTGGATGGACTATTATCGCGTAGATGGGTTACGTCTAGACAGCGTCAACAACGTCACCAATTACGACTTTTTGCAAGAGTTTAAGGACTATGCGCGATCGCTTTGGCAACAGCGGGGCGGGACAGGCGATCGCTTTTTAGTCGTGGGCGAAGAACTCAGCGTGCCATTAGAACTGGTACAGCAAAGCCGTTTGGATGGCTTGTGGAATGAGAAGTTCAAGCAAATCATTCGCCAGGTGATTTTAGGCCGTAACTGGTATGGCGATCCTAGTTTTGAGGGCAGTGTCCGCAAACTGATTGACTGCCGCTTATTAGGTTTCTCGGATGGTGCCCAAGCGGTCAATTACTTAACCTCCCACGACATCGGCGGCTTAGGCAATGAGCGCTTCTACAACTGGCTGGCTAACAACGGCGTCGCCGACACAGAACCGCGCATCAAGCTGGCCTTTGCCTGCTTACTCACAGCAGTGGGCATCCCGATGATTTTGGCTGGCGATGAATTTGCCGATCAGCAAGATCTAGACCTCAACTATCCGGGTCAGGGAGATACCAACAAACAAGTTGACCCAGTGAACTACAGCCGTGCCAGCGAAGATTGGCGACAGCGAATTTTTGGCTATGTGGCTCGATTGGTGCGCTTGCGAACGACTTCTGACGCGCTCGCCTCCAACGACATTCAGTTTATCCATAGCGACTTTAGCGACGGTAAGCGGGTAATGGCTTGGCAACGAGGCTATGGCCGCAATCTAATTGTAGTAGTAGCCAACTTCTCCGACTACGGCACCCCCAACCCCACCGAACCGAATGCTGAGTATTTTATTCCCAACTGGCCACAAATCTCTAAGGGCGATCGCTGGCAAGAAGTCACACAGGAGCGATGGGTCGCAAGCGATCGCATTGGCAGAGAACCGATTTATCCCTGGTCAGCGCAAGTTTATGCTCTTACTCAAACTGGGTCTTAAGGGGAGCGATCGCCTGAATTGTTCAACCAACAGAATGCAAGATTAAGGCTGGATAAGGTCATAAAAAACACCCCTAGTTCTGAACTAAGGGCGCTTTTAGAGCTTCATACCTGACAGCACATTTCTTATAATTAGCTCTGCTTAGAAACAATTATCTTGCGTAGTTTAAGCAGCCGTCTGACGCTGTTGCTTACGTCGCGAAGCAGCAACTCCAACTCCAGTTAGTGCCAGCCCTACGATTGTTGCGGGTTCAGGGACAGCCTGTGCTGAGCGTTCTCTGATACTGACTGCCGTTGCAGAGCGCTCAGGAAGCCCATAATTGTTTCTGTATTCGGAGCCGGAGTCGCGGTAAATGGCAGGGCTTCCATCAGCCCCGTAGTCAATAGCATAAAGAGTGGAGTCTTGATTGCCCAAACCTATGATTAGGTGATTGCGAGAATTGCCGGAATACGGTTGCTGGTAAACTCCTGCTGGAAAATCATAATGATAGAAACCTATGTAGTTGATGTCAGACTTGACGTAAGTTGTGCCTTCGTGAATGAAGCTAATATCTAGCAAACTGTCCACGTCCCAGTAGTTGTAGCTGGAACTGTAGTTGGTAGTCCCGTCATGCGATTGGTACTGGTCTTGGAAGTCCGGGGTATCATCCATCTGAAACCAACCAGTCGTGATAGTGTTGTCAGTCCATTGAATGTTGAAGTCATAAAAGCTAGCAGCTTGAGCAGAGCCCACTTGCAGTAGATGGGCACCAAAGGTTAATCCAGCTGCAATTGTCGCGATCGAGGTAAAGAATCTCTGCATGGTTGGACCATTTCCTATCTTTAAGTAGAAATTTTGTCTAGATACAAACAAGATCTAGGACCAGCATATGAATTCTTTCGTGATCAACTGCGTGTTTATTCATTTCCTCATCGGAATTTCACTCAATTTATCTATCTTTAAAGGGTTATGTTTTTTACACTTGCTACGTACGGACTGGTATAACTGTGTTCACTGCATACAGGGATTGAGCTGTGTAAGCTTTGATTAAGTAACCCTTCGAGCAATCCGCTCAGCTAAAACGCATGCTTTGGTTCATACCCGTCGCGATCGCATTGGCCGAGAACCCATTTATCCCTGGCCAGCACAAGTTTAGCTTTGGGCCAAAGCACTTAAGGAAATTGCTAATTGCAGAGGCTACTATTCAGCTAGTTTTCTCAGAATTAGTTGATGACCCTTGTGAATGATCTCAATTTTGGGTGAGAAGTTGCTAACAAATGCGTCAATGCCGATCTGGGTATTTTGGTTGGGCTGGTTAGGGAACCTAAAGTCATAGTCATCAAATACTAGTAGTCCTTGGACTTTGACTAAGGACCAGCTTAACACCGCATCAATCAGTACGTCACAGGCAAGATGTGAGCCATCAATATAGATGAAGTCATAGGTATTGGGCGGCAAACTTTTGAGAACTCGATGAGACGAACCCACTATCTTTTTGACCCTTTCTGAAGCACCAGATTGTTGAATATTAAAATCAAATCGGTCTTCGAGAGATTTGATGTAGTCAGGGTCGTAAGATTGATGCTCGAAGCTACCTTCAAAAGTATCTACACAAGTAATAGTTGAAGAGGGATGCGTTAAGACATCTTCTAATAGCCAGCAAGTGGAGCGGCCTTCCCAGCTACCAATTTCTAGAACAGTTAAATTGGGTTGACCTACGAACTGCTGCAAATATACTTGCCACGTTGGAATATTGAAGCTAAACCAATCTGACGTAAATGTGTAGCTTTTGGCTGCGGTGTGGAGTTTATACCTGGCATCGACTAATCTTCTTGCAGCATCAGCATTATTGGCATCTAGCTCTACAGCCTGTTTCAGGTAGGTTTCCGCTGATTGAAACTGCTGCTTTTGAGCAGAGGTAACTCCTAAATTGAGAAATATCTTGGAAAGATGGACAGGACTAATACTTGCCTGGATTTCTAAACATCTACGGAATGCCCCAAACGCTTGGTCTAAAGATCCTTGCTGATGAAACACTAAACCCAGGTTGTTATGGGCGATCGCCACTTGATTTCTGACGGCATCAAATTGGGGGTTCTGGCGAATATTGTTGTTGAGAAAGCAAATATCAAATAATTCATGAAAAGGATGAATTGCGGCTAGTTTCTGTAGTACTCCTTCTAAAAGATTGAGATTTACTTGTTCAAAGCCTTGGGCAAATGCTAGTGAATGGGTTGCCGATGCTAAGAACCGTCTTCCCTCTTGCTCAAATATTTTCAACTCTATAGCAAGTCGAATTAGAATTAGCGAATTATTAATATCGTTGGGAAGGAATTGGGCAATGTAAGAACGAATTAACCAAGCATTTTTCCAATTGGCATTCTGTTCGTATTGCTCAGCTGTAGTTGCCAAGAATTGAATCAAATCAAGCGTGCTGCTTTGTTGCTGAATAGCACTTTTTTGTGAGAGCACTGACAGCCAGATACTTTGTGCTTCCGAGGCTCGCTCTGCCAGGAGCAATGCCAGAATCAAAGAGGTGTGGTCAGTCACTTCTACTGGTTCTGCTTGCATGCTTGCGGAGTAATTTGGCATCGCCCCGCTAGCACCTGTTGGGGAAACAGTTTCTGTGGGCTGCTGGCTATGGGTCATGGTTAAATTCCTGAAAAACGGGTGGGCAACTCATCTATAAAGAACGAATGCCCATTTCTAAGCCGCGACAGACACCCGTTAAAAAATCTAAATCTAAAGTTTCCAGGCGATCGCTAGGCTTATGATAGTGCGGATTCCGTAGATGCGCCGTATCGGTCACCATGAGGGCACGATCGCCTCGGTCCCAAAAGGCAGCATGATCACTGCGGCGCGTATCTGGCAAAATCACGCCTTTTTTCCCCGCAGGTAACCAGCGACAAGGCACACCTGCCCGCCGCAAATGGCGGCTCAGGTGGATTAGGTCTGGAATTGTTTTCAGATTGCCAATGAGGCCGATAAAGTTGCCTTGGTTGGGAAAGAAATATTTTAAGCCTGGCGGATATTGTTGAGAGCCAGGGGCGCGATCGCAATACCCCAGCATTTCTAACGCCAGCATTAAGCGCAGCGGCTCTTGTTGTAGAGAAGTTGCGTAATAAGTGCTGCCTGCGAGGTTGTAGCTAGTTTCTTCAAAGTCGAATGCGATCAATCGTACCGGATAGCGAGCAGGTGCCTGGTGAAAAGCCCGCGCTAGTTCCAGCAGCACTGCTACCCCTGTGGCATTATCGTCTGCTCCGGGGGAGCCTATAACGGCATCGTAGTGAGCCCCAATCAAAATTGGCGGTCTGGCTCTGTTCGCCTTTGTCGTCGTAGCCGCTGGCAAATCCAAAATCAAATTCTTCAAGTTCATGCCCTGAACCTGAAACTCTTGGACCTCCACTTGGCCCCATTGTTCTAACTGTTGGCGGATGTATTGTTGAACAAAAAAGTGTCCAGCCGTGGCTAAGTAAGGATCGCGATCGCGAGCAACTTGAGTTAAATGCTGGTGTAACCGAGATTTTAACTCCACCCAAAACTTCCATCCCACTAGACGGTAATGGTAACTTACCAAGAAAAAATGGCTGCGCTTAGCGGAAAGTTTTCATGACAAAAATCTCCACTTAGGGTCAGTAGGGGGTTTCACCCTATAGGTGGATTATTTCGCGGTTAGAGTTAGTATACTCTACTACCTAGCTACCAGAGGTTGTATACAGCACTACTGTATACGACATTTTGTGCATCCTCTCAAGCATTTATCCATACATGTTGCTATTTTGTCTTGTCTGGGTTGCATCCCAAGCTGAGTACTTTTTCTCTTCGGGACCAGGTTTGCTTAAAGCGCCTGAACGTCTATTCAGCACCTTTCCTGCCAAGATTCTTTCGGCAGTGAGTAGACCTTCCAAATCCACTACAGCTTGGCTCCAACCCGCAGTCACCTCCAATCTCTACAGCACATATTCGCCTAAGTTAGCGTTGCTTAGCGTGTCACCGCAGCCCAAGCGCCAGAGTGCTTTGATCTCTTCTTCAACCTCTAGTTGGTTCAATCCGGTCGAAAATTCACTTTTTCACCCCAAATTAAGAACTACTCCCGCTACCATTGCAGCGATTAAATTAGAACCTCAACTTTGGGCTACTCGTTCTCTAGCGATTACAACGACCGCTAGCAAGAACTTCATGGACCACTATCCGGGTCAAGTCCTGCGGCTGTTTAAGGATTTGTTTACTTGGCAAGGTCAGGAAAATAGCCTGAATGCCGTTAAAGCAGTGGTTATAGTCCGCGCTAACCGAGCTATCACGCCAGAGGGTAGTAGCCTCGCTAGAAGACAGCAGAAGTGGTCTGCTTTCCGACACACTGCTTTTATCCAAAATTTCTCGTCTCAGTCTCCTCATCGCACAGTGTTTCAAGTGTGGGTGAAAGGCTATCTCATTGCTGAGTTGCCAACTCGCGACCAAGCGGAATGGGTAGGGTCACAATTTAAACAAACCTTAGAGAATCCTCACTTTGATGCCTCTAAATTGCAGCCTGGCATGGCCCAAGGGAACCCTGCTGGCAAAGTCGGCGATCGCACTCTGTTTGTGGTTGATCCAGCGATCGCCGCTCACTTGAAGCGCACGCGCGAATTGTTAGCAGTTGAGTGGGTGAACAACTTACGCATTGCTTTGGCAACTCCACCCTTAACCTTGGCGGAAGCCCAAACTAAAATGTACGGTCTGGTGGAAACTGACCAAAAGATTCAGGGGCTGGCTTCTTGGTACGGCCCCTATTTTCATGGTCGGCTGACAGCGACGGGTGAAACATTTAACCAAAATGAGTTAACTGCGGCCCATCCCTCACTTCCCTTTGACACCTACCTCAAAGTGACAAACCTCAACAGTGGCCATTCGGTGGTGGTGCGAATCAACGATCGCGGTCCTTATGTAGACAACCGCATTTTAGACTTATCGCGCGAAGCCGCTCGCCAAATCAACAGCGAAGACGCAGGAGTCATTCCCTTCCAAGCAGTGATTATGCAACCCAATGCTCCTCAAAGCATTGCTGCAAATTCACAACTTAGAGCTGGCCTATAGGGTGGCTGACTTATAGGGTGGTCTGGGACGGAATCACAATATGGTGGTTCCGATCTACATTCAGCCATCCTTCTTCTTTTAGCTGACCCAGCAAGCGAGTCACAGTAACCCGCGTCGTGCCGATCGCATTGGCTAAGTGTTGGTGAGTCAACCGAACGCCTAGGCGAGTGCCTTCGGCCGTAGGCAAACCAATTTCTTGCTTCAGCAACAACAACAAATGGCACAGCCGATCTTTAACTCGGCGATGCCCCACCAAAGCTAAAATTGCTTCCGTCTGCCGTAAGCGGCGGTTGACGTGGCGCAGAATTCCCTTCGTCAGAGTGGAAGATTGCTCCACATCAGCCACCGTTAACCGCATTAAATCAACATTAGATAAAGCGGTGGCTTGATAAGGGTGGGTCAGCGTCAATGGCAACCCAAAAGGCATGGAAGGTCCCGCTAAACCCAGCAAAGCTTCATCGCCGTTAGGGTAGAGGGTACTGAGCTGCACCACCCCGCGACAGACAATCCAAATTTCCTGGGGGGCCATGCGGATGGACTGACCACTGCTATATGGATATAAACTGCGGCCTTCGTAAAGCTCCTCCAGCAACTGACGTAAATCGGGCTGAGAGCCTGCCTCAGAGGCAAAAGAATGGAGCATACCAATTACCCAGGCTAAATCTTTCCCTTAATTTAGAGGTTCGAGCTCAAGGGAAGTTAATTGCTGGGTTTACGCCCGGTTAAATTTTGGTTATGCCGCTTGTGATCTTGCTCACAAGACAGACTGCCAGACAGCAGTACGGCTCAATTAGGTTAACTGCTGCCTAGAGTAGGGTCAAGTATGCTAGCTCACACCAGAGTTAACTTGGTCAGCCCTTGCCAGCCAAACTTTGTCAGTCAGCTCTTGTCAGTCAAATTACATCAGCATGGAGGCAACGAATCGCTTCTAGCAACCCTCTGGCTTTATTAAGGGTTTCTTGGTACTCGCGTTCTGGCTCCGAATCCGCCACCAAGCCAGCGCCTGCTTGGACACTGACTCGGTACTTGCCATCGCTTTGGCTACGAACCACCATTGTCCGAATGGCGATCGCGGTATTGAGCTGCCCTTCAAAATCGTAGTAGCCATAAGCTCCGGAGTAAGGCCCCCGCCGACAAGGCTCTAAGTCATGGATAATTTCCATTGCCCGAATCTTTGGGGCTCCGCTCACCGTTCCAGCCGGAAAACAAGCTTTGAGCAAATCCCAAGCCGTTTTGTCAGAGGCCAATTCACCAATGACATTGCTGACGATGTGCATGACGTGAGAGTAGCGCTCAATCACCATCAACTGATCAACTTTGACACTGCCACTTTGGCAGACTCGCCCTAGGTCGTTGCGGCCCAAATCGACCAGCATGACATGCTCGGCAATCTCTTTGGGGTCTTGCAGAAGGTCTGTGGCTAGCGCTGCATCTTCTGCTGTCGTCTTGCCACGGGGACGAGTACCAGCGATCGGGCGCAGAGTTGCAGTTAGGGGGCCTTGGGGGTCGGAGGTCCGTTCAACTTTCACCATTACTTCTGGACTGGAGCCAATAATTTGCCAGTCTTGGAAGTGGAAATAAGCCATGTAGGGCGAGGGATTAATTAAGCGCAGGGAACGGTACAAAGCAAAAGGATCGCCACGGTATTCTGTCGCCAACTGCTGAGAAATAACGACCTGGAAAATATCCCCTGCTTTGATGTGTTCTTTAGCCTTCTCCACATTGGCGCAGAAGTCAGCTTGTGAGGTATTGCTGGTGTAATTTAGCGGTGGAGCGGCTTTGAGGCTGCTAGGTGGAGTCCATTCAAGAACGGTGTCGGTGCCAGATAACGGTAGCTGTAGTTTGCTGACTAACTGCCGGACGCGATCGCAGGCTTGCTCGTAGGCCTGTGCCAGATCTACCCCTGGCGATTGTAAGTCCGCGTAGGCGATCGCCCAAATCTTGCGCTTCACTTGATCAAAAATCAACAGGTTATCTACCTGCATCCACAAACCATCTGGTAGGTCTGCTTCTGTAGCAGGATAAACCGGAACGCGCGGTTCAATCCAACGAATTAATTCGTAGCCCCAAAACCCAAACAATCCCCCAATACCCGGCGGTAGCTCTGTCAACTTGACAGGTTGGTAAGGTTGCAAGCAACTCGTCAAAATATCTAATGGGTTGCCGAAAAACTCTTGAACGGAACCATCACGATGAGTTTGAGTGGTGCGATCGCCTCTCGCCTCCAAAATCCACAGCGGATCGCAGCCCAACAAACTGTAGCGAGCGAGTTGCTCACCCCCTTCTACAGATTCCAGCAAAAAGCTATAGGGTTGCCCTGCACAAACTTTATACCAGGCTGAAACAGGCGTTTCTAAATCTGCCACCCATTCCTGGTAAACCGGAATGAAATTACCTTGCTGAGCGAGGGCTGAAAATTGCGAAAAATCCGGGAAAATCATGGCTCTATGGTTCAGTCTGGGAGGGACTCAAGTAAACACTTTACTGGCGAAATGGATTGACCTGAGTCATGCTGGTTGACGTTGAAGGGACGCAAATAAATCAAAATACTTCGTTGATTTAAAAAGTAAAGCCTCGGAGGGAGCAAGCCATCCGAGACTCAACTGTCTTTGTCCTGTCAATCAATTAAACTGCACTAAGCAACCATCCGAACACTTTGAAAGAATTTTTGAAAATTCAAAAACTCCATCAAGCTTCGAGATGAGAACTTAAGCAGCTAGCCCTAGACGCTATAAGTTGACTCACCACTAAATTTGACTTTAGAGGGGTCAGTGTTTTGACCAATACGGCGTTCTTTCTTACCCACGTAAGGACGGCCTGCATTCACCTTCTCAGGGAACACACCATCCTTAGGATGCAGATACTCCATTTCGCCATTCGGAAAAATCCGATAGATCTTATAGTTAGTGATTTTGAATTTTGCCCGCAGTTGCTGGCCTCCGAGGGCGATGCAGTGCTCTTTACGAGCTAGGTACAGCAAGTTGTCACCTTGCTGCATAACTGCCGCTCCACCCGTGGGCATTTCAAACACTTGCTCTTTGGGGCTAGTCCAAGTGATGGCGTATTTCTCTTCGACTTGAGCTTTGGTTAGTAGGCCACCTGTACTGCCGCCAAATAAAGGAGTTTGTCCAGTAAGGGTTTCTGCCATGAATTTCTCTCTGAACGTCTGAACGTTTTACGGCATCCTATCACTGAGACGGAACCCGTCTATCTACTTTGTCAGGAACTGTTACAGTTCTTCAGTATTACGGCTTGACAATTCTTTAAATTGTTAAGGACGTGTAGTGATCCGCTTATGCCGCATCTTGGAATTGCCCGTTTGGACATTAGGCGATCGCGTCTCTCGTCCTTCTCGACTAATCGGAATCGTGAAGTGGAAACGACTGCCTTGATCTCTTCCGGCTGATTCTGCCCAGATCTGCCCCCCCAAGCCCGTAATAATTTGGCGGCAAATGGCTAAGCCTAAACCTGTGCCTCCTGTGGTGCGGCGCAAGGCGCCTTCCTCTTGATAGAAGCGATCGAACACCGCTTCCAGCCGATTCGGTTCAATGCCTCGGCCTGTATCCGTAATCGTTACCTCTAGCATTTGTCTACCATTCCGGCGAGCTTCAATGGTGACTTGGCCTTCAGGTTCAGTAAATTTGCAAGCGTTTTCCAGCAGTTTTGAGAGTACCTCGACTAACCATTCACCATCGGCTCGTACCAACGGTAATTCTGGAGGCACTTGGGCCGCAATCTGGGGCAACTGTTCTTGAGATTGCCGAGAATGAATGCTGCTCAGAGCTAGATCCACACATTCCTGCAAAGGCAGCGGTTCTAAGTTCCACTGCACTCGTCCACTCTCTAAGCGTGAGAGGGTGAGAAAATCTTGTACCAGTTTACGCATGCGCTCTGCATCGCTTAAGGCGGTGCTGAGCATGACTTGCCGCAGTTCCAACGGCATATCGGGCTCGCTAGCCAGGCTTTCTAGGCACACTTGAATGGTGGAAAGGGGAGTGCGGAGTTCGTGGCCTGTGATGGCAATTAAGTTGCTACGGGTGCGATCGAATGCTTCGAGTTGTTGGTTTAAATCTTCTAAGTTGGCGTAGGCTTCCGCTTGAATCAAGGCCACTCCCACTTGGGTGGCGATCGCCTCTACTAAAGACAACTCATCATCAGCCCAGCGATGAGGTAAAGCGCCACAGTGATGCAGTTCTACCATGCCCATCAAGCGATCTTGATACAGCAGGGGCACCATTAGCCAAGAACGAATCTGCCAGCGATCGCTTAGTGCCTGCAAGTCTGCGTTGCCAGTGATGCGGGCATCCTTGGTCGTATCCTCAATGTGGATCAACTCGCGCTTCTGAGCAATTTCCTGAAATAAAGGATTGTTTTGCAACGGCCAAGTTTGACCATTTAGAGAAGGCGCGGTAATCGATGCTGTAGCTGTTGCCCCATCTACCGCTGAGTCGGCACAAATAGCATTGGGACTGAGAAACTCATACTGAATTGTGGCTGTCGCATCTGTGGCGCGACAGCGATACATTAGGCAGCGACAAACGCGGAGGGTTTGCCCTAGTTCCTGCACTGCTACTTTGAAGATTTCGTCTGGGTTGAGCGATCGCCGAATGGCTGAACTGATCGAGTTAACCAACCGCTCTTTGCGTTCCTGAGCCGCGATCGAGCGATAGGTTTTGAGCAATTTGTACTGGCCCGCTTGCAGATAGGTCAACAGCCGCTCGACAAAGGGGTCAGGGTCAATCCCTTGCAACCCAGACGGCTTTTTACCCAAAAATTCAGCTTTGGCTTGCGCTACCTTGTCTGCTAATTCAGGTCGATACTCCAACACTCGATCTAGCAGGAGTTCAGCCGCTTGGCAGGTCACTTGACGGTCAAAGGTCCACACCCCTTCAAAGCGCCGGGTTTGATCCATCGCGGGTTGCTCTGGTGGCGGTAGCGCATCTCGTCGGAGCCTGACTGGACTGGTATTTGGGCTTTCACGCTCGCGACAAACCAAACAGCTAGCATACTGCTGCCCAATTACCACCAAATGCCACTCATGGGTCAGTTGATCGGGCGGCTCAAAAGCGATGGTTTCGTAACTGCCTGAACGATTGGCAAAATCGGTTTCGGGTGCTGCTAAGACATAGACCTGATTGGTACGCTCAGCAATCCGTAGATAACGATGTGCTTCCTGCCGATAGAAACGCTCTCGCTGGAAGCTAGCAATCACCAAGGGCCGTTCGGTTCCCGCCAAAACTTGGTCTTCCATTGCATGAGACAACGCTGTCAAGGAGGACTTGAAGTATAGTTGCGGTCTTAGTTCAGGCAGGGCTTGTAGCAGAGCTTCCAGCACGGAAGTATGGGTACTCATTCAGGTTTTTATCAGTCCAGGCGGGACACAATCCACGGGAGAGCGGTATTGAGATAGACTGCGCCTAATTCCCACGCTATAGCTCTAGAGAAGCAATCTAGAGAGGCAATCTAGCGCTCAGGCTGGCGGCAAAGGCTCAACTGGCAACCCAGCACTTATGCCACCGACCACAACCTATCTTAATCAGGATTAGGTGTTAGCAGTTGTCGAAAGTTTTCTTTCCTATTTTGACTGAGCGATCGCAAGTTGAGCACCAGCTAGCCGGGCAAAATTCGCCCTTCGCTCTCTGAATAGCCATTAAACTCTATCCACTCAGCGATCGCCAGCTTATCTAAGTTTTTATTTACTCCTTCTTAAGAAGTACGCCCAAAGTGTTAGAAAAAATTCAAATTCAAAAAGCAAAATAACTCGCTTTTTAGCCAAGCTTGGTTAAGTACATTAATTAACAAAATTAGAGGCATTTATAAGCTATTTTTCTCTGCCAGAATCCCGAAAATCCTTATATCACCGTATATCTAGCAATATCACAAGCTCTAAAGGCCAGCATTTTTTATATCAGCTTTATAAAACAACGTTTGTTTATAAAGAGTGTATAGACAACCGTTTTTTGAGATTGTTTTCCGTAGATTCCCTGAATAGGATGAGTTTGTAACTTACGTAACCTTTCGTAGTCCACCGCTATGAACACTAAAGCTTTCTT
The DNA here is from genome assembly GCF_014696035.1 of Trichocoleus sp. FACHB-262. NCBI lineage: Bacteria > Bacillati > Cyanobacteriota > Cyanophyceae > Leptolyngbyales > Trichocoleusaceae > Trichocoleus > Trichocoleus sp. FACHB-262. Next base: position 182,561 of record NZ_JACJPK010000108.1, on the reverse strand, counting down.
CTCATGGGTGCCCGTAGTGGCTGCAGGAGCCACTGCAGTTCTTGGTTTTTCTACCCAGGTCAGTGCTGCTACCGTCAACTTAGGTGCCGCAACCGGATATAACGTTTTTGTGCTGGGTGATGTGAATCTAGATTCAGACACTGAAGGCAAAATGGCGATCGCTGGTGATGCCACCCTGCGTAACTACAGCGTTGGCCTTAAGGACCAAGGTGGCGATGCCCTAGTAGTGGGTGACGATCTTGACTTCAAAAATGGCACAGTGTACGGCAATGCCGTTGTGGGTGGCACCGCAAATCTAACTAGCGTTGACTTCCAAGGTGGTGCACTGAAGTCAGGCAACCCCATCGACTTTGGCAAAGCGGGTCAATCTCTAGTGAATCTGTCGCAATCCTATTTGTCTAGCACTGCAACTGATGCAGAAGTGACATCCTGGGGCGGAATTAATTTAGCGGGCACAGGCTCTACCAATGTCTTTGATTTGGAAGGCACTGATTTAGCAAACGCTACAGGTTTGAGCTTCGAAGGCTCCGGTAACTTCATTGTTAACGTCAGCGGTAAAAATGTTTCCTTCCAGAATTTTGGTTTCTCGCTAAAAGGCGTTGACAAGCAAAATATTCTATTCAACTTCTTTGAAGCAACCAACATTACGGCTTCTGCGGTAGGAATTGAAGGTAGCATCCTAGCTCCCAAAGCCAAGTTTGAGTTTAATAATGGTCAAATGAATGGCACGCTGGTTGCGGCTGGCTTAACTGGCACTGGCCAGTTCAACCATGTGGGTCGTCCTCCTGTAGAACAACCTCCAGCCAGCGTTCCTGAGCCTGCGACCTTAGCTGGTTTAGGTTTCGCTGCTGCGGCTTTAGCAGCATCTCGTCGGAAAACCAAGCAGGCTGCATAGATACAAACCTGTTAAACAACAGCTCCGAACTAGAGCCTGCCTGGTGGATTTGATTGAGAACTGAGATGTCTTTAGTTTATAGTCGGAAGCTTATAGCCAGGAGCTGTTTGTTGCAAGGTTGATAGTCATGAATACTTGAGATTTAAGTGAAGGCTTGCTAACCCAGCCTTCATTTTTATTTTGTCTTTACTGACAGGCACACTCTACAGCCGCAAAATTAGCCGTGCCAAACTGAAGTAGATCAGTACGCCTAGTACATCTACGGCAGTAGTAATGAAAGGAGCTGACATCAGAGCTGGATCAAGCCCTAGAGAACGAAACAGAAAGGGTAGAGCCGAGCCAGACACGGAAGCTAATAGCGCGATCGCGAGCAAACTGATCCCTACCGCTATGGCGACCATTAAATTGCCCTGGAGAAAATAGGCCCAGACGATCGTGATACTCCCCAAAATTAGGCCGAGTAAAATCCCTGCGATCGCCTCCCGCCGAATAATTCGTAGCGCTTCTTTCAGCCGAATATCCTCTGTATTCAAGCCTCGAATCACCACCGTAGAGGACTGAGCCCCGACGTTGCCTCCCGTGCCTGTGAGTAAGGGAATAAAGGCCGCCAACGTTACTACCTGCTGCAACAGTTCTTCTTGCGCTTTAATAATCGTGCCAGTCACCGTATTCGTGAGCAGCAGGACAAAGAGCCAGACAACTCGTCGCCGCGCTACGGTAAACAAATTAGTTTGGAAATAGTTGTCGCCATCCGACTGCACGCCACCTAGCGCGTAGATGTCTTCGGTCGTCTCTTGCTCCAAAATGTCGAGCACATCATCGACCGTAACAATCCCTACCAGCCGCCGCTCCGTATCTACCACGGGAACCGCCAAAAAGTCATAGCGTTGAATCAGTCGAGCCACTTCTTCTTGGTCTGTATCTGTCTGTACAGAGAGCGCATCGCGAGTCATGATTTCCCCAATCGTTTGTTGGGGTTGTGCCACTACCAATTCTCGCAGTGACAGAGTGCCTGTCAAACAGCGGGCTGCATCCGTTACATAAAGGTAATAAATTGTCTCGGTATATTTGGCGAGACTGCGAATCCGTTCTAAGGCTTGGAAGACCGTAAAGCTTTCTTTTAAGGAAATATACTCAGGTGTCATAATTCGCCCTGCTGTGCCTGGTTCGTAACCCAATAGCAAAGCAGTGGATTGGCGCTCTAAAGGACTTAGCTGCTCCAGCAGGCGGGTGACAATCTTAGCGGGTAATTCATCGAACAAGCGCACTCGATCATCAGGAGACATTTTATCGACAATGTCCAAGACTTCCTGACGCTTAAACTCCTGAACTAGAGCTTGCTGCACCGAAGAATCTAGATACTCATAAACTTCGATCGCCTCACTTTTAGGTAATAAGCGAAAGGCAATTACTTGCAGGGTTTCAGGCAAACCCTCGATCGCCTCGGCAGCATCAGGGGCTTGCACAGGCACCAACAACGCTTTGGCCCCTGGCAAATTTCCTTGTTCTAGCAGGGCTTGGAGTTGCGATCGCACCAACTGTCTAAGTTCGGTTCGCGAAGTAGATGGCAACGGAGAGGAGAGATATTCAGTCAAGGCGGATTTCCTCAACTTAGGAGTACGTCACTTGCTACCTTCAGTCTACGGGTCAGTGGTAGGCAATCGGTATAGCCTGCTTCTACTTCAGCCCACGAGCCAAAATTGTACCTAGCTGAATGCTGATCACTCCCAGCACGGCACTGCCCACCCCATACAAACCCGCATACCACAGATTCTGGTTCCGCAATAAGCTTACCGTCTCCAAACCATAGGTAGAAAAGGTGGTGTAGGCACCGAGAAACCCAGTGGTCACTAACAAGCGCAGCTCGAAGGAAATGGCAACAATCCGCTCTAAAGCCAGAGTCGAGAAAAATCCCATGCCCAAGCAACCCGTTAGATTAATGACAAACGTTCCATAAGGAAAGCTCGTGCCAAAGCGTTGGGTAAACCAAACTGTCAAGTAGTAGCGGCTGAGAGCCCCCGCGATCGCCCCTAAACTAATCGCGATCGGAGTTCGAAGTGCAGGGTCTTGAAACACTAACAACCCCATAAAGTACAACACTCGTGTCAACACTATTCTCGGGTCAGCCTATTAAGGAAGCAAAACACTTAACAAGGATTAGGATGTGTAGCAGTCAGAGCAAACCTGCGTCAGCACCATATCTAACCCTTAAAGCGCAACTCCGTCATCTTTTTTACGGAAATAACGAGCAAATACAGATTCAATTTTGTTCTTTTTCATCCAATACTCCTCAATGAACGCTAAACCTTTTACCAAACAAGCATGGGCAAACTCAAGCACAGTTTCTCACTGGCTAAAATTTTTGTGTATTTTTTTGCTAGTGCTAGGCATTTGCTTCCGATTTGTCAATTTAGGACAAAAAGTTTATTGGAAAGATGAGGCTTACACTTCGCTTTGGCTTTCAGGTCACTCTCGAACTGAAATAATTGCAAGTATTTTTAATGGTCAAACTCTTAGGGCTAGTGATATCTCCAAATATCAATTCCCTAGCCCTAACAGAAACGCTTTAGATACTGTCAAACAACTTGCAACAAATGATCCTCAGCATCCACCACTTTATTATTTGCTAGGTTGGTTTTGGCTCAAGATATTTGGCACTTCCATTGCAACCTTAAGAAGTTTATCTGCGTTTCTAAGTTTATTAATCTTTCCAAGCCTTTATTGGCTTTGTCGAGAATTGTTTGGCTTGGCAGTTCCAGGTTGGACTGCGATCGCCTTATTTGCCGTATCTCCCTTTCATGTGCTTTATGCCCAGGAAGCCAGGGAGTATAGCTTATGGACCGCAATAGTTGTGCTCTGCAGTGCCGCTCTACTCAGTGCTTTAAGACAGCAAACCAAAGTAAGTTGGGGAGTATATAGCCTCACCATCGTCCTTGGATTCTACACATGCATCCTCCAAGGATTAGTCGTTGTGAGTCATGGACTCTACGTCTTGCTTACCCAGGGTTGGCGGCTGAACAAAACTTGGAAAGCTTACTTAGCTAGTTCTCTGATAGCCTTCGTCGGTTTCCTACCCTGGCTGCCATACCTTAAGCAAATTGATGGAGTAGGCTGGACTGCCACACCTATTCCTTTGTCAGCTTTTATTAAAATTTGGGCCTTAAACCTCAGTCGCTTATTTTTAGATGTGCAGTTTAGCTTAAAAAACCCGCTTACCTACCTGATACTGCCAATTTTGGTACTAGTGGGCTACTCACTTTACTTCGTGCTCCGTAACGCTCCTAAGCCAACTTGGTTGTTTATTGCCACGCTACTAGGTGTCACCTTATTTGCTTTTACAGCACCGGATTTGATAGGTGGAGGACGGCGATCGCTGATCAACCGCTATTTGATTCCTTGCTATATCGCCATTCAACTTGCGGTTACTTACTTGTTGAGCGTCAAGATTTTCGCCCCTAAAAGCGATTTCCCCTACTTTTGGCGATCGCTATTAGCTATTCTCGTAGGCCTTGGCATTATCTCTTGCGCTACTAGTACGTCGGCAACCACTTGGTGGCACAAATACAGCAGCAATGCAAATCCAGCGATCGCACGAGTCATTAATCAGTCTCCTCATTCCCTCGTGATCAGCGATTCTAGTTTTGGTGAGGTACTTGCTTTGAGCCATCTTCTAGAACCGGACGTAAAATTGCGACTAACCTTAGAACCTCAGCAACCGATCGTTTCTCAGCAAGTAATCCAAGAGTTCAGTGATGTCTTTTTGCTAGAGCCTTCACGAAATTTTCGAGAAACATTAACCCAGCAAGCATTCCATTCTCAGCGAGTACCACGGGTCCAAAATCTTTGGCACTTAGAACAAGGCAGCAGTCCCAAGGTACCCAGCGACCGATCATCATGAATTGGCTGCCTGATGATTCTGTGTCCTGTTTACCTGCCAAATCTCGCCAAACTGGTTAGATTGGATTTGTCGCATCATTACTAATTGCGTCAGCCATCCTAATTACTTAGCCTTACCCGCTTTGGAGGCCCTTTATGAGTTCTGATGAACCAACGAACGCAGAAACCGTCGTTGTCGAAATCCATCCTCCATCCACTTCTGGCGAAAATACGGCGCTGGTCAATTCCCAAACCGATGCGATCGTGACCGTTGAACTAACTGAGGAAGATGACGAAATTAAACGCGAAACTCAAGCGTTGATCGCAGCCATTCGGAAGCGCGCTCAAGCGGAAGTGCAATCTGCGGGCGATCTCAGCCGTGATGCTTACCTTAACGCCGTCCGCCAAGCGAGAATAGCAGTCGAACAAAGCCAATTGATGATCGATCCCCAGCATTTGGAGCAGACGATTCAAACCTTACAAAAAGAAGCTGATAAAAGCTGGCACGTCATTCTAGGTGAAATTGAGTCCGTTGGTTTTCAACTTGCAGATGCAGCTAGACTCGCTTGGAATAGCTTAATGGCTACCCGTCCTAAGTAAAGCGAACTGTTCAGGCTTAGGTGCATGACCCATAGGATTGCTACGTGGCAGTCCAACATTCCACAAATTTTGGGGGTACGGTTTTTTCGTGCCCCTACTTTTATGAATGGGGTTGAACAGGATCTAGCTTTGATTGGGCTATCCACCCTTGGGCACTCCAGACAAACCCTTCATCCCATTCAGCTCAGACTCAGTGATAGAAGCGCAAGCAAAATGCTGGATAATGGGAAGGTTTCGCTAAACATCCCTAGGACGTACTGCACTTTTGGCAGCTTCTCCTGAGCCTCACCTTCAATTTCATTAATTCTGAAAAGCAAGAACTCTGAATCATTAGCTATGCGAACCCATTATTGCGGCCAACTCCGAGCAGAAAATATTGGAGAGACTGTCACGCTGTGTGGATGGGTAGACCGTCGCCGCGATCACGGGGGTGTGATCTTTCTAGACCTACGCGATCGCACTGGCATTGTCCAAATTGTCAGCGATCCGGAACGCACCCCCAATTCTTACGAGCCAGCGGGTGATTTCCGCAACGAGTATGTCATCCAAGTCACGGGTCGGGTGACTCGCCGCCCTGATGACTCGCTCAATCCTCGGCTGCCCACGGGAGAAATTGAAATCTACGCTGATCAGGTCGAGCTGTTGAATGCGGTTCGCAAGCAACTTCCCTTCCAGGTTTCTACGGCAGACAACGAGGCTGTACGAGAAGATTTACGCCTGAAATATCGCTACTTAGATTTGCGGCGCGATCGCATGAATCGCAATCTGCGGCTGCGGCATGAAATCATCAAAACATTGCGGCGCTATCTAGAAGATGCCAAAGATTTTATCGAAGTTGAAACGCCGATCCTGACTCGCTCCACCCCGGAAGGTGCACGGGATTACTTAGTGCCCAGCCGCGTCAACCCCGGAGATTGGTTCGCGCTGCCGCAGTCGCCGCAGTTGTTCAAGCAATTGCTGATGGTGTCAGGGTTCGATCGCTACTACCAAGTGGCTCGCTGTTTCCGCGACGAAGATTTACGGGCCGATCGCCAACCTGAATTTACTCAACTGGACATGGAAATGAGTTTCATGTCGCAAGAGGAAATTCTGACTCTAAACGAAGACTTAGTTTGCCATTTGTTTAAGACCGTTAAAGGGATTGATTTGCCTAGACCATTCCCCCGGCTGACCTATAAAGAGGCGATGGATCGCTATGGTTCTGATAAGCCTGACACCCGCTACGACCTAGAACTAGTAGAAGTCTCCGATTTGGTCAAGGATTCTGGCTTCAAAGTGTTTTCTGGAGCAGTGACAAGTGGCGGCATTGTCAAAGTACTGCCGATTCCTGGTGGCAACGACGCTATTTCCAACGTGCGGATTAAACCCGGTGGTGACTTATTCCAAGAAGCTTGCAACGCTGGAGCTAAGGGGCTAGCTTACATCCGCGTGCGCGAAGATGGCGAAATTGACACCATTGGCGCCATTAAGGACAACTTAACTGCTGAGCAAAAGCAAGAGTTACTGGCCCGTACTGGCGCTAAAGCAGGTGATTTGTTGCTGTTTGGCGCTGGTCCAACCGACTTGGTAAACAAAACCCTCGATCGCCTCCGCCAAGTAATTGCCCAAGAACTGAATCTAGTTGATCCCGAAAAGATCAATCTACTCTGGATCGTCGATTTCCCCATGTTTGAGTGGAATGCTGACGAGAAGCGCCTCGAAGCGCTGCACCATCCCTTCACCGCACCCCACCCAGACGACCGCAATGACCTAAAAACAGCTCGCGCTCAAGCCTACGACTTGGTGTTCAACGGCTTTGAAGTTGGGGGTGGTAGCCTGCGGATCTATCAACCTGATTTGCAAGCCCAAGTCTTCGAGACCATTGGTTTACCCGAAGAGGAAGCTCAAAGTAAGTTTGGCTTCTTAATCGAAGCCTTTGAGTACGGCACTCCGCCTCATGGTGGCATTGCCTATGGACTCGATCGCTTGGTGATGTTGTTGGCGGGTGAAGAGTCGATTCGAGACGCGATCGCCTTCCCAAAAACGCAGCAAGCTCGTTGTCTGCTAACCAGTGCGCCTTCGGGCGTGGATGACAAGCAACTCAAGGAGCTGCATGTCGCCTCTACTCACAAACCAAAAACTTAAAGCATCAGGCTCACAAAGCCGTTTAATTGCAGTCATTCGATTGCCTTAGTGGTAGGGGCGGGTTTTGCCTAAAATGCTGATTTTAGTAATCACTTTTCTGCTCAGCCCGTCCCTATCTGTTGTTCCTGTGGCTTTTGTAGGTTGGGCTTTCTGACCTCAACCTAACGTGAATGCTTAGGCAGTTGCTTCTAATAGTTGAATATTTGAGAAGAGGAACTCCTGAACAGAAGTTTGACCATCGGTTTCGGTAGAAATTGCTCGACGGCTCAGGATATAGAAGTTACCCACCTTCTCGTATTCATCTTCAAATAGGCTCTTGCCACCTTTCTGCTCACCCGTCTGGGGATCGTGGTAAACCGAGTCATAGCGGTGAGACAGGTAGCCTTCACCCGTGTCGTGGCTGCTGAAAGTGTTGATCGTAACTACAACGCCGTGGATGTGACGGTGCACCAAGCACACCTCGTTATCCCGCACTTTATAGCGATCGCCTTCTGCCTTGCCCCCCATCAAAATTTCCACAGCACCCGTCTCATCGGTATTACCAAAGGAGAAGCTGTTTTTGCCGTGGGTTTCTTCAAAGGTGCGGCGAACTCGGTGAATGGCAATTTCAAACAGTTGGCCGTGAATCGCCTGCTTAGCGTCCTCGTCCTCGATTCCTTCGACTTCGGGCTTAAAGCCAGCGCTGACTCGCGCTTTGCCAGTAAATACCTGATCGTCTTGCTTCAAGGTGACATCAGCGGTGTAGCCAGGGAAGCTCTTATCCCAGGTGTAGCGATTTTCGTAAGCAGCTCTAAAAAGCTCTGGAGCGGATACTTGTGCGACTGTCATGGGTTTTTCCTACGTCTTCTGCTTTTGTTTCTTATTCTTAAGATAGAAGGCAGGCACTCAGACTGCATAGACCTCAAGTGGGTACACCTTGATTAATGGGCAAATCTCCCCATAACTTCTTTCAAGCGATCGCTGCCGCCTCCGATGAAAAAGCGCTCCGCCTGTTATTTATGAAAGAAGCAGGTGAATATTTTGGTGCCGAATGCTGGGGCTTGTGTCTGCTGAATGAGCAATCTCAAGCAGCAGAAGTAGATATTCAAGGCGGCCCGAATGTAGATGCTTTCGTGCAGCGCTACGAGAAAATTGGTCGCAGCACTGATCCCGTGTTGCGCTATGTGTTTGAGCACCATGCGCCCACTCACGAGGGAGTAGTGTTTGCGGGCAACGATTGGAAAGAATCAGAGCTATACCAAAATTGTTATGCCTACTACGACCAAGAACACGTGATGATGGGGCCGATCGTCAATCATGGCCGCTTAATTGGTGGCGCTTATTTCACTCGTGCCAGCGATGCTCCGGCGTTCAACTTACAAGATTTAGCGAGTTTGAGCGGTTTATGTTTGCATCTTTCAGCTCGTTTGGCCGTTTTTCGACCCCAAGCATCCCCTCGCTTGCAGCCATCTATTAGCGATCGCCTCACCGAGCGGGAGCAACAAATTGCGGAACTAGTCGCCCAAGGACTGACAAATGCAGAGATCGGTGAAAAGCTCTGGATCACTCAAAACACCGTAAAACAAGCCCTAAAACGCATGTTCCGAAAGCTCAACGTCTCCACCCGCACCGAAATGGTGGCTCGTTTAGGAGATAGCCTTAATCCCTGAATCAGCAGTTCAAGCAATACCAAATAATTCGTAGGGTACCGTGAGTGCTAGCACACGCACCTTTGCCCGTGCGTTACAGCTTCGCCTAACACACGCTACGGGGTTAATTTGTGGAGATATCTTCAAAAAAGAAACCCCCTTGTCTAACTTGGGACAAGGGGGGAATCTATTCATGTTTGAACGCGGAGATGATTAGCCGTTTTTGGAACCAGAGGCTTGAGGTGCAGGAGAAGTTTTGATCACTTTCTTGACTGGCTTGGGCTTGGAGCCAGAGTTGAGACGAGGCTTGTCGTCAGTCACGATATCCTCATAAGCCTCAGATTGCATCCAAGTAGGACGACTGCGATCGTAAATCATTTGCAGGGCAGCAGCAGCGATCGCGTGGGAGTCGTACTCTTCACCCAGTTGCGCCACGATAGGCAAGAAGGAAGCCATCCGCTCACCAGCTAGTGCTTCACGCAATTGCGCTTGCAGCTTCTCAATGTGACGCGCTTCAATCATAGCCCGAGTGGGGATCGAGCGAATTTCCAGAGATTGGCGGATGTGACGCTCAATATCGCGCAGTTTGCGGCGATCCAGGGGTTGAATCAGAGAGATTGCAGTTCCTTCTTTGCCTGCACGACCTGTCCGACCAATCCGGTGAACATAGTTCTCAACGCTATCGGGCAAATCGTAGTTAATGACATGAGTCAGGTCATCGACGTGGATACCCCGAGCGGCAATGTCGGTAGCCACAACCCAACGAACTTGAGTCTCCCGGAAGCGATGTAGGAGGCGCTCCCGTTGGCTTTGGCTCAGGTCACCGTGATATTCATCCACGCTATGACCTGCGCCTTGCAGTTGGCTAGTGAGTTCCGCCGCAGCGCGACGAGTCCGCACAAAGATCAACGCGGATTCAGGATCTTCTAGTTCCAGAATCGGTTGCAAAGCTCTAGCTTTGGTGCAGCCACGGGGCACCATATAAGCAACTTGGTTAATCCGAGAAGGAGCGGCTTTGGGCTGCTCAATCGTGACCGTGATGGGCGATCGCAAGAATCGGTTGACCAACTTGCGAATCGAAGGGGGCATGGTGGCCGAGAAGAAAGCAGTATGACGCTCTGTGGGCACCTGAGTCAGGATTTTTTCCACGTCATCGATGAAGCCCATATTGAGCATTTCATCAGCTTCATCCAACACCAACCAACGCAGGTGATTGAGTTTGAGGTCGCCACGGTCGAGTAAATCTAACACTCGTCCCGGAGTTCCTACCACTACCTGTACGCCTTGTCTGAGGCGCATGATTTGACGATCGATCGCTTGACCACCATAAATCGGTAGAATGTGCAGTCGTCGCTCATCATTAAAGGTGCGAATGGCTTGGCTGACTTGAACAGCCAACTCACGAGTGGGAGTTAGGATCAAGGCCTGCACCCCTACAGCATTCAAATCGATCTGCTCTAGGATGGGCAGCGAGAAGGCAGCAGTTTTACCTGTACCCGTCTGGGCTTGGCCTACTACGTCACGGCCTGCCAACAGATGAGGAATGGCTTGGGCTTGAATTGCACTGGGAGTGGTAAAACCGATCTTTTCTAGATGTTGAACGCGGGCTTCAGAGAGGCCAAGACTTTGAAACGAAAGAGTCATGCAGTTTAGTAAATAAGGGTCATGAATCGCATGGCATACTCCCGCCCCAAGCATGAAAAGCTTGGTTGCAGTTTTCTCGTATCGTAGGGAGTCGAATTGACTTCACCCTCAACGAGCTTCGACGGGATGCCGTCCGCCGTTTGAACCCTGCCAAAGACTGAGCGTATTGATCTAGAAGGTTTTATCCACTTCGGCAATTTGCAAGCTGTACCCTCCTAAACAGGTACATTGCCATTAAAGACTTGCGGCTAGAACCCTCTACCTGGTCTTGCCAAGGTTCTTGTAACTAACCAGCGCTTATGAGCGCTTGGTCAATAGCTGTCATATTAAGAAATTTTACGACCTAAGTGACAAAATTGTCCAACCTTAATTTTTGTTAGGGTGCAACGCAACCATAAAGATCGTAAACATCAGCGTCGGCAATCGTAACTGGAACTAAGGTTCCCAGTGCTGCCTCGCCTTGAACGTAGACAACACCGTCAACTTCTGGAGCAAAGCGAGCAGAACGCCCAACCAACTCGCCAGTTTCAGGATTTTCTTGCTCAATCAGAACGTTAACGGTTTTCCCAATCTCAGCTTGATTCTTCTTCAAGGAAATGGGTTGTTGAAGAGCCATCAACGCATCACGACGCTGATCCATTATAGCTTGTGGTACTTGATTTGGCAGGCTATAGGCAGGAGTGCCCTCTTCGGCTGAAAAGGTAAACACACCGACATGATCAAATTCGTGCCGCTCGACGAACTGCAACAAGTGCTCGAAATGCTCATCGGTTTCCCCTGGGAAGCCGACAATAAAGGTGGTGCGTAGAACCGCATCTGGTAGAGCAGTTTTCAGCCGCTCAATGATGCTGTCGTTGACGCGACCTTGCCAAGGCCGATTCATCGCCCGCAGAATTTCTGGGTGAGAATGTTGCAACGGCAAATCTAGGTAGGGCAGAACGTTAGAAGTTTCTTGAATGGCGGTAATAACTTTGGGAGTAAGCCCGGTCGGATAGGCATAGTGCATGCGAATCCAAGGCACATTGACTTTCCCTAAAGCCCGCAGCAATTCATCCAGTTTCGGCTCGCCATAGATATCCAAACCATAGTTGGTGGTGATTTGAGAGATCAATATTATCTCTTGCACCCCTTCGGCTGCTAATTGTTCCGCTTCGGCCACAATCGATTCAATGGTGCGCGATCGCTGATTGCCTCTCAGGTGCGGAATAATGCAAAACGCACAGCGGTAGTCGCAACCCTCTGCCACCCGCAGATAAGCTACGCCCTCGGTGGTAGTACGGTAACGAGGCGTGGTTTCATCAGCAATGTAAGTCGGCTCTGCCGTTACTTCTTTGACGCGCTCACCTGTTTCTACCCGCTGAATCACGTTAACGATTTTGTTGTAGTCGCCTGTACCCACTAAAGCGACTGCTTCGGGTAACTCATCCAACAGTTCTTGTTGGAAATGCTGCGCCATACAGCCTGTAATTACCACTTTCTTGTTGGCTTCAGTCAGTTCCACAATGGTGCGGACAGATTCTTCTCGCGCCGCTTGAATAAAACTGCAAGTGTTGACGATGACGTAATCAGCTAAGTCTTCGTTGGTGTCAACTTGATAGCCTGCTTCCACGAGCAGACCGAGCATATGTTCAGTATCAATCCGATTTTTCTCGCAGCCTAAATGTGCGACGGAAATAGTTGGCTTATTGCCCATGAAGTTCAGAATTCGGTAAGTATTGAGTAAGCGTTGAGACAGGGATAGGTCAGGTCGTTAAGGGTGTTGCGATCGCCTTTCCACCCCCGCTGGTTTGCTTTCCGATGGAGGCCGTTGACTGCAATCGCTAAATAAGCACGAATGTTCATCATATCGCACAATTTGACGGTTACAACATATTAAGCTGCTTCAATGACGATTAGTCCTGGCAACTGGTTGAGGCTCACTTAGGCCTTATCTAAGCTAATTAAAGTGATTTTGCAAAAGCGATCGCAAGTCTGAGACAGGCTTACAGTTTGTCTGTGATACAGAAGCGTGGGGTCAAAGGTAATCTAGCGAATCAATTTTTGCGGCGAATAGAAGCGCGGTAAGAAGTTATCATTTTGATTATCTGACCTTTGCCGCTGAGTCCGAGATATTTGAAGCAAGTGGACTTAAATCACATATTCAAAACCGCTAATCCCATCATTGGTGTTGTGCATTTGCTGCCTTTACCAGCCTCGCCGCGTTGGGGGGGGAGCCTCAAAGCTGTGATCGATCGCGCCGAGCAGGAAGCCACGGCTTTGGCATCCGGTGGCGTAGACGGCATTATCGTCGAAAATTTTTTTGATGCTCCCTTCGCCAAAGATCGGGTTGATCCGGCGGTGGTGAGTGCCATGAGCTTGATTGTGCAACGGCTGATGCACCTAGTGACAGTGCCCATCGGGATCAATGTCTTGCGTAATGATGCTCAGAGTGCGATGGCGATCGCGACTTGTGTGCAAGCTCACTTTATTCGCGTCAACGTGTTGACTGGGGTGATGGCAACGGATCAAGGTCTGATCGAAGGGCAAGCGCATCAACTCTTACGCTATCGTCGAGAACTGGGCAGCAATGTCAAAATCCTGGCAGATGTGTTGGTGAAGCACGCCCGACCCCTGGGATCACCTAATTTGACTACAGCGGTGCAAGAAACCATTGAGCGCGGTTTAGCGGATGGGGTGATTTTGTCTGGTTGGTCCACAGGCAGTCCTCCTAGCCTAGAAGATTTGGAACTGGCGACTGCGGCAGCAAATGGCACGCCTGTATTTATTGGTAGTGGTGCGGATTGGGAAAATATTCCGACTTTGATTCAAGCAGCGGATGGGGTGATTGTCTCCAGCTCGCTAAAACGGCATGGTCGCATTGAACAGCCTGTAGACCCAATTCGGGTGAGCCGCTTTGTGGAATCAATGCGTCGCAGTTTAGCGATGAAAGGGCAAGCCAAGTCCATGCCTTCAGTTACGGCTCATTCTTATTCGGAATAAGACTCTAATAAACATTGGAGTGGTAACTCACTAGATGGGTTGCTATAAGCTAAATTGGCAATGATCAAGTTCAGTTAATTGCATAGGGGTTTTATGAGACGCCGACGTTCTACTCCTTGGATTCATCGCTGGTCTCGGTTAATTATTGCCGCGATCGCGGCTGTGGGAGCTTTAGGAACAGGCTACCTAACCATTACCAAACTGGCGGGAGGGTCTGCTGCCTGCCCAACGAGCGGTTGTGAGCAGGTACTTTCTAGCCCTTACGCCACAGTATTTGGTTTGCCACTGACCTTATTTGGCTTTTTGGGCTACGCCAGCATGGGGATTTTGGCGATCGCGCCTTTACTTGTGAATGCTTCAGCCAATAAAGATCTGCGCTCTAATTTAGAGAACTGGACTTGGCCGCTAATGCTAGCGATCGGCACAGCCATGACAGTGTTTAGCGGCTACTTAATGTACCTGCTGGCATTTGAGATCAAAGCGTTGTGCCTCTACTGTCTAGCATCGGCGCTATTCTCAGTTAGTTTTCTCGTCCTAACAGTCTTAGGGCGAACCTGGGAGGATGTGGGTCAAATCTTTTTCACAGGTGTGGCGGTTGGACTAGTGACCTTAGTCGGGACGCTGGGAGTTTACGCCAATATCGATGGGGCTGGGAATACCAATGCCTCTGGTTCTGGCGCTGGAGAAGCTGGTGCCCTAGTAACAACCTCTTCTAACCCTGCCCAAATCGCGCTAGCAAAGCATCTCACCCAAGTTGGGGCCAAAATGTATGGCGCTTACTGGTGTCCCCATTGCAATGACCAGAAGCAACTGTTTGGTCGTGAAGGTGCCAAACAAATCAATTACATTGAATGTGATCCGAGCGGACAGAATGCTCAACCTGAAGTCTGCAAAGCTCAGAAGATTGAAGGCTATCCTACCTGGGAAGTGAATGGACAGTTTTTCGGGGGAACCCAATCTCTACAAAAGCTGGCTGAATTGTCAGGTTATCAAGGCCCTAAGAATTTCCAATAAGCCTTGATTATCCGCTGCGCAAAATAAACCTTGGTGCGATCGCAACTCTAGAGAAATCTAAGGGCGATCGCATTTTTCATTTTCGTAGGGGCGAACGGTTGTTCGTCCTTACAGGCAATTATGCATAGCCTGGTTTTTATAAGGGGTTACAAGGGGACTACTGCCTCAGGAAACTGGCGCTTTAGCGCGGGTAGCACGGGGCAGGGCTTTTTGTCTTCTAAATTGTTAGGCTTACTCCAGGTAAAGGGTGCCTTTTGGGCTGCTGACATCCAGAGCAACCGTTTGGCGCGGGTCATGGCGACGTAGAGTAGACGAAACTCTTCGGCTAGTTTCAGATGTCCCGCTCGCTCCCATGCAGTCGCAACATCAGGGAGGGGAAACTGACCATGTAGGCTAGCGCGAATCTGGGCGCGAGCAACCTCAGAGAGCGTAAAATCGCCAAGAAATTGGGATTGAGGCAGAATCCTCAGACCGCCAGGGATCGTTTGCTCATGTAGAAAGGGGAGAAATACATAATCCCAATCCAATCCTTTGGCCTTGTGCATCGTGATAATCGTCAGTTGGCCCGATCGCGTGTAACGAGCTTCTGAGTTTTCTGTTTCCACAGGTTCAAATTTTTCTGAACTAACGATTTCGCTCAGCCGCATCAACATTGCAGTCATGGAGCTATCTCCCACTGTTTGCTGCGCGATGCGTTCGGCTAGCTTATCTGCGGTGGCCAGTTCAGCTTGGTCATAGTTCAGCGCCAAAGCCAGGAAAGAAATGAATTGATAATGGGGTAATTCCAAGCGGGCTCGCAGCAAACTCGTACAAAAACGTCGGGCTTTCTGCACCGGATCGCTTTGCGGGGGATCAAGCGGTCCAGGATATAGAAACTGCTCTGGTAGGCTGGCGATCGCATTCAAATCTTGCGATGGAATCAACTGCCGCTCTACTAAAACCGTGAGTGCTGCTTTTAAGTTATCGGGAGAATGAGGGCGATCGATGAATTGCAGCAGCGCCAGGATCTCCCCTGGAACTCGCGAATGTCGATCGCGATCGCCGACATCATAAACTTCAATGCCGTAGTCTGGCTTGAGATAACTTAGACGCTCCGCGATAAAGCGTCCCTGTTTGTTTTCGCGGACTAAGATGGCCGCTTGTGTTTGGGGATCTTGAGCAAACAGCTCGATCACCCGCTGCCCAATCAGCTCCACGGTGTGATAGGTGTCGCGGGGAGTATATAGCTCTAGACCTCGCCCCGTAGGGGTTGGGTTGGCATCCGGTTGAGGATCTTCGGGATCAACCGGGCGAATGTGCTGGGGTCGGAAAGGTAAGGTAGTGCTGTTGGCAGCTAGCGAGGTCTGCGATCGCGGAGCTCCATAGGTACGATTCACCCAGGCCAAGACAAAATTAGCGGCATCAATAATGACCTGGGTGCTGCGACCCGCTTGATCCATCGTCACGAGTCGGTCTTGGGTGCTGCAATTTTCGCAGAAGTCGCGAAAGAAAATGGGGTCAGCCGGGGTGAAGGTAGAGTTGATTGCTTGGTTGGGATCACCTACCCGCACTAAGTTGGGTAATTGCTCAGCATCGCTGGGATTAGTAGATAGGATCTCCAGTAGCTTGGTTTGAAGCGGTGTGGAATCTTGGGCTTCGTCTTCAAACACAGCGAATGTTTGAGTTTGCCAAAGCTGACGAGCGCTGTCATTGTCTAGCACTCGCAAAGCAGACAAAATCATTTCGTCGTAGTCGATAAAATCTCGCGATCGCAGCAAAGCTTGATACCGCTCATACAGCCCTGCTGCGACTTCTAAGACAGAATATTCATCAGATGTAATCTCTGTGCTTAAGCGCTGCAAATCTTGGGGCAGCAAGCCAGAACTTTTTGCTTCATGGATGACCGTTTGCGCCAATTCTGGCAAGACTTCGGTTCGTAGGACTGACTGCCGTCGCAGCCGTTCGGTCTCTTCTCCGTCAAAATGTTGCCCTTCTAGCAAGCGCTGGTATAGCGCCGGATGATCAGCAATCCACTGCTCAATACAAGCCCGAATTAAACGGTGACTTTGCGTCGGAGAGATTAAAGTCAGACGCTCTAAGTTAAGTCCAGAAAGCTCAGGATGGCGAGTGGCAATGTTCAACGCTAGGCCGTGCAATGTCTGTACTAAAAAGCCACCCTGAGGCAGAGACATGGTTCGCAGCGCTTGGCGAATTTTGGCCTTGATGTTGGCGGCAGCCGAGCGGGTAAAGGTAACGACCACCAGCTGACGGCTGCTATGCAATTGGTAACGGGCGATCGCGATCGCTGCTGCCCCTGCCATCCCAGTTGATTTTCCTGCACCCGGAACTGCTGAGACTGCCAGAGGGCCACCTCGCCAATCCGCCATTTGCTGCTGCCCAGGCCGCAAACCCGCTCGGATCTGCTCTAAGGCTCTGGTTCTCAACTCGCCTAGAGATTCCAGCGAAGGTTTGTTGAGTAAAGGAGCGGGCGTGAGCGAATTGAACAGGTTGGGGTCTGAGTTCGTGGGAATTTGAGAAGTCATGACTGATCTTGGGGCAACAGATCCTGGAACAACAGAGCTACTGAGCGATCGCCATCGCACCACTGCATAGACATTTGGTTGAACAATTTGACCGAACAGGACTAGTTGTGACAGAGATTACAGAGAAATACCTGTAGGATCACCCGGAGGAGCTAGAGGGAATGTCATAACAAAATTGGCATTCATTTCCTGTTGTCGTCATGTCTGACTCCTTCTCCTCTCGCAGCGCTGTTGTAATTCACGCGATCGCCATTACTGCTGCGGTTGCTTTCCTTTCAGGCCATTCGCAACTCAAGCGAACAGTTCCTTCAGCCCAGGCACCAACTTCATCAATCCAACTCTCAGCGCAACGATAATGAAGCTTGCATAAAGAACGTCAAGAAAAAAGAGCTTGGTAATTTATATCACCCGTAAGTTGACCAGCGAGCTAGCGCCCCAGCTAAGCACAGACTCAAAGAAATAGACGTAGCTCCGCTGGTAGAACGGCAACTCAGCTTCAGCCCGCTTTGCCAAGAGTCTTAGTGAAAAATTCAACAGCTACTACAAGCAATGGGAAGAGCACGCCAGCTAGACCCAGCCAACCCACAGCTTGTCCTAATAAAATCTGCAAAGGCTTATTGGTTCTGTCTGCGCGATCAACGGTGACGTTGATGTACTGGGAGCTTGCTCCGACTAAAAACGCCCCAATGACTCCGACTGGCACACTAGTTGCGATCCAGCCATTCAAGCGATCGCCTGGTTGAATGAGTCCTAGGGCTGGAAACAGCACGAGACCCAGAACTTCTAAAATCACCCAAATGCCTAAAGCGACAAAGAAATCTCTTTGTGTAATATCTTCTAAGGTAAAAGATAAAGGCTGTCTTTCACGAGCAGGTGTGCGAGGAGCTAACCGAGTTCTTTGCTTAGGCATAGTTGTGACTGCTAATTGAGGAATGCGTCCGTGGGATAGCGCTATTTTATAAAGAAGTTGCTGTGGTCTTCACAATCGATTCGTTGATCATCGCCTGAATCCCCTCAGTTTGGCGAGCGTACTCTGCGTCACTGAGCACTGGAGTTGAGTCAACCAGTGATATTGGAGTAGCTAAATCAATCCAAGACTGGCAACCTCCATACTCTAAACGATAGGGAATCATTTGAGTTTGAGGCAGGCGATAGGTCCGTAATAATAAGAGATAGAGCGGGGTGCGGGGTTTCCACTTTAAGCGATCGCTAACAAACCGCTCATTCCAAATGTGGTAGGGCAGGAGTTGAGCGACAGTTGCTGCCTCTACAACCTGAATAATGTGGGTAATTCGAGCCCAAGCGCTGATTGGCACAGTCTCAGGGTGCCAACCGGATGTTACAAGTTGAACTTGAGCGGCATAGGCAGGTTTGAGCAAATCAGGTTTTTGGTGCTCATAGGTGGGATACAGCACCACTGAGTCATGAGCCACTCTAAAAGTACCTCCTTGCTCTTTGATGCCCCCCTTCCGCAGTAGCAAAATGGTTTGCCCTTGCATCAAGGCACTGACAGCAACAGCCCACTCTTTTAGGGCGTGAGTCATTGTTAGTTCCATAGCTTCTATAGCATTGACTCCCAAATGAGTCGGTCAGGCTCTATTCGCTGCAATCTGTTCACTGCAATTTGCTCACGGCAATCTGCGATCGAAGCCTCTATCCTAATCTCTCACCTCAATTTCAGCCAACTCTGAGATTTGAGTAGGAATATAGCAACCCTAAATGATGGATCAGATTGATTCAGGTTGGTGGGTTGTAAGAGGCGCTGCACCAAGTGAATTGGTAAACATAACACCGTCAGCCCCGAAGTTCAGGATTAGCTAAATTTTTTCTATTAAAAAGATAAATTTACTAGAAACTTGCACAGCTTTAAGAGTCAGTATTTATATTTAACTAAAAACTATTTCAGCTAGCTTTTAAGTTGTATTCCACGGCTACAAAAAATAACTACCGAGAGCGATCGCTACATTTCTATATATCTTTAGAGGGAATTAATAATTTATCTAAAAAGATAGATTGAGCTGCCTCAACATTCCACTAGAATCTACGGATAGATAGCATTAAATTCTTACGATTACCTGGGTGCAGTCCACAATTATTTTTTGAATAAATATCACCATTTTTGGCATCGAGGTTTTAGTAATGGCTCCTTTAAAACCCTACACGACTTACCACACCATCCCGATTTATTTGAAGCAATCAGAGCAAAATCGAGGTTTATGGTTGCAGTGGCAACGCGGCAAAGTGCGTTATGGCATTCGAGTTACTGAATTGAATGAAGCTTTAGGCAAGGCTTGGGCCATGATCGACGCCATGCTAGAGCTAGAAGTGGTACGGCGGGCTGCGTAAGCTCCAGCAGTTTTGCGCCACGCCTAGCTCTCTTATAGTTAAAACCAAACTCGGTTCCATCAATTTCATGATTGAGGTTATAAGCCTCGGGCCGCTCCTTCTCCACGGGGATCGGCTGCTCCTTGTAGTTCTCCATTGGGCGCTACCACAATCAAGTTGGCATTTCCCCAAGGAGATCGCTCCTGAACCTGATAGCCACGTTGTCGCAAGTCCCTCAGCGTGGCTGCATCCAGTCCCCAAGGTTCTACCCTAAGTTCGTCGGGGAGCCATTGGTGATGAATGCGAGAGGCAGAAACGGCAGCCCCAGCATCCATGTCATAGACCAGAACATTCAGAATGATCTGGAGGACGGTGGTAATAATCGTGCTACCGCCGGGAGAGCCTACGGCTAAGCGCAGTTTTCCGCGCTCCGTCACGATGGTTGGGGTCATGCTGGATAGGGGAATTTTGCCAGGGGCAACTGCATTGGCATCATTCCCCACTAGCCCATAGAGATTGGGAATGCCAGGAGCGATCGCAAAATCATCCATTTCGTTATTGAGCAAAATTCCTGTGCCGGGTGCCACGACTCCAGCTCCAAACGGGCCGTTGACCGTAAAGGTGAGGCTGACCGCATTGCGGGCTGGGTCAACTACAGTCAGGTGAGTCGTATCATCAGACTCAGCTGTTGTCATAAACCGTTTTAGAACCGCTGGATCAACCGCCTTAACGACTTTGGAGGAACGGGCCTGTCGAGGTGGAATTTCTTGACGCCTTGTGGCCGCATAAGCTCGACTGGTCAGAGCGTTAACAGGAACTTGGACAAACTTAGGATCGCCTAAAAAGACCGCGCGATCGGCATAGGCAATCTGCATGGCGCTGGCCAGCAAATGCAACGCATCAGGGCTGTGCCAACCCCAACTCTTGAGGTCGGCGTCGCCCACAATATTCAAAATTTCTAATAAGTGAACTCCCCCGGACGAAGGGGGTGGCATAGAGCAAACTTGGTATTGCCGAAACGGGCCGCAAATCGGAGTGCGCCAAGTTGGGTGATAAAGCTGGAGATCTTTAGCTGTAATTAAGCCGCCATTTTTAGCCATATCACGGGCGATCGCCGCCGCAATCCAGCCTCGATAAAAGGCTTGAGGATCTTGAGCGATCGCCTGCAAAGTCTTAGCTAAGTCGCGCTGCACCAAGCGATCGCCGACTTTATAGAAAACACCATCGCGAGTAAAAACTTGCCGTGCTGCTGAATTTCGCAAAATTACAGCTTTACGAGCTGCGGCAGACTCCACAAAGCGAGGCGTTATCTCAAAACCGCCTTGCGCCAATTGAATCGCTGGATTGACCACTTTTGACCAAGGCAACTGGCCGTAGCGGCGATGCACTTCATAAAGTCCCGCCACCGTTCCTGGCACTGCCACCGCTAGATGTCCATCCACACTGGCTTGGGGGCGGACTCGTCCTTGCGTATCCAAAAACATATTGCGAGTGGCTAATTGCGGTGCTTGCTCGCGAAAGTCAAGGGCTGTGGTTTCACCCGTTTTACCCGCATGGAATAGTAAGAAGCCACCCCCACCGATGCCCGCCGAAAAAGGTTCTACGACTGAGATCACAAAGGCTGTAGCGACGGCTGCATCTACGGCATTGCCACCCTGCCGCAACATCGTCAGCCCTGCATCGCTTGCCTGGGGATGAGCCGACACCACCATTCCCTGCTGACTACGCTGGGGCGAGATAAAAGCGGCCAGACTAGGCTGCTTCATTGCTAAGGCAACCACACAACTGGAAACCAACGCGATCGCTAGCTGTGTGCAGTGATACAAGTAAGGATATGGCAAGCTTAAACCAGTCGGTCGATGGAGTTGATAGCGTTGAAACATAAGCGGGTCTCCTCAGCAGTGATCTCAGCAATGATTCTGTTCTGCGAGCGGGACCATTGCCGAAAGTGATTTTTCGGGAATACTACAGGACAGTGTTAGTTACCACTAGACTTGGGTAGCCTGAGACTTCTGAGTCTAGGCGGGTTCAACCAAGGTTTGAGTAGGTTTGAGGTAAGGACTGAGTGTTGAAGGCTGGCAGCCTGGAATGATTGAATGTTTGCACAAAGTTTAATCAACCATCAATCCGCTTCTGGGCCAAATCTAGCGCTGTTGGGGTCGCGCTGGTGGCGATCGCTAAAATTAACAGCATTAACAGCACGAACGAGAATGGGCTGCTCAATGGGAGATTGACAATGAAGGCACCTCTGCCTAGCAACGAATCAGCACGGCTTGAAGCTCTCTCTCAGTACAACATTCTGGATACGGCTCCAGAACAAGCCTTTGATGACTTGACTCGTCTAGCAGCTCAGATCTGTGAAACTCCCATTGCCTTAGTCAGCCTGGTAGATGCGAGGCGACAATGGTTCAAATCGAAGGTGGGGTTGAGTGTTCAGGAGACTCCTAGAGACGTTGCCTTTTGTGCCCATGCTCTTCACAAACCAAAAATATTCATTATTCCAGACGCACTAGCAGATGAGCGGTTTGCCAACAACCCTCTCGTTACGTCAGCACCCCATATCCGCTTTTATGCGGGCGTCCCTTTAGTCACGCCAGAAGGCTATCCGTTAGGGACTCTTTGCGTGATTGACTATGTACCCCGTCAACTCAGTGAGTGGCAAATTGAAGCCTTATACGCTCTAGCTCGTCAAGTCTTAACCCAACTAGAATTGCGGCGTAATTTAGCCAGCCTTGCTCATACCGCAGTCGAGCGCAAGCAACCGGAAAAAAAGCGTTATCACCTGCGTTTTAAGATTCGCAGTGGTTTTGCCCTCGTAGCAGGCGTTTTGTTGATGACTGGGTTTGCGGCACATCGGAGTGCCACTCAGCTTCAAATAGCCAGCAATTCGGTTGAGCAAACCCATTATTTGTTAGAGAGCTTAGGAGATACTGTCGCCCAACTCAAGGAAGCTGAAGCCAACCAGCGGAGCTACTTGATCACAGGTAAAACCTATTATTTAGCCCCTTACAAAGAGGCTTTGCAGGGTATTAAGCAAGACCTAAATCAGCTCCGCAGCTTGACTCATCATGACCTCAGCCAACAGCGAAACTTTAAGGCGTTAGAGACGTTAATTTCCCGAAGGCTGATGGAGCTACAGCAAACCATTGATTTGCGTAGCCAGTACGGGCTGGAGTCCGCCGTACAGCGTGTACTGGCAGATGAAAATAAAGACAACCTTGATGATATTCAAGAGCTTACTGTAGCAATGCAGCAACAAGCCAAGCAATTGCTGCGACAACAATCACAAGCAACTGCAACCAGCACTCAACAAACGCTGGTGATGTTCTCGGTGGGGCTATTGCTGTATCTTGTGATTCTTTCAATCGTTTACTACTTGGTAGATCGAGAAGTCCGAGAGCGTCAGCAGATAGAAGAAGCTCTATGGCAAGAGCGCAATTTTGTGTCCACTATCCTAGACACCTCTGCTGCTTTAGTGATTGTGCTGGATACTCAAGGCCGAATTGTGCGCTTCAATCGCACCTGTGAGCAAATCACAGGTTATTCATTTGCTGAAGTGCGAGGTCAACCTTTTTGGGATCTTTTTACCGTCCCCGAAGAAACCACAATGGTTCAGGCTGTATTTGCCGAGTTACGGGCAGGGCAGTTTCCTAACCACCATGAAAATTATTGGCTGACTAAAGAGGGCGATCGCCGTTTAATTGCTTGGTCTAATACAGTGCTCCTAGACTGTGCTGAAGTGGTGGAGTATGTCGTTGCGACTGGAATTGATGTCACAGAACGACGCTCTACCGAGAAAGAGCTAGATCAATCTTTTTCGCTGCTACAGGCGACCCTAGAGTCAACTGCTGACGGCATCTTAGCAGTAGATACCACTGGGAAGATGGTGATTTGGAATCGCAGATTTGTCGAGCTATGGCAAGTTTCTGATGAGATTATGGCATCGCGGCAGGATCAACAATTTGTTGACTTTGCTCTAGGGCAACTGCAAGAACCAGAAGAGTTTCTCGCTCAAGTCCAGAAGTCCTATACAAGGCCTGAGGCGGTGAGCTGTGCTATTTTCCAGTTGAAGGATGATAGAAGTTTTGAGCGTTATTCCAAGCCGCAGAAGATTGGTGACAAGATTGTGGGAACTGTCATTAGCTATCGAGACATTACTCAGCGGCAACAAGCGAAGGCAGCGCTCCATCAGCAGTTTCATCGAGCTGTATTGCTAAAACAGATTACGCAGGAGATTCGGCGGAGCTTAAATACTCAACAAATTTTTCGGACGGCGGTGTGGCAGATTGGTCAAGCATTTAGTGTCAATCGCTGCTTGATTCGGACTTATGTCACCAGTCCCTCGCCTCAAATTCCAGTCGTGGCTGAGTATTTAGAGCCTGGTTATGATTCGGTGTCTCCAATCAATGTTCCAGTTGCTAGCAATCCGTTTATCGTTTCTGTGTTAGCGCAGGACCAAGCGATCGCGGCTGATAACATCAGCATCGATTCATCCTTTCAGAGTCCGATCGCGGCCTGGGAGCAAATGGGCTTGAAGTCGCTGCTGGCTGTGCGGACTTCCTATCAAGGCGAACCCAATGGCGTCATCTCTCTACATCAGTGCGATGCCTATCGCCATTGGACTCTAGAAGAAATTAGTTTGCTAGAAGCAGTAGCTGACCAAGTAGGCATTGCTCTAGCCCAAGCCCGCCTCCTAGAACAAGAAACTGACCAAAGAGAACGCTTAACTGAGCAATATCTAGCCTTAGAAAAAGCTAAGCAGACAGCCGAAGCTGCTAACCGAGCTAAAAGTGAATTTCTGGCCACCATGAGCCACGAAATTCGGACACCGATGAATGCGGTGATTGGAATGACAGGATTGTTATTAGATACCCCCCTCACCCTTCAGCAGCAAGACTTTGCTGAAACCATTCGTACCAGTGGCGAATCGTTACTTGCCATCATTAACGATATTCTCGACTTCTCTAAAATTGAATCGGGCAGGCTAGATCTAGAAGAGCAACCCTTTGACTTACGCACCTGTATTGAAGGTGTTCTAGATTTACTGGCCCCCAGAGCGGCTGAGAAGAATTTAGAGCTGGCTTATCTCATTGAACCGAATACGCCTGTGGCGCTTGTGGGTGATGTCACTCGGCTACGGCAGATTTTGGTGAATTTGATTGGCAATGCCGTCAAGTTTACGGAAACTGGCGAAGTGACCGTAGAAGTTAAGGCACGTCAACTACTGCGTAGCTACAATGCTGAGTCTTCTGACAATACAGAATATGCCGTGAGATTCGCCATTCGCGATACGGGAGTAGGGATTCCCAGCAATCGCCTCGACCGCCTGTTTCAACCGTTTACCCAGATTGACTCTTCCACCAGCCGTCAATATGGCGGTACAGGTTTGGGTCTGGTGATTAGCCAGCGTCTGAGCGAAATGATGGGAGGCAGGATCTGGGTAGATAGTGAGGTGGGCGCTGGCTCTACTTTCTACTTCTCCGTGATTGCCCAAGTTGCGGAGGACTTATCAACCAGTTTCAATATGCGGTTGCCCAGCTTAGCCAAGAAACGGCTGCTAATCGTGGATGACAATGCTACCAGTCGGCAGAATTTAATGCTACAAGCTCAGTCTTGGGGCATGCGGGCACGAGCAGCCAGCTCGGCCACAGAGGCGTTGACTTGGTTACGTCAAGGAGAACAGTTTGATGTTGCTGTGATTGATCAGCAAATGCCCACCACAGATGGTTTAACACTCGCTACTGCCATCCGCCAGCAACAAGATTGCTCACAGTTATTACTGATTTTATTGACGACCCTCCGACAATCTGGGATTGAAAGGCAAAGCGCAAACTTTGCGGCAGTTCTAAGCAAGCCTGTGAAACAATCCCACTTTTATGATGCCTTGAATGAAATTTTTGCCGGAGTGCCTACCCCAGCACGCTCAACGCGCTCTAGTTTCTCTCGCTTTGATGCCCAAATTGCCGAACGTCATCCTCTCAAAATTTTGCTGGCCGAAGACAATGTGGTGAACCAAAAAGTCGCTTTGCATTTGTTGCAACAGTTGGGCTACCGAGCAGATATTGCGGCTAATGGCTTAGAGGTGCTTTCGGCCTTGCGACGACAGGTTTACGACCTGGTCCTGATGGATGTGCAAATGCCAGAAATGGACGGCCTCACTGCCACTCGCCGTATTTGTCAGGAGTGGTCCCCAGACACCCGCCCCTACATCATTGCCATGACTGCCAACGCTATGCAGGGCGATCGCGAGCTTTGCAAAGCCTCTGGGATGAACGACTATGTGAGCAAGCCGATTCGACTAGATACGCTTGTGAAAGCCTTAAATAGTTGTCCCTCCAAAAGCCAAACCTTACGGAGTGGAGAAACGCGATCGCCAGAAGATGTGCTGAATCGACAGGCGTTACAAGCCTTACAAGAGTTGGTAGGCGAGAATGCCATTGAATTTTTAGTCGAAGTGATCGACACCTACTTGGAAGATGGCGCTAAAGTGCTCCAGAGCATGTGGATGGCGATTGTTCAGGAAGATTTGGATTTATTGCAGCAGGCTGCCCATAGCCTGAAAATCAGCAGCGTGACTTTAGGAGCTAAAACCCTGGCAGCCCTATGTGAAGAACTAGGCGCGATCGCTTATCCCAACGAAATCGAATTAGCCAGGGAACTGATGCAACACATTGAAGCCGAGTATGAGCGCGTTAAGGCAGCGTTGAAGTCTGAGCGGCAACAGTATCAGGTCTAAGCTTCTGATGACACTTTTGATGACGCTTCTGCTGTCTCTGTGGCAGGTGTAGATGAGCTAAACCAGGTTTGGGTGATCCAGTTGGTGAGGATGTGAGACAGCAAGCCTAGAGGACCCGCAAATAAACAAAGGGCGATCGAGTGAATGGTCCAAATGCCAGTGCGCTGACCTTCCCAATAAATCCAGCGACCGACAAACAAATCCATGACCAAGAAATGCACCCAACCAGTAGCGGCAGCAGATTCGACCGCAAAAAACTGAGCAATATCGGCTAGCTGAGGGTTAGACAAAGCTTGAGCTGATTCCGGCGTAATCGTGCTGACAAACAGATAGAGGTAGAGAGCGGCTAAGGCCACAAACGGAAGCAGCGAACTCATGACGCGCCGAGTCACACTCCAGTTGGGCAGCAGAATCATCAACGCCCAAAAAGGCAACACAAACAGATTGGCACCATCAAATAGTTGGGCAAGGGTCATGACGCAATTTCTCCAAGTAATTTACACAATGGCTCCCCTTCCGGCTTGGCTTCTGGGTCTGGGGGACAAGACACCTGTAAAGACTATTGTGGCTTGCCGCGACTGAGAACGCGATCGCGCCAATTTTTCGCACCAATTTCTAGCACCTATGCGTTCGGTCAATCAATTTGGGTAAATCAGACGGATGTGGGACCAGACACTCCGAATAAAGTGGGGAATTATGTTTAGTAGCCCCCAGCGTTTTGAAACTTAAAAGCACCATGACAGTGAAACTCAGTCTGCTAGCGGCGATGCGTCAGATGGTTCTGTTTGCCTTGACTCCCACGGCGATCACCCTGAGTGTAGGGTTGCCGAGTTGGGCGAAACCTGCAATGTTGCAAGCGAGGTATGCAGATTCGCAAATTAATGTGCGTTCAGCCCCATCCACGGTCGCATCTCTGGTTTCTACAGGATGGGTTGGCGATCGCGTTGAGGTGTTGCGAGAAGCACGGGGGCGAGATGGTGCAAATTGGAGTTATGTTCGCTTCGAGCGAGGTCGCTTAGCAGGCTGGGTGCGGAGTGACTTGGTACAGATTCAGCGATCGCCATTACCAGCTCCGTCTCTCGGCAACTCGTCTGCGATCGCCGTTCGTCCTCAACCCAGCTCAGCAAACCCCACAAAGGTAACAACGCTGCGCCCCAAGAGCCTAGCGCTATCTAGCTACACCCCAGAGCAAATCAGCTATTTCTTAGAAGTGGCAATGGGTGGCGAGTTTGGTGCGTCAGCTTCTAGGGTCCGGAAATGGCAGGGTCCGGTAAAGATTAAGATTCACGGGTCGCCCACTCCAGAAGATCTACGCACGTTACAGGCAGTTATCCAAGATATTGAGGGGGTCACAGAGGGGCTGCAACTGCAAATGAATCAAGACAACCCCAACATGGAAATCTACTTTGTACCAGAGTCCGATTTCCGGCGGTATGAACCGAACTACCAAGCGCTTAATTACGGCTTTTTCTGGACGTATTGGGACCAGCAGAATACCATTTATAATGCCAAAATTTTGATTTCGACCGTCGGGGTGAGCCAGAAGGAGCGATCGCACCTGATCCGCGAAGAACTGACCCAATCGCTCGGCTTGATGCAAGATTCTAACCGCTACCCCGACAGCATCTTTTTCCAGGGCTGGACTGACCCCACCGAATACAGCGAAATTGATAAGGCGCTGCTGCGGATGTTGTATCGCCCAGAAATTCAACCTGGGATGACGCGATCGCAGGTTGCTCAGGTGCTTAGCCAATGGCAAACGGCAAATCAGTCCTCGGCTGTCACCCAACATCTAGGCGATCGCGCTCCCTTAGATTTCTCCCTGCCCGCAGTCCCGCAGGTTGGGCACTAAAGATCGGAAGTTATTAGATTGAAGTTAATAAATCCAAGAGCCAGAAACCCAGCCCCCATTAGCCAATTCATACCACCCGTTGGAGGTGCGCCCAGTGATGCTAGCTTGTGAGCCATTGGACAAACTGCCAACTACGCCGTAGCCAGCACCGGGGCCAGAGCGAATGTTGAGAGCGCTGCCATTGGTCGAAATCGTGACCGCACCGCTCGGCGCGCCACCACCGCCACCGCCGCCACCGCCAGCGCTGAGGTAGTCTGCTGCTACCCAGCCACCGCCCGCAAGCTGTGCCCATGTGTAACCGTCCCCAGAGGCCCGATTGCTAGTGACACTCACTTGTCCGCCGTACCCCAGACTGCCGATTACCGCACTTCCTCGACTAGGGCTTGAGCGAATCAGTAACCCACTTCCGGCAGTAACGGTGTAAGTGCCAGGAGCACCACCACCACCACCGCCACCACCAGTGATGCTACCGTTATTGATGCCTAGAGCCGCCGCTGTTGCCGCACCGACAATGCCATCAGCGCTCAGTCCTTGTTTTTGCTGGAAGCGAATGACAGCCGACTCAGTCGCAGGGCCAAAAACACCATCCACGCCACCCGTGTTGTAGCCACGATTAACCAAGGCTGACTGTATAGTGCCGACGAGACTGCCACTAGAGCCACGTTTTATAACTGCCGCCATTGCGTCTGAAGTGGTACTGAGAATTGCCAAGCCGATCGCGATCGCCGCCAAGCTCATCCATCCAGAATTGAGGAGTTTGAAGTTAAGCGGCTGGAAAGAAAATTGTGGCTCTGAATCAGGGTCAGCGTAGGCGACGGCGGTATGAACAAAAGCTAAAGTTTCCATGCTAGATGCATTCTCCAATAGGGCTGTTGAATGAATACGTACGGTGGCTGATGATTCCTCGATCACCACTATCTAAGCAAGGTGCTAATTATACTGAGTAATCGCAAGGAACTAAGATCCCGTATAATCACAGTCTCCCTTTAGGTTCTCAGATAATCCACCGAATATCGCCACTTAAAAGGGTAATTTAAGCTTTAGGAAATCTGGATTTAAGGGCAGGCGGGTACCAGCGTCACTAGAACCTGCAAGAAAAACTAGCGATAGAGTTGACAACAAAGCCCGACTGGATGATTCCGGATCTGTACTAACCCCAATCTTTGCAGCTGAACAGCTTGGTGGGGAGTAAATCTACTGAGACGAAGATATGAAGAAGTATTGCCTGGTAGTTAGCTAGTAATTATCCAAGACCGTAAATGCCGTTAAAAATTTCACCAAGCGGTACTACTGCCATTCCAGTACTTAGCAGTCTCCGATCAAGTGCCGCCTCGAGTTGGTTGGGTAATACCAATTCTCTAAATTCTCTTTACAGATATTCGTAGGGGCGAACGGCCGTTCGCCCCTACAGCCAATCATTTGTAGCCCGATTTTTAGAAATTGGTATGAGTCTAACTGTGGCTAATCGTGCAAAACCGCTGCAAGTCTTGCAAAACGCTTGAAAAACAGTAGTGTCAGCTTAACTTCAAGTTCACGGGAGGAGCATTGGGCCAACGGAGATCTGTGAGTGAATCATGTGGCTGAGATGCACAACCCGTGAGCAAGTAATCGTTGGGGAAAAGCTAATAGTCTAGCTCTTCTAACTTGGTAGAGGGCGTTTGAAGGTCAGCGTGTTGAAGGTACTGGTGTACATATACTTGCCGTAATCATCTCGCGAGATGATCTCTTGGTTGACCACGTGGCTCACCAGTTCCCATCCTTGCCGACCGAGTCGATTGAGAAACTCAATCACGCTAGAAACGTTATTCTGCTGTTCCCCATTGAGCTGTAGCCTTAGGGTCGAGGTAGAACCAACCCGGTTGACAAAATAGAAAACTTCGCAATACTCCCACTTCTGCATGCACACCTCACCTAACAACCACTTATCCTTAGCCCAAAAATGATGGCTATTCGTAGATGATGTTGTCAAGCATAATCACATCCCTCAAGTTGGCACCTAGCAAATCTGCTCCTGCTAAGTTGGCCCGGGTTAAGTTGGCCCCTACTAGTTCAGCGCTGCGTAGAATTGCCCCTTTGAGATTGGCATCACTCAGATTCGCTTTCTGTAAAGTCGCTCCAGTTAAATTGGCTCCGACTAAATCCGTTTCTCGCAAAACTGCGGCTCGCAAATTGATGCCTTGCAGATTAGCCGCACTGAGAATGGCTCCTGTCAAATCACTTTCTGAAAAATCGGCTTGACTTAGATCTGCCCCGATCAGAATAGCCCCCACAGGCTTTGCTCGCCGGAGATTTGCTCGGTTTAGGTCAGCTCCGGTTAAGTTAGTACGGCTCAAGTTAGCACTGCTCAAATTGCTTCCTGTTAATTTAGCTAAGGCTAAATTGGTGCCAGCTAAGTTAGCGCGGCTGAGGTTAGCTCCAGTTAAATCAACCTCAATTAAATGGGCGTTTGATAAGTCAACATCGCTCCAATCTACGCCTCTGAAGTCACGTTCCCCATCGGCATATTGCTGATAAATCTGATTCACATCCATGCTAAATCCTTGATCACTCCCTGTAATTCACTACATCACAGTACTTACCAGAGTTATGACTGTGGAGATGGTTGGTCTAACAACTTCCTTCTCCACAGTCGAGCAAAATTAATCTGGTAAGCTACTAAAATTTTCCAGTGTGTAGGAATACAAAACCTCCTGGAAATGGCTTGCTTCTATAGCTCTTAGTGCTGAAGTGGCCTTTGAGTGAGTATAGTAAGCAGATCAAAAGCGCCCGGTAGTCTGACTGAGCCGTTTTAGTCTGTGATGAAAATCACGTATTCTTGGTATTTAAGTCGCTTTTCTAGTACCTAAGAATTACACAATGAGTCAAGAGATGCTGAGTGCTGGAAAGCCTTAGTGATGGAGTTAACAGCAATAAAAATGAGTGCGAATGAAGTCACTCAGGGGGAGTAATTAAGTCCTATGGAGCTTCTAGAATATTTGGTAGAGCTAGAAGACCGTGTCCAGATGCTTCTGCCGTTAGTAGGCGATCGCCTAGATCATTATTGGAGCTTAGAGCAAGTCAATGAGCTACTCTCAAGCGATCGCCTTACGAACTTAGACGAGCTTCAACACGAAGAAGTTTAAGTGGCGAACTCAAAAACTCAGTACCCATAATAACCGCCCTGACCAAGCACACTGGCCAAGCCAGATCGTTAGTTAGATCATCGTTAGCCAGTGCGATCGCAGGTCTTGAAATCTGACAGTTCACTACCAGAGAGACAGCCGCTAAACAGGTTTAGCGGACTTGGTTGAGCTGAGCCAAGACATTACGGTAACCATCGGCTTGACCCAATTTGAGATAGAGATTTGCAGCTGTTTCCATATCTGCCAATGCCTGTTGACGATTGCCTTGGCTCAATTGCAGTAACCCTCGCTGGAAATAGGCATCCGCATTGCCTGGATTAATTTGAATGGCTTGGCTATAGTCTTCAATCGCTCCATCTGGGTCTCCAGCAGCTTTACGGTTCATGCCCCGCTCGGTATAGGCAGTATCGTCGCTGGCGTTCATGCTCAGCGCTTGGGTGTAGTCTTCCAGCGCTCCTTGAGCATCTCCTGCATTCGAGCGAGCCTTAGCCCGAGTCGCATAGGCCACCGCATAGTTGGGGTTGATCTCCAAGGCTTGGGAGTAATCGCTGGTTGCTCCCTGCTGATCACCTAAAGCTGCGCGAGCATCCCCTCGACCCTTATACGCTTCTGCGTAGTTGGGCTGTAGTTGAATGGCTTGATTGAAATCAGCGATCGCCACCTGAGGTTGTCCCATGGCTACCAGCGCAAAACCCCGATTTCCGTAGGCTTCCGCGTAGCTAGAGCGCACTCGAATAGCCGCTGTGAAATCATCAACCGCCCCCGTTTGGTCACCATTCGCAGCGCGGACAAATCCCCGATTGAAATAAGCTTCCGCATAATTGGGCTGGAGCTGCACAGCACGATCGAGATCGTCCAGAGCGGCATTGCGATCGCCTAGAGCGGCCCGAATGACTGCTCGGTTCAAATAAGCTTCTGCGTAGTTAGAGTTGTGCTTCACTGCTTGGTCAAAATCTGCCAGAGCGGCTTGGCTCTCTCCTAGAGAAGAATGTACAAACCCTCGGTTGAGATAGGCAGCAGCATAGTCAGACTTGAGTGTAACCGCTTGATTAAAGTCTTCTAAGGCCGCTTGAGAGTTGCCACCTTGGTAATAAAGATTGCCCCGATTCACATAGGCCGTCGGATCATTCGGATTCAGCTCGATCGCTTGGTTGAAGTCAGCGAGTGCCCCTTCTTTATCGCCCAGCGTAGACCGAATGTAGCCACGATTCACATAAGCGGAACCATAATTCGGATTCAGCTCGATCGCCTGATCGAATTCTTTCAGAGCCGCATCGTAATTTTCTTGTTTGGCTTGCTGGGCTCCGCTGCGATAGAAATCTTGAGCCTTAGGCTGCTTGGTTTTTTCCGATTGGGCCAGTCCCACTGGGCTTAATCCACCCAAAAGAACAAGGGCTCCCAAAATTGTGATTGCTCTGTGCATGATTTTCATGGCTCCACCTCACGGTTCTATGCAGGGACGCGACTCACGAGAGGCGAATTCTAGGTAGCATAGCTCCCGAATTTCCCCTAGTTCAGTTTGCCCGTTTTCGTCAAAATTCATAAAGTTTTCCTGAAAGTTACTGATTTCAGCTCAGCTCGTCAAGGTTTGTGTAGCTAAATGGCTTTTTCTGGAACTTCATCCAAGATTTTTGAATTCAAATGATGACTCTGCCTACTAAATGGGCACTAAGTAAATAGGTATCTAGTAGCACAACCAAACGATTACGAGTCTAAGGACTAGCTCAGGTAAATCTAGGAGAAAACCGAGTGGGCATTTTTGACAAGATTAAAGGCGAATTTGTCGATATCGTTGAGTGGCTCGATCAAAGCAACGATACGATCGCCTATCGGTTTCAGCGCCACAACAACGAAATTAAGATGGGGGCTAAGCTGACGGTACGCCCTGGACAGAAGGCTGTATTCGTCAACGAAGGCCAAATTGCGGATACGTTTAGTCCTGGGCTTTACGAATTAACGACACAAAATTTACCTGTTCTCAGCACCCTACGCGGCTGGAAGTACGGGTTTAACTCTCCCTTCAAGGCAGAAGTTTACTTTTTCAACACCAAGATTTTTACCAATTTGAAGTGGGGCACACCCAACGCCATTACGATTCGCGATCCAGAATTAGGTCCAGTTCGTCTGCGGGCCTTCGGCAGCTACAACATCCGGGTGGCAGACCCCGCTCAACTGATTCGTCAGCTTGTAAGTACAGACGGCCTGTTTCAGGTAGATGAAGTCAGCGATCAAATCCGCAACATGATCATCACGGCCTTTGCCACCTGGTTTGGCCGAGGCAACATTGCCTTGTTTGATTTTGCTTCTCGCTACGGGGAGATGGGCGAAACCATCCGGGCTGGGATGCAGCAAGAGGTGCAGCAATTTGGGCTGGAACTCACTCAGTTACTAATTGAGAACGTCTCGCTACCCCCTGAAGTCGAGACTGCCCTAGATAAGCGAGCGTCGATGGGCATTTTGGGCAATATGCAGCAATATGCTCAGTTCCAAGCGGCGAACGCAGTTGAGGCCTCGGCTAACAATCCGGGGGGCGGCAATCAAGCACTGGATTTTGGCGTGGGTTTGGCGATGGGGCAGCAGCTCATCTCTAATCTTCAAGGTGGGCAAGCGGCACCGCCTGCACCTGTGGCACCTCCCGCTGCGCTTACAACACCCCCTCCACCACCTGTCCAAATTCAGTGGTTTGTTTCGCGGGGTGGTCAGAATCTGGGGCCTTTTACGCCAGAGCAACTACCTCAAAATGGTTTAACGACTCAAACGCACGTATGGCGATCGGGGATGGCAAGTTGGAAGTTGGCAGCAGAAGTGCCTGAGCTAGCCACAGTTCTGGCCTCGATTCCACCTGCGCCTCCGGTGAGCTAAACGAACCCCCATGACCGCTACTCAACCCCTGATTAAACAATTTCCTTGCCCTGGTTGTGGGGCAAGTTTGCAGTTCAACCCTCAAGCAGGCCAACTGAAATGTCCTTACTGCGGTCGGGAGGAAATCATTCCTCAGAGTGCAGAGCAAGTGGTGGAGCGATCGTATGAGGAATATCTCAATACAGGTCGGACGAAAATGGCAGCGCTCTCAACGACGGCGCTGGAAGTGGCTTGTCCGGGCTGTCGGGCGCAAATTGAGTTTGAGCCACCCGATGTGGCTGGGCTATGTCCCTTCTGCGCCACCAGTATTGTGGCTCAGCCCAAGTCAGCAGATCCCCTTATTACCCCAGAGGCCGTGTTGCCGTTTAGTGTGGGGCAAAAAGCCGCTCGTGAAAAAATTCACCACTGGTTAGGCAAGCTTTGGTTTGCACCCAATGGTCTGAAAAAAATGGCACAGCATGAAGGTTTGCAAGGCATGTACCTGCCTTTCTGGACCTACGATTCTTTCACGGTCAGCCATTACCAAGGGGAGCGGGGGACTTATTACTATGTGACAGAAACCTATCAAGAAACTGATTCTGAGGGCAAAACGGTTACTAAGACTCGCCAAGTGCGGCACACTCGCTGGAATTCTGTATCTGGCCGAGTCGATCGCTTCTTTGATGATGTGTTGATAGCAGCTTCACAGTCTGCAAATATTGAGCGCCTAGAAGAGTTGGAGCCCTGGGATTTGTCTCGGTTGGCTCCTTATAATCCTTCGTTTTTGGCAGGGTTTAAGGCTCAACGGTATCAAGTCACTTTGCAAGAAGGATTTGAAACCGCTAAAGGCAAGATGGCTCCAGTGATTCACTCGGATGTATGCTGCAATATTGGGGGAGATGAGCAGCGAGTGCATTCTGTTTCTACGGCCTATAGTGCTATCACGTTTAAGCACATTCTTTTACCTGTGTGGCTTTCGGCTTACCGCTTCAACAATAAGCAGTATCAGGTAATGGTGAATGCCCAAACAGGAGAGGTGTTAGGCGATCGCCCTTACAGCATCTTCAAAATCACAATGGCGGTGCTTTCTGGAATTGCAATTGTTGCTGGTACC
The DNA here is from genome assembly GCF_014696035.1 of Trichocoleus sp. FACHB-262. NCBI lineage: Bacteria > Bacillati > Cyanobacteriota > Cyanophyceae > Leptolyngbyales > Trichocoleusaceae > Trichocoleus > Trichocoleus sp. FACHB-262. The sequence goes on along the minus strand of NZ_JACJPK010000108.1, from coordinate 147,289 downwards.
TGGTTTGGTATTGATGCTTATCAACAGCGGCAACTTCCGCAGCCTGAACCTGTCACCGCACCTTCGCTTTCCGATCCAGCAACATCTCCTGAGCTGCCAGCGACAACGCCAACTGCATCCCCGAAAACGGCTCTAGCTCAATCTACTAAGCCAGTAGATGCCAATGATCCATTTCGGCAAGCGATCAATCGAGCCACAAAAGCCTCAACTTTGGGGCAGTCAGCCGAAACTCAGGAAGATTGGTCTGCTGTGGCGAGTCAGTGGAACCAAGCGATTCTGCTCCTAGAAGAAGTTTCACCTGATAGCGCCAACTACGAAACGGCACAAACTAAGTTGCAGGAGTACCAGCGCAACTTCGACTACACCAAGCGAAAACAGGCTGAGGCTGCGCCTTAACTTAACGCTAATAGTTGCCGCTAAGCCGTAGGCGACGGGTATAGCTTTTCCATAGGGGCACTTGGTATCCTGCGAGATTCAGGGTGGGGATTTGGAAAATCTCGGCACTGGGCGATGAGTCCGCGCTTAGAGGTCGGCGGATCACGGTAGATTCTGACAAAAAAGCTCGTCCATAGGTGTTGGCAACATCTTCAGCTTCACGGCAGCTAATCTGCAATTGACCAATGGGGATGCTATTGGCTGAATAAGACCATTGAAAAACTTGAATCGGCTGGTTAAAAGGAAAAGTGAACCGACGTTGACATAAAGCATCGGTGACTTCATACATCTTGGCGATGTGGAGGTCATAAAGACTCAGTTCGCTATCGAAGAAAGCTTGGTCATTGCCACGATCGGGCACTGAGAGACTGGCAAAGGCGGTGCCACTGCCATCTACACCGCTAATGATAATGCTATTGATGGGGACTTCTTCTCTAGCGATCGCGGGAGCAATGCTAGCCATCGTTATAGCTAGCATTACCAATGTGCCAGTGAATGAAATTGCTAATTTGGGGAGCATAGTCGTTCTCCTAAAACAGGAGCAGTAATCTGAGAAGCGATAGATCTCGACTTCTATTGCGGCTTCTAGTTCTATCTTGACTGCAAAGACTGCCTGCAACCAGGATGGCAAACGAGCTAGGATCACCAAGTTGCGATCGCGGCGGGCGAATTATGCGGAAGCGGCAATGGATTTGGGTAGCGCTCTTTTTACTAACGGTGCTGATAGGGCTAGTGGCAGGCCAAAACTGGCATGGGCGATCGCCTGCTTATCTAGCTGTGAATCACTTTCGCAAGGATACAGCCCTATCTGAGCAGTTGTCCCAATTTTCACCGTCAGCGCCCGACTCTAGCACCGCTCCTTCAATTTCCCAGGTTAATGCTCCTACGGTCGATTCCAAGCGGCTGTTTGCCCATGTGCAGGCTTTGGCCTTTGAGCGGCATAGTGAGAGCGATCGCCTGCAAGCGAGAGAATATATTCTGAAAGCTTTGGAGCAAGCAGGCTGGCAACCTTACCTGCAAGTGTTTAGTAGTGGGGTGAATGTGGTGGCTGAGCGAGCGGGGACTGACTCGCAAGCAGGCAGCATTCTCGTGGCCGCTCACTTTGATACGGTGGTGGGGTCTCCTGGAGCTGATGATAATGCGACCGGAGTCGCAACCACGCTGGAGGTAGCTCAGTTACTCGGCTCGCGATCGACTCCCCGCACCTTAAGAGTTACTTTTTTTGACCAAGAAGAGCGGGGTTTGCTAGGCAGCTTTGCCTTTACCTCCGATGCCAACCTGCCACAAGATTTGCAAGGCGTGATTATCCCGGAAATGCTGGGATATGCCTGCTACGAGCCGGGATGTCAAAAGTATCCAGTTGGTTTACCTTTCCAACCGAAGACGAGCCAAGGAGATTTTTTAGCAGCGATCGGCGATCAAGAACATTTACCACTCCTAGAAGCTTTCCATCAGCCTGCAAAACCTGGACAACCCGCGGTGATTACTTTGCCGATTCCACTGCGAGGTTTGTTGACTCCAGATTTGCTCCGCAGCGATCACGCTCCGTTTTGGCAAAAAGGGATTGGTGCAGTAGTAATTACAGATACAGCAAATTTCCGCACGCCTCACTACCATCAGCCCAGTGATACCCCAGACAAGATTGACCAGAAATTCTTTGCGGGGTCTGCTCAGGTTGTGGTTAATGCAGTGAGTGCCCTGCTGGAAGGACGTCATAGCTTAGCAACCTCAAGCAACTCGTAGCCCTACACAATCTCTGTTACAACGGCGACAGTGATCTGGCCTTTGAAGATCTGCCTTCTGCGAGATGTGAGGGGTATTTTCTCCTGCCAAGGTTAAGTCTAAAGCTACGCCAAGGACTCTATGAAAGCATTACTGCTCTATCCTCGGTTTCCTCAGTCTTTTTGGTCGTACGATCGCTTTATGGAAATAGCTGGACTCAAAGCGGCTATTCCTCCCTTAGGAATTATTACAGTTGCAGCGCTTTTACCTCAAGATTGGGATATTCGGTTTTACGATCGCAACGTCAAAGTTGAAACCGAGGCGGACTGGGAATGGTGTGACATAGTTATTCTCTCCGCCATGCTGGTGCAAAAACCAGACTTCCACGCCCTGATTCAAAAAGCAGTGCAATTGGGCAAGAAAGTAGCTGTGGGCGGACCTTACCCTACATCAGTGCCACAAGATGCCCTAGACTCCGGAGCGCATTATCTGATTCTGGATGAAGGAGAGATGACGGTGCCGCAGTTTTTGACGGCGATCGCTCAAGGGGAATCTCAAGGTATCTTTCGCTCTCTCGAAAAGCCTGATGTTAGCTTAAGTCCTCCGCCCCGCTTTGATTTGCTGCAACTAGATGCCTATTTCATGATGGCGATCCAATTTTCGCGGGGGTGCCCCTTTAATTGCGAGTTTTGTGACATCATCACGCTCTACGGTCGTAAACCCCGCACCAAAGAACCGCAGCAAGCTTTAGCGGAGTTGCAAGCGCTGTACGACCTAGGTTGGCGAGGCTCGCTTTTTATTGTGGATGACAACTTTATTGGTAATCAGCGCAACGTCAAACGCTTTTTACGAGAACTGATTCCCTGGATGCAGGAACACAACTATCCTTTCACCTTTATGACTGAAGCCTCCGTCAATCTGGCAGAAGATGACGAGTTGCTACAGATGATGGGAGAAGCAGGTTTCTACGCAGTCTTCCTCGGCATTGAAACGCCGGATCAAGACAGTCTCCAGGTGACGCGCAAGATGCAGAATACTCGTAACCCGCTGATCGAGGCTTGCCGCAAAATCAATGACGCAGGGATGCTGATCTACGCTGGCTTTATCCTGGGCTTTGACGGAGAGCGCACAGGTGCAGGAGAGCGAATTCAAGCCTTTGTAGAACAAACCAATATCCCTCAACCCATGCTGGGGATTCTGCAAGCTCTGCCCAACACGGCTTTATGGAATCGGCTGCAACAAGAGCAACGTTTGGTCGCAGGTACAGGCGTGACGGATGTCGGCGATCAAAACACCTTAATGAATTTCGTTCCCACTCGACCGATCGCGGAGATTGCCAAAGAGTATGTAGAGGGTTTTTGGACCTTGTATGAACCGACTAACTACTTGAGGCGGTCTTTTCAGCAATGCCTCAACATTACGCCTCCCTCAGGCCGCAAGCAGATGATGCAGTTTACGCCGGGTAGAGGATTAAGGCTGGTAAGTCAGTTAATCTGGCACCAAGGAATACGACGACCCGAAATTCGTGGGCAGTTTTGGCGACAGTTATGGGCGATCGCACGAAACAAGCCCCAAACTCTAGCAATGTATCTGGGCTTATGCGCCGCCGGAGAGCATTTTTGGGAATATCGGGCTTTAGCAAGACAACGCATTACTGAGCAGTTGGGCTACGACCCCACGATCACTCCTGTGGTACCGGAAGCCCAACCTACTTTGGTCAGGCTATGATGCGTTTGCTAAAAGCCTTCCCTTAGGCATGAACGCTGCCATCGGGCATGCGGGTGCTAGCCAATCCTGTGCCTTTTAGAGTTGTACCTGCGATCGCGGCTCCCCGTAAGTCTGCTGATTCTAGGTACGCTCCATCTAGGTCGGCCCCGTCTAGTTGGGCTTCCTGTAAATCTGCACCACTCAGGTCTGCCCCCCTAAGATCGGCTCCCCGGAGGTCTGTCTTACTTAAGTTAGCGCCCTTCAAGTCAGCTCCTCCCAGCTTGACTCCCCGCAGGTCAGCACCGCTTAAATTGGCTTTGGTTAAATCCGCTCCGCTGAGGTCAGCCCCAACCATTTCGGCGCTAATCAGGCAGACCTCGATCATTTCCGCATCGGCCAAGCAAGCCTGATTCAGTTTTGCTTGCTCCAAGTGGGCATTGGTCAAATCCACGCCTCGTAAGTCTGCGCCAACCAAGTGCGCTCCAGTTAAATGCGCCCCAACCAACTTGGCATTTGTTAAGCACACATGCACTAGGTTAACTCTGCTAAAGTTGCGTTCTCCTGCTGCATATTGTTGCAAAAATTCTTGAGTATCCATCTTGTTTATTCCCAGTTTTATTATTAGATTGAATGCTGAATTGAATCCAAGTCATAGCAGCTTAATTCAATGACAGTTTTTTGCTCAAGCTAATACGAATAATCAGCATTTAACTAGAGCTACAGTTTTATTGATTTTTAAGCAATTCCTCAAATGCCAAGTGCTTCAGCACCTGAATATCTCGATTTCAGAAAGTCTATTTTAATCTCTACAACACCGCAAGATAGACGGCTTACATTGAATCTATGCTGTAGAAAATCCCTAGATCAGATTGTGTAGAAATTCAGATTTAGAGATGCTGATAGAGTTAATTAGATAGTAAAAAATAGTCTTCACTACCTTCACCCTAGCATGGAATATTGAATTAAGCTTTTAGGATTTTCAGCAACTCTTCTCCTAGAACAGCTCCCGCTTAGGTAAGACCATGACTCAAAAACCAACAGTCGATCGCCAACGCGAACACCAAGCCAATGAGCGGACTTTTCTGGCTTGGCTACGAACCTCGATCGCGCTGATTGGCTTTGGCTTTGCGATCGCTCGTTTCGGGCTATTTTTGCAGCAACTGCAAATCACTTTGACGCAACAGAGCGCGCGAGTGCATCCGTTTTTGAACTCGTCAAACTTAGGATTGAGTTTGGTGCTTCTGGGAATTGCCACCATCTTGATCGCGGGTTGGCACTACAACCAGGTGTTTTGGCAAATCGAGCGAGGAGATTATCGTCCCAGTCGATGGCTTGTTTGGGTGATGACGATTGCTGTGGCTGTTTTAGGGTCGCTTAGCATTCCTTTGGTTCTGTGGAGAAATTTCAATACGCCTGTTCCTCCCCACAACAGCGATCGCCCGAATTTCACTAAACCTATAGAATGAGCGGAAAGGAACAACTGCTAGGGACTGATGGCTCGCACTCCTACGCTCTCATTTGATCGGGGTACATTGATTCTGCATCCACCACCGAAAGGTAAGGCGTGGATTGAGTTTGCCACCTGGGATGACCGGGTAGAGCGCTTCCGAATTCCCGCAATTCACTACCGAGAACTGGTAGAAGCGCTGCAATCCGACGGCACCGCCTTTGAAGATCAAGCCCGCATTTTTGCGCCATTGCCGTTGGTGGCGAGTGTGGAGATGCAACCCTATCCTCACCAAAGCGAGGCGCTAGCGGCCTGGATAGAAGCAGGACGACAAGGCGTGGTAGTTCTGCCCACGGCAGCGGGGAAGACGTACTTAGCGCAAATGGCGATGCAAGCCACACCTCGCCACACGCTGATTGTGGTGCCCACCTTAGATTTGATGCATCAGTGGTACGCCCACCTGATGGCTGCCTTCCCAGATGTAGAGATTGGTTTGTTGGGCGGAGGTTCCCGCGATCGCACCCCCATTCTTGTCTCGACTTACGACAGCGCCGCCATCAATGCTGAATCCTTGGGCAACCAATATGCGCTGCTAATTTTTGATGAATGTCATCACTTACCCAGCGACTTCAATCGAGTGATTGCTGAGTTTGCGATCGCCCCTTACCGCTTGGGGCTCACGGCTACTCCAGAACGCGCTGATGGCAGACATGCTGACTTAGAAACGCTGGTTGGCCCGGAAGTCTACCGCCGCACGCCGGAGGAACTCTCTGGAACGGCACTGGCAAATCATGAAGTGGTGCAGATTAAGGTGAAACTCTCGGCCCAAGAGCGCGATCGCTACGATGAGTTGATCAAAACTCGCAATCAGTTTTTGCAGGATGTGAATATCCGCCTGGGGAGTATGCAGGGGTGGCAGCGGTTTGTGCAGGCGAGTGCGCGATCGCAGGCAGGGCGGAGAGCGATGTTAGCCCATCGAGAGTCGAAGGAGATCGCCTTAGGCACAGAAGGAAAACTGCGAGTCTTAGCAGATCTGTTGTCGCAGCACTACCCGGAACGTATTCTGATTTTCACCAACGACAATGCCACCGTTTATTGGATCTCGCAAAATTTCTTAATTCCGGCGCTGACCCACCAAACCCCGGTGAAAGAACGTCACGAAATTCTAGACCGCTTTCGCAACGGCACTTACAAAACTCTGGTGACATCTCACGTACTCAACGAAGGTGTCGATGTGCCAGAAGCCAGTGTCGCGGTAATTCTCTCTGGTACTGGCTCACAGCGAGAATTCATTCAGCGCTTAGGACGTGTACTCCGGCGCAGCAAAGAAGGCGAGAAATTAGCCATGCTGTATGAAGTGGTGGCAGAGCAAACCAGCGAAGAAAATACCTCCGATCGCCGTCGTTCCACTACTACCCCGACTACTGCCAAATTCAAGCCCAAACCTGCACAGCAACCTCGACAATTAGAAATTGTCCCCTCAAATCCTACATCTAGCCCTTACGAGATAAGCGCCCATGTTACCCACCGAGCTGCTGATTCACCGTTACAGTGGGGAGGAGATCATCCCGAAGCGCCTGAAACTTGAGGCGACAAATGTAGCGATCGCTTCTGAGCTAATTTCTCTTTTTCGAGATGTTGTGGGGCAGACGCAGGGAGAACTGAATCGGCAACTGCAAGAGCTAGAAGGAGATACCCCCGACTACCGGATGAAGCGGGGTTTGGCGCATTTGCTTAAGAGTGCTATGTGTACGTTTGAGATCATTAGTCCGCTGGAGCCGCAGCAGTTACGAGAACGAGTCTTTGCCTTTGCTGCGAATACGCTGCCCAGCCCCCAAGCGACTCCTCAAACATTGGATCGGTTGGCAGATTCGTTGAGCAAAGAACTAGAGCGAGAAGTCTTCCCAGACCAAATCCGCGCTGGCTTGTATGCCGACTTAGCAGAGAACCGCATCCTCACCCAATTTGAAGAACCTACGCCCGAAGCGTTGCTGCATCGCTACAACTTGTCACAAGTGCAGGGCGTATTCTACAAAGCCAGCCACATTATCTTGAATGTGCATCGCAACGATCCGGGTGAATACAAGCTGCTATTTCGCTACCTGAAGCTGTTTCAACTGATGACCTACATTGAAGGTGACGCGGATCATGGCTTTACGATCACGATTGATGGGCCTGCTAGCTTGTTCAAAGTCAGTACCCGCTACGGCTTGGATATCGCTAAACTCATTCCAGCCATGCTGCATGTGACGAAGTGGAACCTGAAAGCCACCTTGCAAACCCGTGACTTTTACACAAATGAACCCAAGTTGCGCCACTTCAGCCTTAAAGACGATTGTGGCTTGGTGACTCATTATCCTCCCGGCAAGCCCTACGACAGCATGTTGGAAGCTTCCTTTGCCGATCGCTGGGATTCTTTGAAATCTGAGTGGAAATTGGAACGAGAAGTCGATCTAATCCCGATTCCGGGCAGTGTCATGATCCCCGACTTCCGCCTTGTGCATCCCGACGGTCGGACGTTTCTGCTCGAAATTGTGGGTTACTGGCGACCGGAATATCTCCGCAAGAAATTTTCCCAGGTGCGCCAATCGGGTTGTGACAACTTAATTTTGGCCATTTCCGAGCGCTTAAACCTGGAAAAAGCAGGCGTAAAGGTACAAGATACACCTGCAAAAATTATTTGGTTTAAGGATAAATTGGCTCCGAAAGCGGTGTTGGCGGCGATCGCTGACTCAAACTAAACCAAAGCGATCGCTGACAGAGGCTGATGAGTAAATTTGCTGAAACATAAAATCAATTGCCTCGTCAACTTGGGTATCGGGGTCATCAACTAAGTTGACCCGACTGAACGACGCAATCTCTAGCACGTTCGTTAAGCCGAATCCGAAAACTCCGGCGAGAGGTTTGAATCCAAAAGCTCTACCGGGTTTAAGCGATCGGCAATTTGTAGAGTTGGCATAGTCAGGAGGGATGTAAGAGATGCACCGCTTACTCAGCGCCATTTCTTTAGTGGTATTGCTACAAGGCTTGCAATTGGTAGTGCAAGCGCAATCTGTACCTGAGACACCACCCTTGGGTGAACCTGTAGAAGTGATCGCCCCTGTCGCTGATCCGATCGCATCGGTGGTTGCGGCTGGCTTGATGACAAAAGATAGTAACGGGGATTTTCGTGAAACTGATTTGCTCAGTCGCGCCGAGTTGGCTTCTATCTTAGTCAAGACATTTCAGTTGAATCAGCGAGCGGCGGCTAAGCAAGGTGAGCCAGTGCCTGTAGATGATGTATCGCCTAACTACTGGGGCTATAAAGACATCCAAACGGTGCTGAAAACAAAGACCATGACAGGCTATCGCGGTCGTTTGTTCTATCCCAACCAGAAAATAACTAGAGCCGAAGCCCTGGCAATTTTTGCTCAAGCCTATGGCGTGTACCAGTTCCCCGATGCGACTGTAGAAGCAATTTTGGCTCGCTATCCTGACTCCCAAAACATTCCTGCGTGGGCACGTAAGGCAATGGCAACGGCGCTGAATGAAGGCTTTGTCAATGTGGAAAGGAACCGCATTAGTCCGCTCCAGCCAATCACGCGAGGTGACTTGGCTTATGCCTTGAGCCAATATTTAGCGCGGCAAACGAGGCCTGATTCTACGCCTGCTCAGGAAACTCCAACACCTCAATAATCAAGTCGCAATCAGGCTGAATAGAGCTGCTGCAGCTTCTTCAGAATCCACTCAATCTTGCTAACCCCAAGTAGGGTGGTAATCGAAGAGCCACTTGAATTGTAAATCTCCCAACCAAGTCGGAGTCAGCCGATAAATCCAGTTACGCATGAAACAACCAACTGCGGACTCAGTTTGCCCCAGTTGGCTGACTTGTCGCGAGGAGGTAAACACCTGAGCAACTCGGCGGCTGCGGCTAGCTTCAAATTCTCGTAGTAAGGATACTATCTGGGTGCGATCGCCTGCTTGCTTTAACTGCTTAGCCAGCTCGAAAGCATCTTCGATGGCCATACAACCTCCTTGGCCTAAGCTCGGTTGTACGGGATGGGCAGCATCGCCGATTAAAGTTACTCGGCCTTTTCCCCACTGCTGACCCAACGGTTCGCGATCGAAAATATCGTCCCGATAAATTGGATATTCACCCAGACTATTCACAATCGTAGGGACTGGCTCAGCATAGTTGGAAGCCAGCGATCGCAACATGGGCAAAGCACCGCCTTGGCTAGCGTCCTCACCCCCCATTGCGGTGTTTTGGAAGGCATAGAACGAAAAGCGCCCGCCGCCAACATCGAAGTAGCCGAAGCGATTGCCTTTACCCCAAAATTCCAACCAACTGTATTCTGGGTCCAACGGCAGCCCAGCGCCAGAAAAATAACCTCGCCAGCAAGTAGTACCACTATAAACTGGCGGTGTCAGACGCTCACGCTCCTCAAGACTAGCTCTTACCCTGGAATACAGTCCATCTGCTCCCACCAGGATATCTCCTTCGGTGCTGCTGCCATCTTGAAAGGAGACTCGCACGCGATCGCCCAAGTCTTCAAATTTCTCAAAAGCGACTTCTGTATGTACCTTATCTGGGGGGAGAGCTTGATAGAGAATCTGCTGAAGCTCCGGTCGTAATAAACAAATCCCTAAATTCTCTTCTTGAATAAACTCTGGAGCATTGATGTATAAGGGGCGACCCTTCTGATTAAAAAATCCTCCTTTGCCAATTTTGCCACCCTTTTCGTAAAGAGCGTTGTAAAGCTTACCTGCCCATAACAGTTGGTAGATGCGGATGGCATTGCGCTGAATAAAGATACCGCCTGGCCCAGACAGCATGGCATCCAGCGATCGCTTTTCATATAGTTCAACATCAATTCCGACATCTAGAAAAGCCCGGGCCAGCGTGAGGCCACCGATGCCACCGCCGATGACAATTGCTTTTTTGATAGAAGGTTGAGTCGGAATATGGTTTTGTTGCATAGCTACATGCACGGAGGAAACTTAAGCTACAAAAATGACAATGGCAATTTACTCACTGTAACTGATGCTGATTGCTAGCAGGCTATTACGATGGGCAAGGTGAGAAATGAGAGGTAAGCCAGTTTGACTGACCAAACTAACAATCATGCTTGTCGCCATGCACCTGCAACTGCTCGTAACCGAGAGCCGATTTTGCAAGTGTTGCAGCGGGTGTTACCTGACACAGGCACAGTCTTGGAACTAGCCAGTGGCACTGGAGAACATGCCATCTTCTTGGCACCACGCCTCCAACCAAGAATTTGGCAGCCCAGCGACCCGAATCCTGAAATGGTGGCAAGCATTGCCGCGTGGCAACAAGAATGGCCGTCCAAGCAGCTGCGATCGCCCTTACAATTAGATGCCCGTGACCCTGTTTGGCCTGTTGAGATAGTCAGCGATGGTAGCAATCTCCCTGAGCCACCCATTAGCGCGATCGCCTGCATTAATATGATTCACATTGCACCTTGGTCAGCTTGTCTAGGACTAATGGCTGGCGCAGGCCGCATACTCCCGGCGGGGGGCATTCTGTATCTCTATGGCCCTTATCAGCAAAGTGGACAGCACACGGCTCCCAGCAATGAGTTTTTCGATGAGACGCTGCGATCGCAAAATCCGGAGTGGGGTGTCCGGCACTTAGAAGATGTCGTCGCAGCAGCCAACGCTCAAAATCTGACTTTATTGGAGACGGTACCGATGCCTGCCAACAATTTCTCTGTGATCTTTCAGCATCTTTAGCAACGAGTTTTGTTGATGCTCCTCCAGGAGCAGCGGTAGGTTTCTGGCGACGCCTACCTCTACTATGGAACTAATCAGGCTCGATGAGGATAGATTTAAGGATGACTACGACTTATGTTTTCCTGGCGGGTGCGAGTCGGGGTGTAGGCCGAGAAATCGCTCGTTGTTTAGTCGAACAAGGCATACAGGTAAAGGCCCTGTTGCGCTCTGAGGCAGCTCGCTCAGAACTAGAAGCAATGGGTATTACAGTGGTGCTGGGCGATGCTTTAAGCGCCGTTGAAGTAGAACAGGCAATGCAGGGAACCCCAATTCAAGCTGTGATCAGCACTATTGGTGGCTTGCCTAAGGATGGAGAAAGAGCCGACTATCTAGGCAACAAAAACCTGGTAGATGCAGCCGTGAAAGTAGGAGCCTCAAAATTTATTTTGGTATCTTCTATTGGCAGTGGCGAGAGTATTGTCGCGCTTTCCCCACAGGCATTAGAGACGTTACGGCCTGTGTTGATTGAGAAGGAGAAAGCAGAGCAACATCTGATTGCTAGTGGCTTGAACTACACGATTGTCCGACCGGGCGGCTTAAAGTCTGAACCTGCAACCGGAAATGCAGTGCTGACAGAAGATCCGCAGGTATCCGGCATGATTCATCGGGCTGATGTAGCGCACCTCGTTTGTCAGTGTCTCCAATCCGATCGCGCCAATCACAAAATTCTCTCTGCCATTGATTGCCAGATGTTGTTTGTCCCAGTTGAGTTTGCCGAATTTGCGCTGAGTTAAGTTTAGGCATCCAAGGCTAGCGATCGCTTGATCACTTATTTTGGCTCCTGGCTAATGGGAATCTCGATCACAAATTCTGCACCGTGGCCAATTTCAGAAACACAGTGTAGAGAGCCACCATGCTTTTCTTTCACGATCTGATAGCTGATTGACATGCCTAGACCTGTGCCTTTGCCGACAGGCTTTGTCGTGAAGAAGGGGTCAAATAAGCGTTGTTGAACCACTGGCGATAGTCCTGGTCCATTATCAGCAATCCTGATTCGGACTCGATCAGCACTGGCTCTCTCTGTGTAAATAGAAATTTGACTTGGATTCTGAACTGCGTCTCGCAAGGAGCGCTGTTGATTCTGTGACTCCAGAGCATCAATGGCATTGGTGAGGATATTCATAAATACTTGATTGAGCTGCCCTGCATAGCACTCGACCAAGGGGATATCACCATAATTCTTGACCAATTCAATGGCCAGGTGCCCATCTCCAGCTTTGAAGCGATTCTGCAAAATCATCAGCGTGCTGTCAATACCTTCATGGAGGTTAACCGCTTTCATCCCCGCCTCATCCATGTGAGAGAAGTGACGCAGAGAGACGACAATCTGCCGGATGCGCTCGGCTCCTATTTTCATTGAAGAGAGCAGTTTAGGCAGATCTTCCACTAAGAAATCAAGATCGATGGCCGCTGCTTCCGCCTCCACAGCTGCGATCGGATGGGGATAATGTTGTTGATAAAGCTGGAGTAGCCCTAAGAGGTCTTGTGTATACTCGTTCGCGTGTTTCAGGTTGCCATAGATGAAGTTGACGGGATTGTTGATTTCGTGGGCTACGCCAGCGACAAGCTGCCCCAAGCTAGACATTTTTTCGCTTTGAATAATTTGGGTTTGGGTTTGTTGGAGTTCCCAGAGCGTTGATTCTAGTTGTTGGGCTTTTTCTCGTAGTTGGGTTTCAGATTGGCGCAAGGCAGTTTCTGTTTGCTTACGTTTAATGCCCAGTGCAACTTCTTGAGCCACAAAGGCCAAAGCATCTAGAGTAGAAGTGCTGAGGGTCTGGCGAGCAAACAAAGCTATTACACCTAACAACTGATCTTCCACCATGAGGGGGTAGCCAGCAAAAGCCACCATACCCTCTCGCAGCGCCCAGGCTTTATCGCCAACCCGAGGATCGTCCAGCACCGTATTGGTTAAGTGTGGCTCGCGTTCGGCAGCAATCAGGCCAATCTTGAACTGGCCGACTGGGACACGGGCATGAGCACCATCAAGATGGGTGTAGAGACCAGAGCTAGCTTGCAGCTCTAAAATGTTCTCTTCTGGGTTGAGGAGCCAGATCCGGGCAAAGGCAGCATCTAAATGTCCCACCACCGCATTTGTGCATTGATGGAGCATTTCCTGGAGATCATCACTGCGAGTCAAGGAAGCATCAACCTCGGATCGGAAGGCAGCCAGTCGCACTTGATCCACTAGCGCTTGCTCTGCCTGCTTGCGAGCGCTGATGTCTCGTGCTACCCACAACACAGATTGTTCGGTTAAGGCGACCAGCGTGGCATCAAACCAAATCAGTTGATCCTCAACAGGTAAACTGTACTCAACCTTGACAGCGGTTTGTGTCGTTAGAGCTTGCTGAATGTGGTGTAAGAAAAAGTCTGCTGCTGCATGAGGCAGTACCTCATGCATGGTCTTGCCCACCAAATCGGTTGAGGGGCGGTATAGGAGGGGAGTGCAACTCGGTGCAATTTTTAAGTAACGGCCTTCAGCACTGATCACTAAAATCACATCCTGCATCGCCCCAAATAGAGTCATTAACTCTGCTTGAGACATGCTTAATGCGACTTCTGCCTCAGAGCGTTTGTCTTCAACACTCTTTTCAGCAGTGAGTTTACGGGCTGTGAGGTCTTGAGTAACTTGAGAAATCCCTTGGAGTTGTCCGTTGAGATCAAATAGTGCGGTTAGAACCACACTGGCCCAATATCGAGAGCCGTCTTTACGAACCTGCCACCTCTCCTCAGCAACACGACCTTGAGCGATCGCAGTTGCCAGAACTTGGCTAGGTTGACCTTGCTCCATATCCTCAGCCGGAAAAAAGCAAGAGAAATGCTGCCCAATCACTTCCTCTGACTGATAGCCTTCTAAGTTTTGAACCCCTGTATTCCAACTGCAAACATACCCGTCAGGGTCGAGAATCATGGTTTTGCCATTTTGCACAGGCCCTAGAGAGCGGGTGAAGCCTGACTGATGAGGCTGGCAAGAAGTCGCTGCTAGTGGGTGGTGCATAGGGGCTGCTTGAGAAGCTAATTTTGGGCAGCATCAGCTTCCTAAACTTTTGAGGTTGCCTTAAGGTTGCCAAAAATCTGGGCAGAAAGTACTGACACTAGACCTAAGACTTCCCAATCTAGTCATGATTTTTCTAAGACTGTTTACGGAATCTGCATCAGCTAATTAGCGCGGCTTTATTCGTAATATTGCTGAGTTCAACCCAGTTTCACCTCAAGCTAAAACCGGGGGGTTGGGTGAAAAGCCTAGTTGGAATTAAACCGTTTGACCCAATCCTGCTGAATCGCAAAGTCTAAAGCCAAACGAGCGATCGCAAACAGGCAGATACTTTCGATCGCCAGCACCCCAAACGGCCAAAGCGTTCCTTGGAGATTGAACCCCACATCCACCTGCGCCAACCCACGCACTAAGCCAAAAGCTAGTACTACACCCGACTTGAGGTGCGGATTTTGGTCTTCGCGGATCACATAGCGGTAGGTGACCCCGAATAAAAACCCCGCCAAAATGGCGATCGCACCACTAATGAGCAAATTGGTTTCGATACTGGCGATTTGTAGACTGGCGAGGCTAGCAAACTGGGTAGCCAAAACTTGACTGTTGACAAGCGCGATCGCGGCGAAGGCCACGCAGACAGACAAAGCGGCTAAGGTTCCTGCTTTGAGCGATTCAATGCGTTCTGCTAAATTCAGCTCGAAAGACCCGTTTACCATGCGCAATTTTGCTCAATCCTGTCAAGGCGCGATTGTATCAGGTTGGACCACCCGATCGCTAAATTTGCAATTAATTGTCAGGGTTGAGCTGAGCTAGTGACGGACAAAATGGAGGCATTGATTGCTCAAGTTTTGAATTATCATAAGGGTCGGAGTAGTTTCATAGGCTTGTCTTTAACAATATGGATATTCTGACGCTGGGCTGGGTTTCTCTCCTCGCTGTCTTTACCTTTTCGATCTCGATGGTGGTTTGGGGCCGTAACGGGTTTTAACTCCTTCCCCGTCCCCTCTCCCTAGGGGGAGGGGTACCATAGGCGGGGTGGGGTTAAGCCTCAATCAACAAACTTAGAGGTATTGGCTTCACGCATCTAAGTATTCTTCAAAGGCAAATCTTTTTCGTTCTTGATTGTTTTCATTCAAAAGTTATTGTGGAAGCTACTGTTGCTAACATCCTCGTTATTGCTGCGCTCGGACTGTTGATCACTGTTACTGGTGGCGTTGCCTATTTGACCGCTGTGGATTGGCGCGATCGCCGTCGGCGGGAGCAGGAACAGCGAGAGCAAGTCCCAGGCCGGGTTCGCCGGGAACAAGAGCAACAAGAAAAATCCCGCGGTCGCAATCGGCGTGGCAAAGAGCAGCGGGAAAAGACCCCAGGCCGTCGAGCCAAAAAATCTGAGTAATTCAGGTGGGTCAGGAATAAAATTAACTTTAATCAATAATTGCAGCACTTATAAGAGCGCTCAGTGTCTCTGAAGAGTGCTTCAGATTGATTTGTGCGAATTAAGAAAAACCAGGAATTTTTCTAGCATCTACCTGGCATCTACAAATTTGTGATCTGCGGTGCGCTGTCTTGTGATCTACATGACGACAAGCCAAGTTTCACTGTGATACGGTGATGAGAATTGGTAGCGTCGTGGCTGTAACTTGTAGCCTTTTACACAAAAGTTACAAAGCGATCGCGGTTAACCAGCGATTTTCGGGAAATTTAAAGTAATTCTTTTTTGTAGAGCTATCCCTATGAGTATTTTCTTATCCTTGGCAATGCTTGTGGTGATATTAATATTGAGCGAATCTCCTGGCGGTGCGCTGGCAATGGGGCTGGGTTTGTTTACAGCAGCGATCGCAATTCGGCATGTAGCGTCCCATTAATCTCCCATCAATCGAAGACTAGAATTGCTGGCGTCTGCCTCTGCCGCCCCCTGCACCTGTCTCCTACTTTATAGGGATGTATAATCCTTGCCCAAAGGGATGCTTAGAAGTAGAAATGATAGGGCAGGAGCGCTGGTATGGAAGCGTTACATCGAGTTGCTAAAAAAGTTTCTGACACGATCTGGGAGATTCCAGTTTCTTATAAAGAAGGGATGCGGGTGCCTGCCCGAATCTACGCGACTGAAAAACTAATCAAAGACATAGACGAAGGCGTAATTGACCAGATCACCAACGTCGCCACATTACCAGGCATCACCAAATACGCCCTCTGTATGCCCGATGGACACTTCGGGTACGGCTTCCCGATTGGAGGTGTGGCCGCAATGGATGTCGAGCAGGGTGGGGTGATTTCTCCCGGTGGCATTGGCTTCGATATCAATTGCGGGATGCGTCTGGTCGTCACGAATCTCACTTACAAAGACGTCAAGCCGCACATTAAGCAATTGGTAGACAAGCTATATAAAAGCGTGCCTGCGGGCGTAGGCAGCAAAGGGTTTGTCAAGTTGTCCCGCAACGACTTTCGTCAAGTGTTGCAACAAGGAGCGCGTTGGTGTGTAGACAATGGCTACGGTTGGGAAGCTGACCTAGAACTGATGGAAGAAGGCGGTTGCCTCGCCGGAGCCAATCCGGACAAAGTGAGTGAAAAGGCGATCGATCGCGGCTTTAACCAAATCGGGACGTTGGGTTCAGGCAATCACTACTTAGAAATTCAAGTTGCTAAAAAAGAAAACATTTACGACCGAGAGCTAGCGCGGGCCTTTGGCATTACCATCCCCGATCAAGTCGTGATCATGTTCCACTGTGGCAGTCGAGGCTTTGGGCACCAAGTTGCTACCGACTATCTACAAGTCTTTCTAAAAGTGATGGAGAGCAAGTACGGCATCAAGGTGCTAGATCGAGAACTGGCTTGCGCTCCTTTTGATTCCCCTGAAGGCCAAGCTTACTTCGCGGCCATGCAGTGTGGCATCAACATGTCCTTCGCCAATCGCCAAGTGATTTTGCATCGTATCCGGGAAGTTTTCTCTGAGGTGTTTGGTCGCTCCGCCGAAGACCTGGGTCTAGAGATGGTCTATGATGTCGCCCACAACACCGCCAAGCTAGAACAACATATTGTAGATGGTCAAGCGCGATCGCTCTTGGTTCACCGTAAAGGAGCCACTCGTGCCTTTGGACCCGACATGAGCGATGTCCCCGAAGCCTACAAAGTGTACGGCCAACCCGTGATTATTGGCGGCAGTATGGAAACAGGTTCCTATTTGTTGGTTGGAGTCCCGACTGGCGACCAAACCTTTTTTAGCACCGCTCATGGCAGTGGCCGCAAAATGAGCCGAACTAAAGCCCGCAAAACCTGGAGTGGTGATGTACTGCAAAAGGAGATGCTATCCAAAGGCATCTATGTCCGTAGCACTTCTGCATCCGGTTTAGCTGAAGAAGCAGGCGGTGCTTATAAAAATGTAGATGATGTGATCGAAGCCGCCGAGCTAGCGGGAATCAGCAAACGGGTGGCGCGTCTGACCCCCATCGGCAACATCAAAGGTTGATGGCACCTAACCCCCCAGCCCCCTTCCCTGCTAGGGAAGGAGGAGCTAGAGATGCCACCATTTACAGAATTACAGCTATTACCATCGAGCACTTCTGGAGGGGGCCTGGGGGCGGCTGCGTCCCCCAGCGGGGGTTTGGGGGCGAGTGCCCCCAAGGCTCGGTTATCTTGAAAACCGTCACGAACTAAGATCGAACAAATCGCGATCGCCCAATTACTAAACCTTTACCTACCACCTCTCCCTGCCCCTTTACTTCCTTCGAGCCAGCCGTTTAACTATTAGTCAAGGTTTCTCACTGTTGCTAAGGCAGTTAAGGTTCCATGACAAAAGCTTTATGGCAACCGCCCCGTTTGCGTCGTGATGAAGAGCAAGTGTCTGAGCGTCACGCCACCTGGTTGGAACTGTTTTACGATTTAGTATTCGTTGCTGCGACCGCAGAACTAGCCCATAGCTTAAGCGGCAACATTTCCTGGACTGGCTGCTTAAAATTTGCAATCTTATTTGTGCCCATCTGGTGGTGCTGGGTGGGAGCAACCTTCTACGCCACTCGCTTTGATATCGGAAGCATTGTCGATCGCTTGTTTGCCTTAGTACAAATGGCGATCGTCGCAGCAATGGCAGTCAATGTACATCATGGGTTGAGCAGCTCCGGGAGTGGCTTTGCCATCTGCTATGTTCTGTTTCGTGTCACCTTGATCTTGCAGTATCTCAACGCGGGACATCACATACCAGCGGCGCGATCGCTGACAACTTGGTATGCCACTGGCTTTGGCCTAAGTGCTGGACTTTGGCTAGTCTCAGCTTTTCTGCCTCCTCCTTTACGATTGGGGCTGTGGGTGGTGAGCTTAGCGATAGACCTCTCTACCCCGCTCTCTGCGGGTCGTCTCGTTGCCAAAATTCCTCCCAGCATGCCCCACGTTCTAGAACGCATAGGACTATTTACCTTAATTGTCTTGGGTGAGTCTGTGATCGGCGTAGTGGGAGGGTTGGCAGAACATGAATGGAGCTTAGGCTCTATCCTTGTAGGGTTGTTGGGGTTGGCGATCGCCTTTAGCCTGTGGTGGTTGTACTTCGATACGGCTGATGGCTCGCCCCTTAAGTCGATGAAAGTAGGCAAGATGCGGGTTGCTCTCACTTGGCTCTATGCTCACCTGCCTCTAGCAATGGGATTGGTCGCTGCTGGAGTTGGTGTAGAACACCTAATTGCCCATGATGCTACTGCCATTCCCTCTAGTGCGGAACGGTGGCTGTTGTGTTCAGCAATCGCGACTTGTTTGTTGGCGTTAGCGGGGATTCACTACATGAGCTGCGCCTTGGGAACTGCGAGGTATCGCAAAATTTTGAGCGCTTATCGCACTGCATCCGCCGTTCTAGTGCTGCTCCTAGCGCTGGTTGGCGATCGCCTCTCATCTCTGAATCTGGTAACGCTCGTAGCCTTAGCTTGTGTCGTCCAAGTTCTACTTGATCTCCTCCGCAGTTCAGTCGCCACTCGTCCCGCTACTGCCACAGAAACCAGCCAGCCCTCCAAGCCAACTTAACACCCCTAAAAGCTGCTGCATTGGCTCAAACCTATGACAACTCGCACCCCTCTAACCTTGATTACAGGCCCTCTCGGTAGTGGCAAAACCACATTGCTACGCCATATTCTCGCTACTGTTTCTCAAAAGATTGCCATCTTGATGAATGAATTTGGTGAGATTGCGATCGATGCCAAAGTGATTCAAGGCCAGAATGTGAGCATGGCTGACTTGGGTGGGGGGTGTGTTTGCTGTTCGCTCTTGGGTGAGTTTGAGGCAGCAGTGAATGAGATCATTGAAACCGTCAATCCAGATCTGATTGTGGTGGAAACCACTGGCTTAGCAGAACCGGATGCACTGGTGTTTGACATTCAAGAAAGTATTCCGGTGGTGCGGCTCGATGGTGTAGTGACCGTGATTGATGCCGATGGCTTGGTGCAATATCCCCAAATCGGCCATACTGGGCGAATTCAGATTGAGGCAGCCGATGCCATTTTGCTCAACAAGGTGGATTTGGTGGCGGAGAGTGAACTAGAAGCGATCGCTACTAAACTTCACCGCTTTAACGAAACGGCTCCCATCTTCCACACCCAGCGTGGTCAAATCGATCCAGCCTTATTGTTTGGTATTGCCAAAGCGGAGCGATCGCTCCAACCACCCCATCACATTCACCAGCCAGAGTTTGATTCCTTCAGCTACACCTCTCCTGCTACGTTCGATCGCACCTGTTTTGAAGAGTTTGCCGCTAGCTTGGCTCCAAGCGTCTATCGAGCTAAAGGCTTTGTGCGATTTGTAGACGATATTTATCTATTTAACTTTGTCGCGGGTCGTTGGGACTTCGAACCCTTTGAGCAAGCAACGACAGAGCTAGTCTTTATTGGCAAACAGGTGAACGAACACCAAGCCGCAATTTTACAGCGCCTTAAGGTATGTGAGCATTAAGACAAGCGTATTCTCCGCAATAGCATGAATCAGAGTCAATTGGTTACACTCTACTGAACTGTTGACCATGACCGCTTGTTGAGAAATACGGAGGTTAGAGCATTTTGGAAGTCGCCCTCTCCCAACTCTGGCGCTATGGTGGCGCTGTGTTGCTAGTTGCGATCGCCTCATTTCTGATTTTGCTAGCCTCCGACTCGACAATTGCCGACAATCCTTGGCTGATTGGTTTGGCTCCAGTCATTTTGAGTGCAAGATATGGAGGTCTAGGGCCAGGTCTCCTCGCTACAGTTCTAATGGGTGTTGCTTGCGCCTACTCCTCTCCACCATCTCTGACCTCTAGTGGGGCGATCGCGCCGAATGACCTGGTTGAGTGGAGTGTCTTTGCACTAGAGGGAATATTGATCAGCGCGCTGATGAGACTGCATACAGCTCCCTCCCAACACCAGCGTGGGCCACGTTCTAAGCTTCAACTGAGAACCATTTTAGACAACGCTCCAGTCGGACTGTATGTTGTCGGCAGTTCTAGCCATGAGTTTATGAACCAGCACTTATGCGCTTGGCTAGGGCTAACTTCAGAGCAAATCCTGGGCAACGGCTGGATAGATAGCATCCATCCAGAAGATCGAGAGTGGGTGATCCGTGCATCCACAGAGAGCCTGACCGCAGGCCAAACTTTTGAAGCTGAGTATCGCATTCTAGACCAAGAAGGTACGCTCTATTGGATCTTAGATCGGGCTGTCCCTGTGCGAGATGAGGCAGGTCAAGTGCAGTTCTTCCAAGGGTCTTGTGTAGATATTACTGCGCGTAAGCAGGCTGAGGAGCGCTTGCAGTCATTGGCGCAGCAATTGCAAGAGCGAACCGCAGAGCTTTCCGCCTCACGCGCCCAAATGCAGGCCCTTCTAGACTATACTCCCGCCATCATTTACATCATTGATGTGGATGGTTATATGAGGTTTGCCAACGCCGAATGGTATCGGATATTTGGACCACTTTTCGGAAACCCAATTGAAGGGCAAAATCTACGCGATTTTTTGCCTCCTGAAGCAGCGGCTGTATTCTTTCAAGAAAATGAAGAGATTTTTGCCTCAGCAAAAGTCATGACATTTGAGAATGATATGACCTTACCCGACGGCGTTCATACTTTCCTCCGCATCAAATTTCCGCTTCAGGACGCAAGTGGGGAAGTTTACGCTTTCTGTGGAGTCTCATTAGATATCACTGAGCGTAAGCAAGGGGAAGAAGCCCTGCGGCAAAGTGAAGAACGCTTTCGCTCTTTGAGTGCCTGTTCTCCCTTGGGGATTTTTCTCACGGATACTCAAGGAAATTGTACTTATACCAATCCTTCCTGGCAGGCGATCGCAGGACTTACCTTTGAAGCAGCCTTAGGCGAAGGGTGGGCTGAAGCGATTCATCCCGAAGATCGGGAGCGAGTAGCCGCTTATTGGTTTTACTGTGCGTCATCGGGCCAAGCATACTCAGATGAGTTTCGCTTCCAGCGACGAGAGACAGTATGCTGGGTACATTCTCGCTCGTCTCCTTTATTTGCCGATAATGGTCAACTCATGGGTCATGTGGGCACTGTGGAAGATATCACCGAACGCAAGCAAGCCAACGAGAAATTGCAAGCGTTAACGCGCCAATTACAAGCCCAGAATGAACAGCTGACCGAAGTTTCGCGCTTAAAGTCAGAATTTCTCACCAATATGTCGCATGAGTTGCGGACACCCCTGACTTCGATCCTAGGCTTCTCCAGCGTGTTGCTGCAAAAGAATTTTGGAGCGTTGAATCCTAAACAAGAGCAGTATTTATCCCTGATTCACTCTAGTGGTGACCATTTACTCGCACTGATCAATGATTTATTGGATCTGGCTAAAATTGAAGCAGGCAAACTAGAGCTTGATTTTGAAGAGCTAAATCTCGCAGCGTTATGCCAAGCGGCTCTAGAAATGGTGGAGGTGCGAGCCTTGAGTAAACAGCAGCAGTTATCTCAAGAACTTCCTCTGGCCTGTGAATTCATTCTGGGCGATCGCCAGCGAATTTTACAAGTGTTGCTGAACTATCTATCCAATGCGATCAAGTTTACGCCAGGAGGCGGCACCATTACGCTGAAGACTCAAGTTGTAACTGATGTGGAGTTACAGAACTTCAATGTGTTGGAGGTGGAGGAAGAAGCGGCTTTGCAGGGTGCATCTACTTCTATGTTCGTAGGGTTATCCGTTAGCGATACTGGAATTGGCATCCCTGTTGAAGATCAACATTTGCTGTTCCAAACTTTTCAGCAAGTAGATGGAGCCACCGATCGACGGCATGGAGGAACAGGTTTGGGGTTAGCCCTGACCAAGCGGTTAGTCGAGTTACATGGAGGCAAGGTCTCGTTTACCTCTACCTGTGGAGTTGGCAGCACCTTCTCTGCTTGGTTTCCCTTACCTGAGAGCAACGTAGAACCAATTTAGATCTGCAAACATAGAGCTTAAAGATAATTACGATTTAACTAACAAATAGTATGTCTTACGAATTTTTAGAAGATATTGCGATCGCGGATATTGCCTTTCGAGCTTGGGGCAAGGACTTAGAGGAGGTGTTCTTGGCGGCGGGAGATGCGGTTACCAATACCATGATTGATAACCTAGAGGCGATCGCACCTCAGGAGACCCGCACCTTTACCCTAGATAACGACGAGTTAGATCTCTTGCTATTTAATTTTCTACAAGAGTTTGTCTATTACAAAGACAGCGAACAACTCCTCCTGCGCCCTCAACAGGTACAAATTGAGCAAAAAGATACGCTTTATTACCTAACAGCAATTGCAAAAGGAGAAGAGCTTGATCCAGAACGCCACCATCAGCGAGTCGATGTGAAAGCAGTGACATTACATCGATTTAAGCTAGAACAAACACCAGAAGGTTGGACAGCACTGGTGATTTTAGATATTTAGTTACACCTTAACTGGAACTATTTGCTTCTGGAAGCCAGTCTTCTGCAAGCACCAACTCCAAAGGATACGGGCAGGCTTCAGGAAAAACCTCAAGGGATATTCCGGTTTGCTTAGCAGCTTGTTGCCGAGCGCGTTGATAGCTTACTTCCAATTGCTCTGCTGGGTAGCTCTTGAGACTGGGGCTGTCTTCAATCGCTAAGCTAATTTGGGTTCGAGCATCCGTAATAGAATCTAGCCAGCTATCGGAGCGGCGTTGTGGTTGATATTGCCACTTGAGCAAATGCAGTAGAAGGCGAATCAATTGACTGGTGACTCCACGCCGTTCACTCTTGCCCAAATCTTCGATCTCCTCAATCAAATGCTCTAGGTCAATCTCATGCCAATGGCGATCGCGGAGTAGCTGGGCTGTTTTTTCAATCCACAAATTAAAATCTGCGGTGTAAGTTACGCTCATAACTCGCCCCTTCTGCTGGAGTGCTTTAGCTTTGCCAGTGACATCCCAATCATAGCCTTGTGATGCTGCAACAATTCTCTGCAACAGGCGATCGCAGGTTCTTATATGTGAGCGATCGCGGTTGATATGAACCTGATCTATAAAGTCATGATGAACTGATTTTTTGCTGGGTGGCTCTCCGGTTAAACTAGGTTCTGGCACGAAAAGTATACAGAGCCTAAGTAATTACTCCGGAATGGGTGTAGATACTGGTTATGGAGAGACAACACCGCAAGCAACCAGGGAAGGAGTAATGCATCGAGAAGCCGCTAACTCGTTTGAGCGTTCCACCCGTCATTTTTTCTCAAACGGCATTCAATTTCTATTGCAACTTCTGAATAGAAAAACCGTTTTGATTCTGACTCTCCTATTCATTGCTGGGGTGTCAGGGGCTTTGTGGAATATGTCGCGGCTCTCATCTAGCTTGATTAAGTCTCAGGCACTTCAGAGCGCTGCTTTGTATGCTCAAGCCATTGAAGAAGCTCGCACTCTCTACAGTTCTGAGGCGGTCAGACGAGTCGCAGGTGTTCCCGGAATTACAGTGACGTATGACTACACAAATACGCCAGGTGCAATCCCAGTCCCAGCCACCTATTTGATCGAGCTGAGCCATCACCTGAGCGACAAAAATCCTGGCATGTCGGTACGGCTGTATAGTGACTACCCGTTTCCTAGCCGAAAAGCTGAAGGTGGCCCTAAAGATGAGTTTGAGCGTGAAGCGCTGCGTTATCTGACCCAGCATCCTGAGCAACCCTTCTATAGAATCGAAACTTTTCAAGGTCGTCCGGCTCTGCGCTATGCCCAAGCAGACATCATGCAGGCTAGTTGCGTCAGTTGCCATAATAATGACCCCAATAGCCCGAAACGAGATTGGCGGGTCGGAGATGTGCGAGGCGCACTGGAGATTACACGACCGCTCGATACGTTTATGGCTCAAACCAATGCTGGATTACGTGGCACCTTCCTCATGCTCACCACTCTGTCGCTCCTAGCGCTATCAGGAATTGCATTGGTGATTGGTCGCTTACGTCAAACTTCTAAGGAGCTGGAGTTGCGCGTGATTGAGCGCACAGCCCAATTGCAATCGGCAAATCAAGAATTGGCTACCGAACAAGGAAAATCGGAACGCTTGTTGCTGAATATTTTGCCTCCATCCATTGCCCAGAAGCTCAAAGACGGCCAGAGCAATATTGCAGATGGTTTTGCCTCAGCCACAATTTTGTTTGCGGATCTGGTCAACTTTACCCAACTGGCCGAACAAGTGCCTCCTGAAGCACTCGTGGCGATGTTGAATGAGATCTTTTCCGCCTTCGATCGCCTGAGCGAACAATATGACTTAGAAAAAATCAAGACAATTGGAGATGCCTATATGGTGGTGGGAGGCTTACCCACGCTACGACCTGACCATCCCCAAGCGATCGCCGAAATGGCTCTAGCCATGCGTGAAGAGATTCACAAATTCAATAGCCGCTATCACCAGAATTGCAGCCTCCGAATTGGCATTAACACAGGCCCAGTGGTAGCTGGCGTGATTGGCACCAAGAAGTTTATCTACGACCTATGGGGCGATACGGTCAACGTTGCCAGCCGCATGGAATCTCATGGGTTACCAGGAGAAATTCAAGTTACTGCTGCTACTTACGAATGCCTCCGAGATGACTACAGCTTCGAGCCTAGAGGTTCAATTGAGGTCAAGGGGAAAGGAGCCATCACAGCCTATTTGCTGACAGGCAGGAAAAGCCACGCCAATCTTTATCTAACTCCTGCATCGGTAGCCTGAAACAGGAGTTTGGTTCTTGGTACAAGACGAACCAAGTCGAGAAACAGGAGTCAGTTTAGGCTTAGCCCGGATGATGCGGTACTGATTCGTTGTTTATCGAATTTGTTCATGTTGTAGCTGAATCAGGATATAACTGGCAAACTCACGATCTGTTGCCAGCTTGAATCCCATCAGCCGTTCTAGAGCTTCACTCCGATTGGCAGCGATGGGGTTGGCTTGGTTGACGACCAATAAGTAACCAACTTGCCAGTCATCTATGACTAAATTTTCTACTTGGTGTCGCTCCTGCTGTCGGGCCGCATAAACCAACAAGCCATTCGCCTCGAGGTTGCAGATAGCACGGTTTAGCGTCAGTTGAGCAGTGATTCTATCTTGACTAGCGATCGCATCCCAGCTATCAAGACGCTCCTGAATGTTTTGCAAAAACTCGTTTGCCAGTTCGGTTCTATCGCTATCTAGATGATCATGATGAAACCGGGAAGCATGGCTACCGCGCAATAGAGATATGAGTTGAAGGCCAGTCTCCATTCTGTAGAGTAGCAAAGGAGATTGAATTGGTTCTGATGCTGGCAGCTCTAGGTTAAATGCATCTCTTATCCACGCTTCATGTCTGCGCTTGATCTCCCTTAACTTATCTACAGGATATGTGTGGGGCTGATCATCAACCAGTTGATGATGAACTTGACAAAGCAAAATGAGATTGGAGTAGTCATCTGGCTCTTCCACAGTCAACGGGAAATTACTACGGGGGCCATTGGGTTCGGGTGCCACAATATGACATTCATTACCAATTGCCGACTCTAAGTATGATTCAGTGGCGTGCACGACCAATCGACGCTGACAAACAGCACAGCGATCGCCCGATCGTTTCCACAGAATCCTACGGGTCTGATTAGAGATGGCCATCGTGACAGTTAAGTAAACTCTACCAATCCCCCTAGTATTCCCCTAGCAAAATTAGCTCTAACAGAATGGGTTGGGTCTGCCCTGTGGCGATCGCAAGCTTGAGCAGCTATTTTTCTACCTGCTTTTGAATTGCGTAAGTAACTTGTAGTAGCCCTGTTTCATAAGTTTTGGTATGTTGCAACTTCAGCAATGTCTCTAGAGCGGGGTCATGAGCAATCAGAGGAATGCCATTACCCAGAATAATGGGGTGAATTGAGAGAATCAGTTCATCCACAAAACCATGCTGGAAACAAAAACGAATGAGTTCAGAGCCGCCTACTAGCCAGATATTTTGCCCTTGAGCGCGACGTAACTGGTTCAGGAAGTTAACCCAGTCAGCGCTGACAAACTCTACATTTTCATCTTGTTGCTGTTGTTGTGTTTTGGAGAAAACATATCCTTTTTTGCCGTGATAGGGATACTCGCCAAAGCCCAAAACTTGCTCATAGGTTTTACGCCCCATCAAAACTGTATCGACTTGTTCAAAAAACTCAGTGTAGCCGTAGTCTTGGTCTGTAAATAGCCAATCCACGTCTCCTGATGTTCTGGCAATATATCCATCTAGACTGGTAGCAATGAATAGTTGAATTGAGCGCATCTTGCTGTTACTGGTTGGTAGGCTCTAACGCAGCTCGATCCCAATGAGCTAAGTCGGCAGCAGCTTCATAAGTGGTTTGAAAGAAGGCAAGGAGCATGGCATCTGGATCGATTGCCTGTTGTAGAGCTGCGTAGGGCAAAACAAATTCTTGGAGATCGGGGCTGTAGAAGGCTTCCGCAGGTTGAATCACATAATCTCGAAACCCTTCAGGCCCAGGATAGGCATAGGCGTAGAAGATCGGCTCAGCCACTGTGCCGCCTCCGGGCCAAAAGCCGCAACTGCTCACCTCATGCGAGTAAGCTTCTCTGGTTACCCAATCGGCCATGTGAGGAACGCCACCAGGATGTTCTGGGGCAAGACGGCCTGAGAAGCGAGTGACTGCTAAGTCAAAACTGCCCCAAAAGAAATGCACTGGGCTTGCTTTACCAATAAAGCGGGAGCGAAATACAGTCATCACTCGGTGTGTTTGCAACAAGATTTGCCAAAGTCGCTGAGCGTACTCTGGATCATAGGTGGCATGTTGATGATCTTGCTCAAAGCGAATAGGGTCAGCGATTTCTTGTGGCATAGTCCATATTTGGACTGCAATCCCTAGCTCATGCAAAGTACCAATGATCTCTTGGTGAAAATCTGCTACAGAACGAGAAACGAGAGGGATATTTCTGGTAGCGCCATCGCTCGTTTCAATGCGTAAGTTGTGATCGAGGAAGTCAAAATCAATCTGAAAGAGACGGGTTTGGTAAGGAATAGCAGAGGTCGTCAAGCCTCTGGACGTGACATACAGCGTGGAATGCCACCAGTGATTCAATTTGGGAGTCAGGGCGAGCCGAATCTTACCGACAATTTGAGTCCACAGATGCAGAGTTGCATAGGTATCTTGCCATGCCGTCACTGGCAGGCTCGGCCAAAGACTATTGCTAGCGGTGTTATGCACAGGAGTTGCCATGAAGTGAACCTCCAGATCATCCTGTCCTTATTAAACTGGCTACGCCGCAGCAACCCTGCTTTCTTTAGCAATTTATTCGGTTGAGTGAGAACCCAATCAGCGATCGCCCTTGATACCAACCTAAATAGGCGAGCGCTCAGATAATTGTAATTGCCTGGAAAGCATTACACAGCCAGTTGAATGATTTCTGCGCGTACCTTCGCCCCTGTTATGGACAAACGGGCAACTGAAATAGGCAACTTAAAGCGTTTCGGCCCGGCGCTCCCTGGATTCACATACAGAACTCCTTTCCGTTCTTCTATCAACGGTTTGTGGGAATGTCCGCTAATCACAACGTGAAACCCAGCCGCTTGGGGATCAA
The DNA here is from genome assembly GCF_014696035.1 of Trichocoleus sp. FACHB-262. NCBI lineage: Bacteria > Bacillati > Cyanobacteriota > Cyanophyceae > Leptolyngbyales > Trichocoleusaceae > Trichocoleus > Trichocoleus sp. FACHB-262. The sequence goes on along the minus strand of NZ_JACJPK010000108.1, from coordinate 119,234 downwards.
ACTTGAGTTCTTGGAGGATATGCAGCATGTGGATGGAGATGTCTGCAACTTTGACACTCTCCTGCTCTGGAATCGCCTCAGCCCAACTAGCTTTGTCAACATTGCCTTGGATGGCAATAACAGGCATGGGAGATTCTAGATCAGGGGTGGGAATGGCTTGCAATCCTGCCAAGACCTCTGGCTTGCCAATGTCTCCTGCGTGCAGAATCAGGTCAGAACCCGTTAAGGCAGCGATCGCCTCAGGACGCAAAAGCCCGTGAGTATCAGCAATAACTCCTACTTGCGTCCCTGACTTTATGGCTTGCTCCATTGCTTCACCATTGCCCGCTGCCTCAAACTACCCTGACTATGCTGCCTGAGCTAAAGGAGAATTGTCATAGTGAGCTAGGAGATCTGCTGGATCGTTGTAGATGGCGATCGCATCCGCTAGTTGCTCATCTGGGAAGCCACCGGAACGCACCGCAATTACTCCAACTCCCGCTTTGCCTGCGGCCTCAATGTCATAAGGCGTATCGCCTATCATCACGACTTCTTCAGGGGTCATTTGGCTTTTAGCTAGAGCTGCTTCCACAATATCCGGTGCGGGTTTAGAATGTTCGGCATCCCCAGAGGCAGTGGCTTCATGGAGCAGATCATCTACTTGAGCGACTTTTAGTAGAATTTTCAGTTCTTCCTTAGTAGCGGAAGTCGCAATAATCAGGTGTAAGCCTTGTTCCTGCATCTTCAAAACCAGGTCTCGGCTACCATTGGCGGAATCTAATTCATTGCCAAATTTGTTGAGAATCAGCTCTTTACGACGAGTGCTAATTTCTTTTCCTACCCCTTCTTTGTTATTTAGATCTGACACCATTTGTGGAATGATCTGATCACCACCCATACCAATTAAGGGCCGCACGTTCTCGAAAGGAACTTCGTAACCAAATGCAGCAAAGGCCTCCACCCAGGCTTGAGCATGAGCATCGTTGCTCAACACTAGTGTTCCATCTACATCCAGAATTACACCTTTAAGTGCCACTGCGGTTTCCCTTTTGAGCAAATTTCTTGCATAGTCGCATAGGCTTAAAATCACTTCATCAGTCTTGGAGATGAGAAGATTGAGACTTGGGATTGTAGCGGGACTGCATGGATTTAGAAGGCTTGCTGCGAAATAATCGGACGATTCGGGTGATTGGGTTTGATGATGCGCCCTTTGTGCGGCGATCGCCTGATCCGGTGCCAGTCGCGGGAGTCGTTTGTGCGGGAACTCGGTTTGAAGGCATGGTTTGGGGTGAGATTCAACCGGATGGCTGGGATGCCACGGAAGTACTTTGTCGGTTACTACTGGGGCGAAAGTTTTTGCCACAACTGCATTTGGTGTTGCTCGATGGCATCTCCCTAGGTGGCTTCAATGTGATTGATCTCCCTTTGCTGGCAGAACGACTCGGTAAACCTTGTGTGGCCGTGATGCGACGGCAGCCTGACTTGATGGCAGTCAAACACGCGATGCAGCGCTTACCGGAAGCAGATCGTCGCTTGGAGATGATGCAAAAAGCGGGTTGTATCTATGCGCGATCGCCTTTTTACTTTCAAGTCTGCGGAGCACCGCCAGAATTGATTGCTCAAGTTCTCCCTCGCCTCAGCGATCGCGGCCATGTGCCAGAAGCATTACGAATTGCTCACCTGATCACCGCAGCAGTAGTCAAAGGGGAGAGCGGCCGACAGGCATAGTGCGGTAAACCTAAGAGAGAAGAGAGAAACGGTTGGACGGTTGGGTGGAGCTATGTTGCAAATTGATGGTTCCTACGGTGAGGGAGGCGGTCAGATTCTCCGCACCAGCTTGAGTTTGGCGGCAATCACAGGGCAACCGATCCGGATCGATCGCATCCGAGCAGGACGCAAGAAACCAGGATTAGCGATTCAGCACCTCACGGCTGTCCGAGCTGCTGCCGAGATATGTCGAGCGGAGCTAGTAGGAGATGCGGTCGGCTCCACTACCCTAGAATTTCGGCCCACGGTGTCGCCACAACCAGGACAATACAAATTTGATGTGGCAGAAACAACAGGGGCAGGTTCGGCTGGAGCCATCACATTAATTTTGCAAACGATTCTGCTGTCTTTAGCCCTCAGTCCAGGTGATTCTCATGTCACGCTCCGAGGTGGGACTCATGTGGCTTGGAGTCCACCCACTACCTACATCGAACAGGTATATCTGCCGACGGTGCAGCAGATGGGGGTACAGGCACAGATGCAACTGCAAGCTTGGGGTTGGTATCCCCAGGGAAACGGCGAGGTCGCTCTAGAGATTACAGGGAGCCAAACACCGTTGCAAGGCATTGAAGTGCTAGAGCGGGGCAAGCTGAAGCAGGTGCAAGGATTGGCCGTGGTGACAGAGTTGCCTGCCCATATCCCTCAGCGGATGGCGAGCCGAGCTTATAACCTGTTACAGCAAGCGCAACTGCGATCCGATGTGCAACCCCTGCGGGCAAAAGGGATTGCGCCTGGGGCAGGGATGTTTCTCACCGCAGAATACCAACATAGTCGAGCTGGGTTTAGTGCCATCGGCAAAGTCGGTTTAGCGGCGGAAAAAGTCGCAGAAATGGCCGTACAGGAGTTACTGGCATTTCAGGCGACAGATGCACCGATTGATGTGCATTTAGCGGATCAGTTGTTGTTGCCTGCGGCTCTCGCTACGGAGCCGAGCCAATACCGAGTCGCAGAGGTGAGCTTGCACCTAACAACCAATGCCTGGGTAATTGAGCAATTTGGTTTGGCTGAAGTAGCGATCGCTCCAGATACCCAAGTTGTCACCGTCACACCCAATCGTTAGCGAAGCCACGACTATTTCTCCCCGCAGACTGAAGCTGATCTCACTCACCTACTTACCATTCAAGGTAAAGGATGCGCAGGAAAGTGAGACATTGTATGAATTATCTAGTGGCGGTTTTACCCGATCGGAACCAGGCAGAGGCCGCTTACACAGCCTTGGAAAAATCAGGTTTACCTCTTAGTCAGGTAGATATTCTGGGCAGGGGTTACAAAAGTGCAGATGAGTATGGCTTGATTGACCCCAACAGCCAAGCAAAAAAAGGTGCGACAAGCTTGGCTGTTTGGTTAATTCCTTTTGGCTTTGTGGCAGGTTATGCCTTCAACTATCTAACCGGAATTGCTATCTTGCCGATCGCTGCGGTTGGTAACCATATTATTGGTGGGCTTCTGGGAGCTGCTTCTGCGGCTTTGGGAGCTTTCTTGGTTGGTGGGGGCGTGGGTTTGTCCGTAGGAAGTGGTGATGCGCTGCCCTACCGCAATCGCCTGAATGCAGGGAAATACTTGGTGGTGGTGCAAGGGTCTGAAGAACTGACTCACCAAGCAACTCATGTGCTGCGTCAGTTTGAACCGGAGAACCTGCAAGGTTACGCCGAACTCACAGCCGCCTAAACATAAGTAGACAGATTAAGGACTGGCATACAGCTTAAGAAATGGGGGTGAAGTTCTTGGAGTTATTCACATCCCTTCACCCCCAACTTTTCTGTATGAAAAACTTTTGGTCAGCTTTAACCACAACTTCAACCGCTGTGGGGCTGCTGTCAGCGCTCCTAACCACTGCTGCCCCTGCGATCGCTCAACCTATTAGCCCATCTACCGCCCAATCCGCTGCCGCCCGAACGTCTCCAGTTAAAGTACCAGAAATTCTCTCCGGGCCACCCAACACTACGTTGCCAGTGCGTCGGTCTTCCGGGAATTGTCCTTCTACCATTCGTCTCTGGACTGCCTCGCGTTACTACGAAGGCGGAGCCGAAAACACCGTGATCATGAATATGTCGGCGATCGCCTCAGCACCCGCCAAGTTCATGGATGTGCGCGATCGCGTGGTGATCTATGGTGCGCCTTTGCAGAAAACCTACGCTTCTTGTGTCAGTTGGGTCGTCGCTCCTAATGCACCTGAGTACAATATCTGGCTGCAATTCGGCAACGCCTACTTCCGCTTCGATCTAGATGCCTTAAAGGGGAGACCTTTGAGCGAAATTACCTATCAAAACGTGGTGAAGGGCCAACCCTATTTACGTTGGGCGATCGCGGACTAACTAGATTCACACCATTAGACTTCCAATAAGAGGGGTTGGCGGATTGGTTGGACTGAAGTCAGGAGTGCATCATAGATGTGGTAGCGGCAAAAAATTTGATCAGTCTCTAGGCAACGGGGCCTAGAGACTGATCATCGTCCCTAGCTGTATTCAGCCCGGAGTCAGGATTAGCGTTCGACCACTGCTGCTCTAATTCGATCTGTTTTGCGATTAAATCAATTAAGTAGCGGATGCGCTCAATGGTGACTCGGATACCATCAATCGTCTTGGCGCGCTCTTCAATCAATTCTTCAAAGCGTCTGTGAGAACTCATGGTGATTCAACAACAGGGCAAAACTGAGACAATCTACATACAAACCAAAATCGCAGGGATTGCCCGGATCTGAACCTCTCGTAGGGGGCAACTGACTAGAAAAGCTTTTAGTGATTCAAAATACAGAAAAGCTTCAGAGGCAATGCTAGCAAGCGATTGGTAGTACTGCGATCGCTACTGTGTGGGTAAACAGTAACAACTGCGTAAAATAAAGGCAGGAAGCGAGACGCAAGCAAATATGTACCTGACCTGGCTAGACAGCAACTCTTGGCTGATTGAAATGGGAGGCAAGCGGATTCTGCTCGACCCCTGGTTAGTCGGGCCGCTAGTTTTCGGTAATATCAACTGGCTGTTTAAGGGCAGCCGTCCCCAAGAGCGTCCAATTCCCGATCGCATCGACTTGATTTTGCTGTCTCAAGGGTTAGAAGACCATACGCATCCTCCCACGCTCCAACAGCTCGATCGCTCGATTCCGGTTGTTGCTTCCCCTAGCGCTGCTAAAGTGGTGCGCGAGCTGGGCTACCACCAAGTAACGACTCTGTCACATGGGGAAAGCTTTAATCTAGACAATCAGGTCACCATCCAAGCCCTACCCGGATCACCGATTGGTCCCTTCGTCACCGAAAACGCCTATTTCTTGAAAGAACTTGCCTCAGAACTCACTCTTTATTACGAGCCTCACGGCTATCATGCTCCAGTTCTGAAGGAGATGGCACCAATTGATGTGGTGATCACCCCAGTCATCGATATGAAAGTGCCTGTGTTAGGACCTATCATTCAAGGCAAAAATAGCGCTTTCGAGTTGGCGGAGATGGTGCAACCTCAAGTGATGCTGCCGACCGCCGCTGGAGGTGATGTCACCTTTGAAGGTGTGCTGATGGCGGTAATCCAAACAATGGGTAGCGCGGATACACTACGCACTCAACTAGCGGCTAGCAAACTCTCAATCCAACTATTAGAGCCAAAACCCGGCGATCGCGTGGAACTAAAACTCCAACGCCGGGCGATCACCAAATCATGATTGTGAATTAAAAATTTTGTGTTCTACCTGTAGGGCCAACAGCCGTTCGCCCCTACTTAACGATGGATAGAACCATCGGGTAGGGTCGCTCCTTGCAGATTGGCTTTGTGCAGGTTGGCCCAGCCCAGCTCAGCTCCTTGCAAATTGGCTCCTTGCAGATTCGCCCCACTCAAGTTAACGCCCCGCAGATAGGCGTAACTGAGATTAGCTCCTTGCAGATTGGCCTTGCTGAGATTGGCCCAACTGCAATCGGCTTTAGATAAATCCGCTTCGCTCAAGTTAGCTCTAGAAGCGTACACCCGCCCCAGATGCGCCTGGATTAAGTTGGCCTTGGTGAGGTTAGCCCGGTACAGATGAGCAGTAAGCAGCTCCGCGTTATAGAGAGTGGCATTGCTAAGGTCTGCTTGACTTAGATTAACCGCCATCAGGTTGGCTTCGCTCAAGTTGGCGCGGCTCAAACGAGCTTCACTGAGGTCTGCGCCTCGGAGATTGGCTTCTCGCAAATCGGTGCCAATCAGGTTAGCTCCGCTCAGGTCAGCCCGCTTAAAATTGGTGCCCCGCAAATCCGTGCCGATCAAGTTGGCTCCGCTGAGGTTGGCATCGCGCAAATCTGCCTGCATCAGGCTAGCGTCAACCAACTCGGCGTTGCACAAATAAACTTCTACCAAGTCAGCCGCTTGAAGATTAGCGTTGTTGAGAATGGCGTTGCTGAGATTGGCAGCAATCAACTTCGTATGGCTGAGATCTACCCGCTTGAGATTGACTCCTTGCAAATCTGCGCCTCGGAGGTTGATGCCGCTCAGGTCTGCTTCACTCAAATCCGGTTCTACAGCATTATTGTGAGTTCTCCACTCCAGCCATCGCACAGCACCCATTTTCAATAGCGCCAAATGTTCTGGATTTGCCATTGAGTGCTTCCTTTATTCCTTGCCTCGATCAGTGGGGTTTTCACGCCCAGTTACGCTTTCAATAGCTGCGAGAGCGGCACTGGAGCCAGCTAGAATGTCTTGCTCGTCTCCGCCTAAATACAGCCGTCCAAAGCTGCCAAAGGCTTGCACCTCTAGCAATCTAATCCCAGCTGCCTTTTCAGCTTCATTCGCAGCCAGAGCCGCATATCCCGCAGGTTCAACTTCCAAAACATAAAGGGTTTGGCCTGCCAAAATCAGATTGCCCCGCCGAAAACGGTTGATTAACTGAGTTTGGTGCGCATCAATGTTGCGGATAATTTGGCTAGAAACCACCCGTGGCTTCAGGCGATCGCGCTCTTTCGCTCCCAATGCTTCTAGAATCGCCATCCCAGCAGTCCGGGTATCTCCTTGGTTGCGGGAATGCACTTCTAACAAGCCGTACAGACGCTCAACGATTTGCAAGCCTGGTCGCACCGAGGTGGCTTTGAGGGCAACATCTGTGATCCGGTTGATTTCAATGCCGGGGGAAATTTCAACCCAGAGCGAAGTATCACCTGGGAGTGGCAAAAAACCAGGCACCACGGTTCCCAAAAATGCCGCATGCTGCGGTTGAATATTGTCCAGATAAACGTAGCTGCGTAGTTCTATGCCCAAGGTTAAAACTCAGTACAGACCAATTTGCTCAGTGTACGGGTAAAAGTATCTCAGCTATTGTGCCATCCGGCTATGGTTCCGCAGAGATGACTTGCCATGGGGGTCAGAAAGATCCCTCAGGCACGCTTGAGGTACCACCACTTTCAACCCAATTATTCGAGCAGCAATCACAACTCACAGTTCAAGCAACTGCTGATATGGGTCGAGCAGCAGCAAAATCTGAAGGTAAGGTTCTCAAGCTGACCCAGATCTTGTACTCCACTCTCATACAGGTAATACATACTTGACTGTCTTGCTCGGCCAAGTCCATTGCTAGGGCAAACGCTTCTTGTCTGCTATCAGCAGGAAACCTTCTCCAGAGGCAGTACAGCTCTTTGCCAGAACACATCCCTTCGCGAATCTCATGGTCATACAAAAACTTAAAGGGGTGGACCAGTTCGTGAGACAACACCAAAGGCAACATAAAACTTCGAGGGAGGAGCTACTTCATCTTCCTTAATGCTCTATCAACAAAAATGTATTCTCTCTTACTTAAAGGAAAATCAATTTAAATCTTTACACTGTAATAAATAACTAATAGGTTTGTTAAAAAAACGACAGTAAGCATTGCCACACTTCCTGGTTTCCCTTAATAAGACGAGCTTGGTCAGAGGCTGCTTTTAGCTCATCTAGATTAAGCCATTTGGCGGCATCAATCTAAGCAATTTACCTGAAGCATTATTTGTAATAATAGACACATCAATAATCTGCATAACTTTGGCTAATATTAACTCCCTAAATAATAAAAAACTTTGAGAATTTCCGGATCGCCTCCTGTTTTCTAGGGGAAAAAGCTATAAGTTTTTCAAAGAGAATAACTAGCTAATCTAAAAAAGAAACATTTTATACAATTGCTCAACCGTGAGCCTGATCACCCTAAATTTCATAGCGGCAGCAGACTATACAATTAACCCGTTCTTGAAACAGCTTTCATGTCAGTTGATTCATTTGCCCTGTAGCAATTTATTCAAGAGCCTCCTTACATGAAGCCACTACTACCTAACGTCTTGACTCAGCGCTGGCGAGGACGCCCGGAGGAGGACAACTCAGAACTCGAAGCTCAACCTCCAGCAAAAGTTTTATTGCCTGGGACTACGGGTTCTCTGACTCGTCGCACGCTGATCAAGCTGGCAGTAAGGATTGCGGGTGTAATTGTGGTGTCAACCACGATCAGTTATTTCCACATGATTTCTAGCTTCAAGTCCCAAACGCTGGGACAGCTGGAAAAGTATGTAGAAGAGCGGGTGGAGCGAGAAAATACGATCTTTGCGTTGGCAGAAGCTAACCAAGCAGTTTTGAAAACGGAATTGCTGAAACGATTGGCAGAATTAGGGGATCAAGATCCCAAAACTGAATTCGATCGCTTGTTTGCGCGATCGCCTGATGGAGCCATTCGCAATCGCCCAGAAATCTTTGATGGCACTCGTGAAGCAGGCGTATACATCGACAAGCGAGTGCAGCTCAATGCAGATATTCGGCAGCGCGTCCTCACCTTCTATCAACTCGCGAATATGTATGGTGCGGCGTGGCATCATCAGCTGCAAAACACCTATTTCACATTGCCAGAGAACATTATGGTGCTCTACTGGCCCCAAGTGCCAACTTGGGCCGCTGATGCTACCTCAGATCTATCCATGCCCGACCAGGAGTATTACTGGGCGGCTAACCCAAAACATAACCCAGCGCAAGAAACAGTCTGGACAGGCTTGTACTACGACATTGTAGGTAAAACTTGGTTGGTGACTTGTGCCACCCCAGTCAGCCGCAACGGGAAGCCCATTGTCACTTTGGGCCAAGACATCACCTTAGATGAGCTACTCAACCGCACCATCCACGATCGCTTACCTGGCGCTTACAACATGATTGTGCGCTCCGATGGTCGCCTGATTGCCCATCCCCAGCGTACAGCGGAGATTCAAGCCAAGAAAGGAGAGTTTGACATTCAGCAGTCGGGCGATCGCCATCTAAAGCAAATCTTCCAGAAAATTCAGACCCTGCGATCGGGGCAGGTGATTATTGACAACGCGCAGCATGACGAATATTTAGCTGTCGCCAAGATCAAAGGACCCGATTGGTATTTTGTTACGGTCTATCCTAAGTCGATCTTGGCGCAGCCCGCTTTCCAAACGGCTCGCATCATCTTGCTCTTGGGCTTCTTGTCTTTATTGCTAGAAATTTTGGTGCTGTTTTTTGTCCTGCGCCAACAGATCGCCAAACCCTTAACCAGCTTCATGCAGGCTACAGAACTGGTGGCTGCGGGCGATTTCAACATGCAGCTAGATGAGTCACGCCGAGATGAGTTGGGACATTTGGGGCGCTTGTTTAACTCAATGGCTGAGCAAGTCCACAGCCGAGAACAAAGCCTAGAGCAAGCCCGTGAGAAACTGCGGCGCAACAACGAAGAACTAGAACAGCGGGTGCTAGAGCGCACCACCGAGTTGAGCCAGGTGATCACTCAACTAGAAGACGAAATTACCGAGCGGCGGGAAGTAGAATCAGCTCTGCGTGATTCAGAAACGCAACTCAAAGAGCAGGCCCTACAGCTCCAGCAAGCGCTGCAAGATCTCCAAAGCACACAAGCCCAACTAATTCAAACAGAGAAGATGTCTGGTTTAGGGCAGCTTGTCGCTGGGGTAGCCCATGAAATCAACAACCCAGTCAACTTTATCTACGGCAACCTCACCTATATCGACCGCTACGCTCAGGATTTGCTGGATTTGGTGCAACTTTATCAGCAACATACCAGCCAAAAAATTCCTGCTATCGAAGCCCAAATTGAAGCGATTGAGCTGCCTTTTTTAGTCGAAGATCTGCCAAAACTCTTAGCCTCAATGAAAGTTGGGGCCGAACGCATTCGCCAAATTGTCCTATCCCTCCGCAACTTCTCCCGCCTCGACGAAGCCGAAATGAAGCCTGTGGATATTCATGAAGGCATCGACAGTACGCTGCTGATTTTACAGAATCGTTTAAAGGTGCAGCCCCATCGGCCAGAAATTGCTGTAGTGAAGGAATATGGTGAACTGCCACTGGTGGAGTGTTACGCCGGACAGCTCAACCAAGTATTCATGAATATCCTCTGCAACGCTATTGATGCTCTAGAGGAAGATTATGAGCAGCGATCGCCAACCGATCCTACCATCACACCGAGCATCACCATCCGCACCACCGCCAAAAAAGGTACAGTGTTGATCGACATTGGGGATAATGGTCCTGGTATGAGCGAAACCGTCAAGCACCAATTGTTTAATCCCTTCTTCACGACCAAGAAGGTGGGGGAAGGGACTGGCTTGGGCTTGGCGATTAGCTATCAAATTGTGGTGGAAAAACATCACGGTCAATTGCGCTGTCTTTCCACCTCTAGTCAAGGTACTCACTTTTTAATTGAGATCCCCCTTGTGCACAAACCGATCGCTAATCAATCTGCCGCTGAAAAGCCTGCGATCGCTTCCCTCACCGAGTAAGCTATTGCTCGTCGCGTCCGTGAGCAAAGGCGGGAGGTGAAGTTGCCTCAACTGCCGTAAATGGCTCTAACACCTTGTAAGTATGCAAGGCTCCTTTCGGCACCACCCAAGAATCACCCGTTTCTAGAAGCACCATTTGGCCTTCTAGGTGCAACTCAGCACGACCTTGGATCACATAACCGACAGTTTCGTATTCACGGCGGGTTTCAGGCTTGGATTCGCCCGGTTGCTCGTTTTCCCACATCCGCATGGCAAGGGTCACCCCTCCAGCCAGGTACTTCTGCCCCAACTCACCATGAGGAGATTGGGCGGATTGAACTTTGATGACTGTGGTATCACTCATGATTTTTCGACCAATAACGACAAGTTAAACAATTGGCGATCGCAATGGGGCAGGCTCCAGCCCATCAGCCTGACTAGGCGAGTGGAGCCGCAAAGAGTCAGGCTTGATATGCTCAGCTTCTAGAATTTCAACCAAGTTATTCAGCTCCGAGAGCAACTGATTGATTAAAGCTGTCTTTTCAAGTTGCGGAGCAGGATCAATCTCCATGACTACGGCCTACGGCTTGAGGACAACTTTGATGCAGTTCTCTTTTTTGTCTCTAAAGATCTCGTAGCCATGAGGGGCTTGGTCTAGAGGCAGTTTATGGGTAATGACAAAGGAGGGGTCAATCTTGCCTTGCTGTACCGCTTCCATCAAGGGTTTAATGTAGCGGTGCATGTGAGTTTGGCCCATTTTGAAGGTCAAGCCTTTGTTGAAAGCAGCCCCAAAAGGCACTTTATCTAGGAAGCCACCATACACACCTGCTAGGGAGACATGGCCTCCTTTGCGACAAGAGAGGATGACCTGGCGCAGGGCAGTAGGGCGATCGGTTTCTAGGCGTACCGCTTGCTTGACTTGGTCGTACATCGCCATTGGGCCTGTGCCATGCGCTTCCATACCTACGGCATCAATACAGCTATCGGGGCCACGTCCGCCCGTCATCTCTTTGACGGCTTCTCCAGCATCAATCTCTTCGTAGTTGATGATTTCGGCTCCACATTGTTCTTTCGCCATCTTTAAGCGTTCGGGAATGCGATCGATCGCGATGACTCGTTCAGCCCCTAGCATGAAAGCACTCTTGATGGCAAACTGACCTACAGGACCACAACCCCAAACTGCTACGGTATCTCCTGGCTCAATGTTGCAGTTTTCTGCCGCCATATAACCCGTGGGGAAAATATCCGTCAGGAACAAAACTTGATCGTCACTGAGCCCGTCAGGCACTTTGAACAAACCTACATCGGCAAACGGAACACGAGCATATTCCGCTTGACCGCCTGCGTAGCCGCCAAACATGTGAGAGTAGCCAAACAGCCCAGATGGAGAATGTCCCATTGCTGCTTCCGCCATCCAGCCGTTGGGGTTGGAGTTGTCGCACAGAGACCACAAATCCCGCTGACAGAAGAAGCAACCACCGCAGGAGATGGTAAAGGGGACGACAACGCGATCGCCGATTTTCACGTTCTTGACGGCGCTACCGAGTTCTACGACTTCTCCCATAAATTCATGCCCGAGGATATCTCCCTCTTTCATGGTGGGGATATAGCCGTCAAGGATATGTAGATCGGAGCCGCAGATGGCGGTGGAGGTGATTTTGATGATGGCGTCGCGAGGATTGAGGATGGTGGGATCGGGGACGTTACCGATCCGAACATCATTGGCTCCATGCCAGCAAAGTGCTTTCATTTAATCTTGCTCCTTTACGCTTTTGAATTAGGTTTTGATATAAAACCAAGAAGTAATGCACTGACATATGGAATAGAGATCAACTCTTCTTTCCCCCTTCCCTACCAGGGAAGGGGGCTAGGGGGTTAGGTCACGGTTTGAACATAACCCGCATGCAGTTGTCTTGTTTGTTTTTGAACATTTCGAAGCCGCGTTTGGCTTCTTCTAGCGGTAGGGTGTGGGTGAGGACAGCGGAGGGGTCGATGCCGCCGTTGAGGACGTGTTCTAGCAATATGGGGATGTAGCGCTGGCCATGCATTTGCCCCATTTTGAAGGTGAGACTCTTGTTGAAGGCAGCACCAAAGGGCATTTTGTCTACGAAGCCTGAGTAGACTCCCATGATGGAGAGGGTGCCGCCTTTACGACAGGCAACCATCATTTGTCGCAGCACGTTGGGGCGATCGGTCTCCATACGGACAGCTTGCTTGGCTTTGTCATAAAAGCCTTCCACGCCCATGCCGTGGGCTTCTAGACCCACCGCGTCGATGCAGCTATCTGGGCCGCGTCCTCCGGTCATCTCTTTGAGTGCTTCGCCTGCATCGACTTCTTCGTAGTTGATCACTTCGGCTTTGACCAACTCTCTTGCCATGCGGAGTCTTTCAGGAAAGCGGTCGATCGCAATCACTCGTTCGGCACCGAGCATATAGGCACTATGCATGGCGAAGAGACCTACGGCACCTGCTCCCCAAACCGCAACGGTATCTCCGGGTTGGATGTCGCACATTTCTGCGCCCATATATCCGGTGGGGAAGGCATCGGAGAGAAAGAGTAGTTTCTCATCTGGGATACCTTGGGGAACTTTGATTGCTCCGTGGTCAGCAAAGGGCACGCGAATATATTCAGCATGGGCACCCGCGTAACCGCCAAAAGCATGGGAGTAGCCGAAAATTCCAGCGGTGGAGTAACCTGTGACTTGCTCTTGAAGCCAACCTCCAGGGTTGGAGTTGTCGCACAGAGACCACTGTTGCAAGTTGCAGTAGGAGCACTGACCACAACCGATAATTGAGGAAACGACCACGCGATCGCCTCGCTGCAATTTCCGCACTTCGCTGCCAATCTCGACTACTTCCCCCATAAACTCGTGACCAATAATGTCACCGGGCTGCATGGTGGGAATGTAGCCGTCATAGATGTGCAGATCAGAGCCACAGATGGCTGCTGCTGTCACCTTAATAATGGCGTCGCGCGGATTGAGAATTTTGGGGTCGGGAACGGTGTCCACACGGACATCATTGGCCCCATGCCAGCAAACTGCTCTCATCGAATGATTACTCCTGCCTAATGAGATGCACGACAGGATGTTTGTCCTTCGGTGGTAGCAATTTCACCTGCTTCCATCAGCATCTTGAAGCGGCGTAGTTCGTCGCCAATTTGCTGTTCGGGTTCTTCTCCGAGCAGTTTGGCGATCGCAGCGGAGACGGCCCCACCGGGAATGTTGTATTCCATCACGACTTTGACTTCGGTACCCCGACCGCCCGTGGCAGGTTGGAAGCGGACAAAGCCAGAGTTGTCAACATCGGCGTTTTCGGCAGAAGCCCAAGCAATGAAGCGATTTTCTTCTTCTTGAATGATGTCAGCATCCCACTCGACGCTGGTGCCCAAAGGAGCGCTGGCAATCCAGTGCGATCGCGTGTCGTTGTAGACGGTGACAGATTTGAGGTGCTTCATGAACCGGGGGAGGTTCTCAAAGTTACGCCAGAAGCGGTATAGCTCTTCGGCAGACTTGTTGATGGTGACCGTTTTTTCGACTTTGATGCCTTTGTTGAGACCCACAGCGTCTTGAGCTTGCTGGAGCACTCCCTGAGCTTTTTGCACAGTGCTTTGCTTAGTCACACCTTGGTAGAGCAATCCCCCGCCTGCGACTGCGGTCAGAACGCCCCGGAGCGATCGCTGTTGTAAACCTGCAAGCACCAAGGCACCTCCCCCGATGAGAGAGGCCCAACGCTCAGCATCACTAGCCTCGCTGCTACCAGACTGGTTAGGCACAATTGGCTGATTACTACTTTGTTCCATTTGTTTTTCCTTTAGAGTTTCAAATTTGAGTTTGTTAACTAAACACCTAGCCGAGATGAGAGCGAAGCACCATCTTGTGTCCGTTCTTGTGTACGTTGCAGCAACTCACAGACCTCGCGATCGCTGGTTTGAGGGAACGCTTCGTACCAGGCTCCGACCGAGTTAAAGCGCTCTGGCAGCACAGCACAGATGATCGCCTCTACTTGTGGACTGAGCTGCTCGTAGGCTTGACGCGCTCCGACCGGAACCGCTACCACAACTTCTTGGGGTTGGTGTTGCCGCACTGCCATGACTGCGGCTCGCATCGTGGCTCCTGTGGCTAAACCGTCATCTACCAGAATCACAATTCGATCTGTGATCGGCAGGATAGGGCGATCGCCTCGATACAAATGCTCGCGGCGTTGCAGCTCTTGTTGTTCGCGCTGCGTCACCTGTTCTAGCGCGGTATCGGAAATCTGTTGCATCTCCACCACATCTTGATTCAGCACCCTCACATCACCTGAGGCGATCGCTCCCATCGCCAGTTCTTCGTGGCCCGGAACCCCAAGCTTCCGTACTAGAAAAATGTCTAGCGGCACATGGAGGGCAGCAGCGATTTCAAAGGCGATCGGCACCCCACCGCGAGGCAGCCCTAAAACCAGCACATCAGCGCGATCGCTATACTGCGTCAGCAAAGATGCTAGAAATTGACCTGCTTCGGTTCGGTTTTGAAATCGCTTCATGATTCAATCTCCTGACCAGCCTAGAGAGCTAGTGATCTGCAATAGCCTGCCACCTCAAATCTTGGCTGCGGCACCAGAGGTAGGTTGAGGGGGGCTGACAGGGCCGACACTAATGCGAGCATGGTAAAGATCGGCGACTTGCTGCTCATGCTTGGCAATGTCGATCTCCATGTCATCAAAAATTAGAGTAGTGGTGGGGTCGGTCAGCTTATTACGCAGGGCATAGGTATCAACGACTCCGGTTTGCAAGTCGCCCAAGGCTCGCCGCAAGATCGAAATATCATCGGTACGGGTTTGCAGCCAACCTTTAAGAGTCGCCAAGGTACCGCTGGCAACCGCTTGAAGAGATTCTTGCTCCCCGAACAGCCGCAACCTTGCTTCTAGCTTCTGGATATGTTGTTTCTTAGCCGCGCAGACATGCTGAAAGACAGACCGCAATTCCCCGTCATCTGTTTTCTCGGAATATTGCTGGAAAGCTTCTAAACCGTAACGTTCTCCGGCGATCGCTGTATTAATGGCGCTAACGATCTCCTGCTTACTAGAGCCCCCCCACTCTTCGCCCAACTTCCACCAACCTGCATCGCGATCGCTGACATCAGGCAGCGTGGTGTCAGGAATGCTCAGGCCCAAGCGAGTCAAGATCGCAGTGGTAAACATCGGCAAGTCACCCGGACGGCGTGAGGTGAGCAGATTGCCATCCTCTACCAACGGCTCATCCACATAGTTGGCTCCCGCATTCTGCATATCTTTGCGAATGGCTCGGAAACCTGTGGCAGTGCGACCTTGAAGTAAGTCTCCCTCAATCAAAACCTGAGGACCGTGACAAACCGCTGCTACCAACTTGTTTTGGGCGATCGCATCTTGGACAAAGCGCACCGTCTTCATATTGGTCCGCATTTTGTCGGGAGCCATGCCACCCGGAATAATCACTGCATCAAAGTCAGCGGCACGGGCTTCTGTGGTGGTGCCATCGGGTTCCTGCGACACTCTGCCTTGCTTGCCTTTGTACTGCTCATTCATCCGGGAACCGAGGACGACGACTTCGGCTCCAGCTTTTTTCAGAGCTGTGTAAGGAACGTGAAACTCTGAATCTTCAACACCGTTTTCAATTAAAATGGCAACTCGTCTCGAAGAGGCGGGAGTTCCATTCTGAGCGTAATTGGATACCATAATTGAATTCCGTACCTCTGATTGCGGGCATTAATGCTGCAATGAAACACTCAAGCATCAATGGTTGTAGCCGAAACTAATTCTTGAATTCTTGTCAGTAGATAGAGAAATAAACTAAATCCAGAATTAACTCGTCTTGTGACTCATCACCTGGCTTATTAAGTGCAAAGGTATAGATGCTTACCGAGCCGCAGCCGTTGATTGAGTCAGTCTGGCTGCAAGTAGCGCTTTCGCCCGTTCTGCTCGTCTGTTCTCTTCTTCCTGTAATTCCTGGAAGAATTGCGTCAACTCGCTGTCACCTGCTTCCTCCGCGTCCTGAATGTAGACTTCGCAAGTGGCAGCCCCTTCTAAGGCATGGTAGAGCACACTGACTAGGTCGTACTGCTCGTCGCTAGTGCCAGTCGTATGTTCGCCGTGATGAGACATGGTGATCCTCCTAAGGGTTGGCACATTAATTGGACGCTTATGCTGTGTAAGCACGTCTCAGCGTACGTCCGTCAAGGACAACCTCTCCTCGCCCTACAGACAGATCTCAACCAAATCTCAGTAGACCTCACTCAACGGCTCTCAAAGCTACCAAAGCTAGAAAATCTAATTTCAAGCTTTTGGACTGCACTTCGCCGAACTCTTCTAAATTACCTACTCCTCAAGGGGGGAAGTTGATGGCTAACTTCTGCCTCAAGCAGCATGGAACTTTGCCAAAATTTGGCGTTAATGAGTGCCTATAGAGCGCCTTGATCATTTGCATTCAAAGTTGTGTTGGGGTGCATTCCAAAACTCCAGCGATCGCCTTGCTTCTCCCCCAGCTGGGCTGCTATTTACGAGATCTTCCAAAGCGATATTCCTGACTCGTTCAATTAGTGAGAAACAGCATCCTGTCCATTTAGCAAATCCTTTTGTTATGAGCCAGAGCCTATCCACCACTGACAAATCGACCACCCACAAATCGACTCGTTGGTTTGCACTTGTATTAACTCTGATTTTAACTTTCCCCTTATTTGCTGCCTGTGGCGATTCTCAAGTCACCTCGCCCCAACAACCGCCTACTTACGACACTCGTAATGACAGGCAATATGCGCCTCCCCGTAACGATACACAGGTAAACCAAGGCTTGAACAACAAGCAGAAAGTTGCCATTTTGGCTGGAGCAGCCGCGCTTTACTATCTTTACAACCAGCATCGTAACAAACAGGCGCAAGGGCCAGAAGGACAGTATTACCTCTCCAAAAATGGTCGAGTTTACTACCGGGATGCTCAGCGTAAGGTGCATTGGGTGACACCACCACGAGAAGGCATTCGAGTACCCGAAGCAGAAGCTCGACGCTATCAAGAGTTCCAAGGCTACAACGGTCGAGAAACAGGTCGTGACCTCCGCGATTTAGCCGCAAGTGGTGAGCCCGCTCCCGCTTATTAAATTAGGTTTAGGTAGTGATTAGTTGCTACAGGATAGTTGCTACAGGACACATTGAAAAACTGCTGCTCAGCGGTTGTGGATACAGGCTGATATAGATTGAGCCTCCGTGAGCAGCTTGATAACCAAACTGAAATAGGAGATCCATCATGGTTGATGATTTTTTCCGGAGAATGCAGGATGCCCTACTGGGAGATGACCCAGATGTGAACTATGACCGCCGGGTCCGCCCGGCTAGTGAAGATCCCTACGGCGATCCAGCGGACCAACCTCCTTACGGTAATGTTCGCCCCGCCAGCGAAGATCCTTACGGTGACCCAGCTAACCAAGCTGGCTACGGTTACGATCCTTATGGTAATGTTCGTCCCGCCAGCGAAGACCCCTATGGTGACCCCGCGGATCAACGTGGCTATGGCGTTGGCTATCAAGACCCCTACGGCAATGTCCGCCCGGCTAGCGAAGACCCCTACGGTGACCCTGCTGACCAAGCTGGCTATGGCACGGACCCATTTAGAAATATCCGCCCCGCCAGCGAAGACCCCTACGGTGACCCCGCGGATGACCCCCGCTACCGGAGAAACGTGCGCCCCGCCAGTGAAGATCCCTACGGTGACCCCGCTGACCAAGGCTGGTAAAGCAATTTAGATTGATGTTGTAATTAGAAAAACTCCGCCTAGGCAAAAACTGGGCGGAGTTTTTAGTTACTTGTAAGAGCCTGATGAGACGCGATCGCCCTTACTTTCGAGCTTTCACAAAGAAGGTCGTCATGTCTTGCCATATTCCTGCATCCGTTGCCAACTGCTCAATTTCTGCTCGATATTTCCTCTGAAGTTGCTCCAGTTGTTGAACAGATAATAGAGATAAGGGGTTACCTCTTGGGTAAAAACTACTTTCGCTCCAGCTTAATCTACTGTCATCTAAGCTCAAATAGCATCCAGACGGCTCGATTACAACCTCAATCTCTCTGAAACCCGATTGAAGCAACAAATTACGACACTTCTCAGGCGTGTTAAGCGGTTCGTTAATGTGAGGTAATGAAAGATTGAATAGCTCTGTGTAAACTTTGCCTTGAAGTGGGGCCAAGTAAGCAGTGTCAGCAGGACAGGTGAAAGCCACAAATCCTCCTGGTCTCAGAAACCGATACCACTTCTCTAAGGTTTTAGGAATATCAGGCAAATATGTGATCGCAGAGCAACAGAAAATTACGTCAAAGCTTTCGGGCATAAAGTCTACAGCTTCTGCATCTGCTTCAACGAACTCAATGTTTGTTAATCCTAGAGATTCAACCTTCCGCTTAGCCTGAGCCAGCATCCCAGGAGAAAAATCGACTCCCACCACGTAACCCTGCACTCCAACTTTCTGTGCCGCCAAAATTGCCACTAATCCGGTACCTGTAGCAATATCAAGCACTCTTTGCTGCTTTTGCAAGGGTACAAAACTTAAGAGCTGGGCTGCTTCTTGAGGGTGCCGAGAACCTTCTTGGTCATAGGCAATTCTCTGATTAAAGAAATCAATCACCTGTTGCTTGTATTGATTCATGAACTTTAGAACTAGGTGTTTCTAAGCGATCGCATATCACCCTATCCAAATAATCACTCTAATTTTCCTTACCTCTCAAGCCGTTATCTATCTAATTGCAGAGGGCCAACCGAGCGAAATAGTTGCACTCCCAAGGACACGCCCCATCCTTACCCCTGCGTTTCTGCCTATTTGTGGAGTGAGTTCAGATTTATCTTCGTTACCTTGGCAACTATAGAACTACAAACTATAGAACTGCAAAACAGAGAGGCAGGGCAATGGCTAACCAAACCTCATCTGGTGCCAAGTCAGGACCAGGTTCAGAACCAGGACTGAACGCGAGCCAACATGTGGACGCACCAGAACTGAATGAATATACCGATACCAATCCCGCATTATTTAGTGACGAAGCGGAAGCTCCAGAAGAGATTGCGGATGATGACGTGCCTCAGGAAGTCACAGAATCCTATGGCACAGGAGTGAAAGATCAACCAGGTTGGACCACTGGTGGACGTACCATGTACAACCGTAGACAGGCCTATAACGAGACCAGCCCAGAGCTGAGTGGTGGAGATGTTGATGCAGCCTGGACCATGCACATGGAAGGCGAAGAAATGGTAGGCGGCACCGTCGCCACCCCAGACCAAGATATTGTGGATGACTTGGGTGCAGCGATGGGCACAGAAATGCGCGATCGCGAAGACTTCTACGGTAACGACAAATTTACTCAGCGAGATGAGCATCGTTGGGACTTAGATCCTGCCTCTGCTGAGGATTACCAGAATCGACATCAAGAAGAGTAGGGATTCACCAAATTAGATTTGCAGTTACGTTGGGCAGGGTTCACCTGTCCAACTAAGTAAAGTTAACTAGGTGACAGATTAATCCCCTGAGAGATTTGCCCCTGAGAGATTTGTAGTTATAAGGATACAGAGGTGATGCAACTTAAGCCAATTAATCAGCAGGTGGTCGCGATTGTGGGCGCCTCTAGTGGCATCGGTCGCGAAGCAGCGCTGCAATTTGCTCAGCGAGGGGCCAAGGTAGTCGTAGCGGCTCGGAGCCAACCTGGGCTGGATTCTCTGGTGGAGGAGATCCAACGAGCGGGAGGTGACGCGATCGCTGTGGTTGCCGATGTCGCTGATATGCAGCAAGTGCAGGCGATCGCTGACAAAGCAGTAGAACGTTACGGTCGCCTGGATACTTGGGTACATGCCGCTGCCACAGGCGTGTTGGCTCGCTTTGAACATATTACCCCAGAAGAATTTCAGCGGGTGATTGATGTCAACCTGATGGGGCAAGTTTACGGTGCGAAGGCAGCATTACCTTACTTAAGGCGAGAAGGTCGGGGTGCCCTGATTCATATCTCCTCCATGGAGGGTCGGCGGAGTCTGCCCTTACAAAGCCCTTATTGTGCCTCCAAACATGCACTGCAAGGAATGTTGGAGTCTCTGCGCGTAGAACTGCAACATGAAGGGATACCGATTAGCGTCACCAGTGTTCTGCCCTCTGTGATTAATACGCCGTATTACAACAAGGTAAAGACCAAGTTGGGTGTCAAGCCTACAGGGATTCCACCCTACTATGATCCGCGTTTAGTTGTAGATGCGATTCTGTATGTGGCGGAGCATCCCACCCGCGACTTTATTGTGGGAGATGTCGGTCGAGTGTTGGATGTGGCGCAGCGGATCTCTCCGCCTCTAATTGATGCCGTTTTAACAGTCGTGGGAATTCCAGGGCAGCACACCACTGAGCCAGAATCCGAAGCTTCGCCTGATAACGTTTTCGCTCCGATCGCCGCCGACCAGGGACTCGATCGCGTAGATGGTGATTTTGGCAACTTAGTCATTCCCAGCGTTTCCGACTGGTTCGCCATGCGATCGCCCTTAGCTTGGGGTGCTGTGGCGGGAACCGTGGCAGTGGGAGCATTGGCTTTGCTAGCCAACGGAATGCTCAACAATTCCAAACAACCTTAATAAGAACCTAACCCCCAGCCCCTTCCCTCGTAGGGAAGGAAAGCCAGGAGCCAGAGCCATAACCCTTTTTCATAGCCCCTCTCCGACGCAGAGCGGGGTTGGGGGAAAGTTCATCTAATTTAACAACCGGAAATTTCTACCTCTTCATCTTTAGCCCAGTTAAAAAACCCACTCAAGGAGTTCTATATCATGCAACTTAAGCCGATCAACCAACAAGTGGTTGCGATCGTCGGCGCTTCTAGTGGCATTGGCCGAGAGACCGCGTTGCAATTTGCTCGCGAAGGAGCCAAAGTCATTGTTTCCGCCCGGAACCAAGCAGGATTAGATTCCTTAGTTGAGGAAATTCGGCAAGCGGGCGGAGATGCCACCGCGATCGCGGCAGATGTGCGTGAGTTTAAGCAAGTCCAGGCGATCGCAGACAAAGCAATTCAGCAATATGGCCGCCTCGACACCTGGGTGCATCTCGCTGCAGTAGAACTCTATGCTTCCTTTGAGCAAACCACCCCGGAAGAGTTTAAGCAAATCATTGATATCAACTTAATGGGGCAAGTGTTTGGCGCGATGGTGGCGTTGCCCCATCTAAAGCGAGAAGGACGTGGTGCCCTGATTCATGTCTCTTCCGTGGAAGCGATCCGAGCCCTACCGTTGCAAAGTGCCTATGCTTCTTCTAAACATGGCATTAACGGATTTCTTGAATCGCTGCGGGTGGAGTTGATGCACGACAAAGTGCCTGTCAGCGTTACTGAAGTGCAGCCTGCCTCGATCAATACACCCGTCTTTGACAAAGCTCGCACCAAGTTAGGGGTAAAGCCTATGGGGGTGCCTCCGCTCTATGCGCCCGCTGATGTGGCGAAAGTCATTCTTTATGTGGCCGAACATCCCACGCGCGACATTGTGGTGGGAGATGCAGGTAAGGCGATCGCTCTACTCCAGCGGTTGTCACCCCAACTCGTGGATGCCTTCATGCGCCAGAGTGGGTTTGAGGCTCAGCGCACTGATAAACCCAAATCTGAAAATGCTCCTGACAACTTGTATGAGCCGATCTCTGGCTACGACCAAGTGAATGGAGAATTTCCCACTCAGCCCAGTCTGACCACTTGGCTCGATACTCACCCCACCGTCACTTGGGGGGCGATCGCAGCCACAGCCGCTTTAGGAGCAGCCGCACTCTTGGGTTGGGGCAACGAAGTTTAGATAGGTGAGGACGGAGAAACGACGATGGCAAAACAGCGCAAAACCAAACAGCAGATTCAGCAAATAGCGCAAGCGCAACTTGGCTACGAGCAACTCCGCCCTGGCCAAGCTGACGCGATCGCCGCTCTCCTAAAAGGGCAGGACACGCTAGCTGTGATGCCCACGGGTTCGGGTAAATCTGCCATTTATCAACTTGCTGGGTTGCTGATTCCAGGCGCTACTGTGGTCGTTTCACCGTTACTCGCGTTGCAACAAGATCAAAAAGCAGCCATTGAAGCACAGAAGTTAGCAGAGGTTGGCGTGGTCAACTCCACGATCGCTGAGTCTGAGCGAGCCGCTGCCTTTGCACAGTTAGTCGAGTCGAACCTAGAGTTTCTGTTTTTAGCTCCTGAGCAATTCAACAACGAGGAAGTGCTAGAGCAACTCCAAGCAGCCGCACCTTCGCTGTTTGTGGTCGATGAAGCCCATTGCATCAGTGAATGGGGCCATGATTTTCGACCCGATTATCTCCGCTTGGGTACGGTAATTGAAGCTTTGGGTCATCCATTGGTTTTGGCTTTGACTGCTACCGCTGCTCCGCCCGTACGGGAAGAAATTGTCGATCGCCTAGGCATGCAAAAGGCCAAGGTTGTAGTGCAAGGGTTCGATCGCCCCAACATTTGGTTAGCAGTCGAGCGCTACGAAGACACTCGTGAGAAACAGGAAGCTCTACTCGATCGCGTGGTGCGGGCTGAGAAACCAGGCATTATCTATGTAGCCACTCGCAAACGAGCCGAGGAGCTAGCGGAAGCACTCGAAGAGCAGGAGGTGAAAGCCGTGGTCTACCACGCTGGGAAATCTCCTCAAGTTCGTGAAGCTGCTTATCACGCTTTTATGGATGATGAAGCAGAAGTGATTGTGGCGACGACTGCTTTTGGGATGGGTGTGGATAAACCAAATGTGCGCTTCGTTTTCCATTACGACATTAGCGACTCCATCGATTCCTACTATCAGGAGATCGGTCGAGCAGGACGCGATGGAGAATCGGCTCAGGCAGTTTTGTTCTATAACCCCGAAGACTTTAACTTGCGCCGCTTTTTTGCCAGTGGCGGCAAAATTGAGACTGAGGATGTGGAGCAAGTGGTGCAGGCGTTGCAACGGGAGGAGCCGATGAACCCGCGCGCCCTGAAAGAAACCACTAATCTTTCACGCTCTAAACTCAAAAATACCCTCAACCGTTTAAGCGAAGTGGGAGTCCTAGAGACTTTGCCTAACGGGGAAGTCGTACCCAACGAATCACTCCCTGACCTAGAAGAGGCCGTCGAGGAAGCAGTGCGCCTGCAAGAACATCGCCAACAATATGTGCGATCGCGAATTGAAATGATGCGGGGCTATGCCGAAGTACGGGACTGCCGCCGCCGTTTTGTCCTCAACTACTTCGGTGAAGGCCTTTCAGAATCTTGTGGTTTCTGTGATAACTGCAAAGCTGGAATCACGAATGAGCCAGAAACAGGTCATCAGCCTTTCCCGATCAACAGTCAGGTGGTGCATAAAAGCTGGGGCATAGGCACAGTCATGCGCTACGAAGGCGACAAGATTACTGTGCTATTTGAAACCGTTGGATACAAGACGTTAGGCGTGGGGATGGTGCTACTACGTGGCCTCCTCAAGCGGATGGATACATCTGTCGCAGATTCAACCATGAGGAGCTAATCCTTAAGGAGTTACAAACCACAAAGGGGATGGGATGAAAACACAGTTAATTGAAAAGCAAATTCACTTCGCTGGATGCAATGTTTCCTATTTAATTGGAGGACCGATCACCGCTACACCACCAATCTTGTTTGTGCATGGCTGGGGCGTTTCGGTAGAACCCTATCAAGAGATGCTGAGCCTCTTGGCCCAACGGTATCGGGTGATCGCTCCCTACTTACCCAATCTGGGCAAAACAACGGGACCAAAATCTGTCTGGAATTACGACGATTACACCCAATTCTTAATCGACTTTATTAACATCCTTAATTTAGAAAAAGTGCATTTGATGGGGCACTCTTTGGGCGGTGGTATTTCGGCCCAACTCTCCGCCACGCTGCCTGGTGTCGTAAGCAGCCTAGTGCTGATTGATAGCACAGGGATTCCTTCTGGCACCATTCCAACTGTGTTGCCGCGTCGCTTGGTGGAAATGTTAGGTCAGATGCCTCAAGCTCGGTTGCCGCAGCTTCAGCAGATTTTTCAGGCTTTTACATACAACTGTTTCTTTCATCTCCAGAATGTCGCTGCAACCCTGAAGGTAGCTTTGGAAGGAGACCTGAAACCGTTACTTCCCCAGATCCAAGCGCCTTGTCTTTTACTTTGGGGTGGTCAGGATTTAACAACCCCTCTAAGCGTGGCTCAAGAGTTTTTAGGTCATATCCCTAACTCTCAGCTCGTTGTCGTTGACGAAGGATTTCATGAATGGAATTTATTTCTGGTGGAAAAATCTAGCAGCATTATCTTGAATTTTCTGGATGGGATTGAAGCAAAACCACAGGTAGGCGTGAACCTTGATGAGTTCGTTATTCAGCATTAATTGGCGAGAACTTTTTATCCCCAACCTCTCTTTGGTTGAGCTTTTTATTCGAGGTTCAATTGTTTATCTAGTGTTGTTTGGGGTTCTGCGATCGCTCCCCAGTCGGCAATTAGGCAGCTTGGCAATTACAGATTTGTTAGTCGTAGTTTTATTTGCTGAGGCTGCTCAGAATGCAATGGCGCGGGACTACACTTCCATTACAGAAGGGGCGGTTCTGATTGGCACCGTCATTTTTTGGAGCTACGCTCTCAATTGGTTAGGCTTTCGTTTTCCAGCGGTGCAGCAATTCCTCAATCCCCCACCCTTGCTCTTAGTTGAGAAAGGTAAACTGTTACGGCGTAACCTACGGCGAGAACTGATCACCGAAGATGAATTAATGAGTCAATTTCGCCAACAAGGGATTGAAGAACTTGCAGATGTCAAGGCTGCTTATATGGAAGCGGATGGCAGTGTTAGTGTCATCCCAGAGAAGCCTCGAGCTGTGGCTTATCGGACTTTGAAGCGTGACGTTGTGACCAAAGGAGCTGAATAGACCAGGGGGCAAGAGAGGCGCTAGCTCAGCGAGTAGGACTGCACCAGAGCCAGCATTCCTTCTGGCAACGTAGCCCCATGCAACTTCGCCCCTGTCAGATTGATGCCTGTCCATTGAGTATGGCTTAAATCTGCGGCAGTCAAAATAGCATCCGTTAGGTCGGCCCGGATTAAACTGGCACCTAACAGGTCAGCACTGCTCAAATCTACGCCTTGCAACGTCGCTCCAATCAGATCTGCTTCATATAAGTGAGCCCGCCGCAAATTAGCCTGATACAGATTCGCTCCGTGCAAGTCGGCTTCCCCTAAACTAGCGCGGCTGAGATTGGCTTGAACTAAGTTTGCTGCTTTTAGTTTCGCTCCCACTAAATTAGCTCGACTAAGATCAGCTTTGACTAAATCAGCTCGGGTCAAATTAGCAACTCTCAAGATTGCGTCTACCAAACGGGCTCGGCTCAGAATGACACCCGTTAAATTAGCGCCCGTTAGGTTAGCGCCACTCAGGTCAGCGCCACTCAGGTCAGCGCCACTCAGGTTTGCGCCTACTAAATCAGCTCCTTTCAGGCTAATTCCCCTTAGAATGACTGCCTGTAGCGGTGCTTTTGGTAGTTCTATGGCACCAAAATCCTTTTCACCCGCTGTATAACGCTTTAGCAGCTCATTCACATTCATTCTGACTCACACCTTATCCCTAAGAAGCTATGGGGATCATAGCCCAACCTCTCTAGGGTGGAAGTGCGTAGTGTGATACAAGGGCAAGGCGATCGCCTTAACCTAATATTTGCAAAATATCTTTGGGGAACGGAGAGAGAGGGATTCGAACCCTCGTTAAGTTGCCCTAAACAGCATTTCCAGTGCTGCGCCTTCAACCACTCGGCCATCTCTCCTGGGGGGTCTGCACTGCTTATTTCAGCACAGGATTTCTATCTTAGCAAATACTACCAGAAGTGGCTAGGTTTTGGCGAGTTATTTCTAAATAAGCTTCCATCATTTATTTTTACTGACCTAGATCTGACTTTTATCTGACTTTTACCGCTATAAACAAAAATCTGCATCAGCTACTGTAACTTATATCACCCGCTTGAGAAGCTACGTCTCGTAAGGCATCTAGCCAATTGCCTATCGCTGCCGCTGTTACTAACGGCACTAGACTGACTGTCGCTAGTAACACCACCGACTTTTCTCTAAAATTATTCACCCATCTATTGCTCTATGTCTTCTCTAGGAGTTGAGTTCAACCCCTATTTCGGCTTGGAGGAAAAGCTTTGAACTCGGAGGCTCAGATGAGCAACTTATTTCCACTCTCTACCTCTCCTGTAGCGCTGGACTCAGAGCGATCGCCTGCCCCTATCTTAGAACAGCAGGTTGCCAGGTTAGATTTGGCGCTGTTACAGGCTGTCCTGAATTCATTAGGTCAAGGGTTTGTGGTGGTGTCCCCCACCCTCCAGCTGATTTATTGGAATCAGCGGGCGGTAGAACTGTGTCGTTGGTTCCCCCCCTCGCGTTCAACTTTGCCAGAGGAGCTGGAAACCTTTTGTCGCCTCTTTCTGCGACGCAATTGCCCAGAGAGCCAGGTGGTCTTAGCGGATTACCAAATTGAGCCGACGATGAGACTACAAGTTTCGGCCCGCTGGCTCAAAGGTCTGCCCAACTCTGGCGAACCGACTGCGGCGGCTGACCTAGAGCAGGCAATCTTAATTGTGCTGCAAGATCGCCAAGCCATCTTAGAAGAAGAATTGCAGTTAGTGCAGACACAACTGGAACTAACCAAGCGAGAAGCGGAGATTTGGCTGTTGCTGAAACAGGAGTATAGCTACCAAGAAATCGCTCAAACCTTACAAGTTAGCCTCAACACCGTCAAAACTCATATCAAAAATCTTTACTCGAAAAAACGGATTTATCAGTGCTAAGCGCCTAGATTTGTCTCAGGGATGGTCAAAAGCTGGCACAGTTATAGATAGTCCATTGTCATTGTGGTACTGAGCTTTCTGCGGAAATTCTCTGCTACTGAATGGACAAATCCCTGATTGCAGTGCTTGCGCGCTTTGAGATTCATGACCCGTTCCTATTCTGTTCGCATCCATTACCGCCAGAAAGGTACCCACCACACGGTTCAGGTACCAGAAGATCGCTATATCTTGCATAGCGCCGAAAATCAAGGGATAGAACTGCCCTTCGCTTGTCGCAATGGGGCTTGCACGAGCTGTGCGGTGCGCGTTGTCTCTGGCGAACTCGATCAGCCGGAAGCAGTGGGTCTCTCGCCCCATTTGCGCGATCGCGGCTATGCCTTGCTCTGTGTCAGCTACCCCCGCTCTGATTTAGAGGTAGAAACTCAAGACGAAGATGAAGTCTATGAGCTGCAATTTGGTCGCTATTTTGGCAAGGGCAAGATCAAAGTAGGTCTGCCTTTGGACGAAGACTAGAATTGCCGCTTGAGGATTTGAGGTTTTAGATTTGAGATTGAGAGTGAGCCGAGACAAGGAGCGATCGCGTTTCCAGAGCTGGCGGTGGTGGCAAAGGTTGGGAATTGGCTGTGGCCTCTGGTTGCTAGTAGCCTCGCTGACAGCTTGCCAAAGCCCGATGTCAGCTCAAGGCACCTTAGTAAAAGTGGAGCAGATCGCCAATGGGCAGGTGATTGAGATCAGTCCTGCTAATAACTCCCCTGGTACGCCGGAACGAGTCCGGCTGATTGGCATTGATGCACCAGATTTAGCCCAGCAACCTTGGGGACCCGCCGCTAAGCAACAACTAGAGCGTCTGATCGGCAGTAAGCCTGTGCTACTAGAACCTGGGCTAGAATCCCGTGACCGCTACGAACGAACACTGGGCTACGTTTGGCTGGATGGCAAGCTGCTGAACGAGAAGCTGGTAGAAGCGGGCTATGCGCTGGCAGTACCGCGATCGCCAAATACCAAGTACGACCAACGCTTAAAGCGTGCCCAAGAAAAAGCCAGACTCATGGGGGTGGGCATTTGGAACCCTAACGAACCCATGCGCCTGACTCCGGCGGAATTTCGCGCCCAAAATCGCTAGTTAATGCACACCTTCGAGTTGCTTCTCTGGTTCTGGAGCCTCGTTGGGGATGCCTAGGATGTCGTTATAGAGATTGGAGTACTCTCTAGCAGATTTATCCCAGCTAAAGTCGGTGTGCATGCCGCGCTGCTGCATTTCTTGCCATTGGGGCTTGAAGCGGAAGCCTTCCCAAGCGCGCACCATACAGGTATAGAGATCCAGCGGTTCGTAGCGATCGAAGCAGTAGCCCGTACCTGTATGATTCATCGGGTCGTGGTGGCTGACGGTATCTACCAGGCCACCTGTGCGGCGCACAATCGGGACACAACCATACCGCATCGCCAGCATTTGGCTAATACCACAAGGCTCAAACCGGGAAGGCATTAAGAAAGCATCTGATCCTGCGTAAATGCGACGGGCCAAAGCATCGTTGTAGAGCAAATAAGCCGCCATCCGACCGGGATAGCGAGAAGCAATTTGCCACATTTGGGTCTCATAGTAGCGATCGCCCGTTCCCAGCAAAATGAACTGGGAATCTGTGTAAGACATAAAGCGATCGAGCACTTGAATAATTAAGTCGATGCCCTTCTGCTCCACCAATCGCGTCACAATGCCAATCAAGAAGGCTTTAGAGTTGACCTCTAACCCCACTTCTTCTTGGATCGCAATCTTGTTAGCAGGACGGCGATCGAGCGTATCAGCATTAAAAGTTTGCGTCAGGCGCTTATCCGTTTCTGGATTGTAAGAATCCATGTCAATGCCATTGACAATGCCGCTCAGCTTGCCACTGATGAAAGATAGCAACCCCTCCAGCGTTTCCCCGTAAGCAGCGGTTTGGATTTGTTGCGCGTAGGTGGGCGAAACGGTGGTGACTCGGTCGGCATACTGTACCGCTGCGGCCATCGTGTTGTGGCCTTGCATGTACCAGGGGCACCAGGTCATTTGCTCTAATTTCCAGCGCCACGGCCCTTGGTAAGCCAGGTTGTGAATGGTGAATACAGTGCCAATATCAGACGTTTGGTGCATCCAGACAGGGATCATGCCTGTGTGCCAATCGTGGCAGTGAATAATATTTGGCTTCCAATAGTTCCAAGCAAACTCAGCCGCTCCATTGGAAAACAGGGTGAACCGCCAATCCTCGTCTTCACCGGAGTAAATATGCCGGGGTAGGAAGGCTGGGTGGCTAAACAAATACAGGGGTACATCAGTCCCAGGAAGCACACTTTCGTAGACAGAAAATGACTGGAACATAGCGCTGCCCGACCAAACAGGCTCGGCTGGAATTGACATCTTATCTGGCAGGAAGCCGTAGTAGGGCATAAAGATGCGGACATCGTGGCCCATCTGGCGCAACACTTGTGGTAGGGCACCGACGACATCTCCCATTCCACCCACTTTGGCAACTGGGGCTGCTTCTGCGGCAACAAACAGAATTCGCATGTTAATTCCTGTATCCCCTGAAATGGTTAGCTGAACAGGTCAGATTGGCAAATTGGCCGAACTAGTAACGTCATCATACCGACTCCTGCCACTTTCTCTCTAGCTGGCTGGCTGGCGATCGCACTCCATGCCCTATTTCTCTGCAAACTTCACAAAAAAGGCACCCACGAGAGGTGCCCCTACAGTACAAGGCAAAACTAAGTTAGCTACGCATTTCGGCAGTAATCTGATTCAAGATTTCTTGGGCCCCTTGCTGCTTGGCCTGGTTGGCTAGCTCTGTACCTAAGCGTTCGGCTTCAGTGGCAGGGCCTGTAATGCTCTCTTTGATGATGGTTTGGCCGTCTAAGCTGGCAACTAGTCCGGTGAGGGTGAGGGCATCGCCGTTAATCTCGGTGTTCACGCCGATGGGTACTTGGCAACCCCCTTCGAGTTCGCGCAGGAAAGCGCGTTCGGCATAGCAGCGTTGCGCGGTAGGAGTGTGCTCTAGAGCTTTGATCACGTTCAGCACTTCTGCGTCGCCTTCACGACACTCAATCCCCAAGGCACCCTGGCCTACGGCATGGAGAGATACCTCAGAAGGAATAGCTTGGTGAATGCGATCGCCCATCCCTAAGCGGTGCAAACCCGCAACTGCCAAGATCAAAGCATCGTACTCGCCCGCATCCAGTTTGGCGAGGCGGGTGTTGAGGTTGCCGCGCACGTCTTTGAAGCTGAGGTGGGGGTAGTGGTGACGCAGTTGAGCCAGTCGCCGCAGGGAGGAAGTACCGATGACGGCTCCAGCGGGTAGGGTAGCGAGCTGTTTGTCTTTATGCTTTTCGTGAACCACTAGAGCGTCGGCGGGGTTTTCGCGCTCGGTGACGCAACCTAGCATCAGTCCTTCGGGTAGGCGAGTGGGCAAATCTTTGAGCGAGTGGACGGCAAAGTCAATCTCGTTGTTGATCATGCCTAGCTCTAGTTCTTTGGTGAACAGCCCTTTGTCACCAATTTTGGCGAGCGCAACATCAAGAATTTTGTCGCCTTGAGTGCTCATGGTGTGCACTTCAAATGTCCGATCCGGGAAGGCTTTTTGTAACTGTTCCTGAACCCAGTAGGTCTGAACTAAAGCCAACTGACTTTTACGCGAACCGATGCGGATTGTGCGAGCAGGACTGGAAACAGCGGAGGACATAAGGCAGTGCAGTGAAAGGGTTTTCTTAAAGTCACTCTTTCCAGATTACCGCAGCGATGGACAGCAGGGGCTTGAATGACTGCTGTTGAATGGTTACAGATGATTAAGTTGGTAGGTGTTGTTGGTTTTGGGAAAATCCGAACCCTTGGGGGCGCTTGCCCCCAAACCCCCGCTGAGGGACGGCTGCGTCCCCCAGACCCCCTCCAGAAGTGAATTTTTATGGGGTGTGCGAGATTGGGTTATTTGAGTTTTTGCTTGATGAATCCAGTGATTTGGACGAGTTGTTTTTTCAAGCTGTCGATGTCTGTTTGCATCTGATCGAGCTTGGCGTTGAGGGCTGGGATGGCTGAGTTGGAGGTGGTAGCAGCAGGGGCAGGGGTAGTGGGTTTGGGAGTGGCGATCGCGGCTGGCTTTGGAGTTCTGGATTTGGCGATCGCGGCGCGTAAGGCTCCAATTAAGGCTTTTTGGCCGAAGGGTTTCTCGATGAACTCGAAGCGATCGAATAAGTCTGGCACTTTCTCGACGACTTCTTCTTTGCGCCCTGACATCAATACGAGCGGGATGCTTTGGAGTTCTGGTTGAGCTTGCATTTGCTCTAGGACTTCCCAACCATTCATTCGCGGCATGAAGAAGTCGAGTAATACGATGTTGGGACGAATTTTGCGAATTAAATCTAGGCCCTCAACTCCGTCTTTGGCTTCTAAAAACTCAAAGCTGCCTTGTGGCAACATGTCTCGCACTTGCATGCGAATGGTTTTTCCATCATCGATGACTAAAATTTTTTGATTTGCCATGACTGATTACTAAGAGTTGAGGGTCGCCCCTAGGGCTACGTGGAGATTGAGTCTGCTTCAGTTTTCACGTTGCTCAAGAATTAATTAGCAGATTGAAACAATTTTTAGTGATTTAAACTATAAAAAACTGCATTCATGAGCCTCAAATACGGAGCAACATGAATGCAGTTATCTAACTCTGGATGGAAATGTGATTTAAAGAGTGATTGAAATATTTGAGAGGGCTAAGAGATTTAGCTTGCCATCAAAATTTTTGATTTGAAAGCTCTGAGGCTAACTTACAAACCTGTTTCGCTATCGTGCTCAGCAGTTGCGGAGTCAACACCCATTGGGGAAACTAGGTCACGGAAGAGGGTAATTTGCTGCTGGAATTGTAGACCTTTGATTTGCTCTAGCAGACTTTGAGCTTCAGGCGCGAGTTGATAATCAGCAGGCAATGGGCTGATAATGCCAGCATCCATGCCCTGAGCTAAGCGATACCAGAACAACAACTTGGTAGTGTCGCCTATGGAGCCATACTCACGAGCCAGCAAACCGTTTTTGTGTGTGATTAAATCACGTTGCAGTTGTAGCTGCTCTTCATGGGACATGTCCTTAACTTGGTTGAACAGGCCCTCAGCGATTTCAGGAGAAACGGTGCTAGCGCCAGGAGCAGCAGGCGTAATGGCTCCACCCATCTCTTTGTAAATGAAATAGAACAGCGCCAATTGCTGATCTACATCTAAGCTTTGGAAGGCTTCTACATTGCTTCTAATCGTTTCGTCTTTCGTGAATGTCATCGGGATCTCACTCATACAACTCCTGCAAGGTAACAGGGCATTTACATCTCTTAAACCCACTGAAGATAGAGGTAGCCAAACCTTACTACAGACAGAGGAAAAGTCTTAAAGGAAGCAGAGTATGAGGGGTAGTGGGTCGCACTTTGTCTGCGCCTAGCAATTGCTGGTCATCTCAACTAGGAGAGTCGCTTGTGAGCGGACGTTTAGCAGGCAAGATCGCCATTACCACCGGAGCAGGCACAGGAATTGGCGAAGCGATCGCCCACCAGTTTTGCCAAGCAGGAGCCAAAGACGGCTTAAAAAATAAAGAGAAATAAAGAGATTCATTTCGTGAAGTAAGCGATCGCCACCATTCATTTGAGGAGAACAGATCGTATGCAACTGGCAGGGAGAGTGGCACTAGTCACAGGAGCCGGATCTGGAATCGGTAAAGCCGCCGCTCAACTCCTGGCTAAAGAAGGAGCCAAAGTAGCAGCTTTAGGCCGTACTGACGACGATGTGCAACAGACCCTAGAAGAGATTCAAAAATCGGGTGGAGAAGCCATCCCAGTACTAGCTGACATCTCCCAACCTGAGGCGATGCAGCAAGCAATTCAGGCGATCGCAGATAAATGGGGCAGATTAGATATTGTCTTCGCCAACGCTGGCATCAACGGCGTCTGGACTGCCTTAGAGGAACTAGACCCAGACGAGTGGGACAAAACCCTTAACATTAATCTCAAAGGCACCTTTCTCACCGTCAAATACGCCATCCCACTACTGAAGAAACAAGGCGGCTCCGTGATCGTTACCTCCTCCGTCAACGGCACCCGCATGTTCAGCAACACCGGCGCCACCGCCTATGCCTGCTCCAAAGCAGGACAAGTCGCCTTCACCAAAATGGCTGCCTTGGAACTCGCTGAGCATCGGATTCGCGTCAACGTCATCTGCCCCGGAGCTATCACTACCAACATCGACGAAAACACCGAACGCCGCGCCCTAGAGGAAATCCAAGAACCCGTCGAATTTCCGGAAGGCAAAATCCCCCTCACCGACGGCAAACCAGGCACCTCCGAACAAGTTGCCCAACTCGTCCTCTTCCTTGCCTCCGACAACTCCAGCCACATCACAGGTACAGAAGTCTGGATCGATGGCGCTCAATCCTTGTTGCAAGGATAGTGTGGATCTCCTTGCTTTGAGACCTAACCCCCAGCCCCTTCCCTGGCAGGGAAGGGGAGCCAGAGAAGCCAGAATTAAAACATAGCCACCTCACAGAAGTTACCTCTGGAGGGGGTCTGGGGGACGCAGCCGTCCCTCAGCGGGGGTTTGGGGGCAAGCGCCCCCAAGGACTTGGATTTCCCAGACTTAAACCGATAAAAATCAGGTTGAACCCACATGCCACAAGTATTTGGAAAACTCCCTACTACTACCCAACCCTGGTCTACCATTGGTGCAATTCAATCCATTCAAAAAGACGATCGCACCCTTTATCTCGATTGTGGTGGCCCCAAATTCGCGATCGCCATCCTGGCTCCCAACCTGATTCGCGTCCGCCTTGCCCCCACAGGCACCTTTCAACCTCGTCGCTCCTGGGCCGTCACCAAAGACGACCACGACTGGTCCGCCGTCTCCTTCGACCTCGAAGAAACCCCCAACACCCTCGAAATCAAAACCGAGCAGATCCGTCTCTCCATCCAGCGGGACACCGCCCAAATTACTTGCTTTGACTCCCAAAATCGTCCCTTCGCCCAAGATGTAGCCCCTAGTATGGCTTGGCGGACAGGTGCGATCGCCGCTTGGAAGCAGATTGAAGCCAACGAACACTTCTACGGGTTTGGAGAGCGCACTGGGTTCCTCGACAAACTCGCCGAAGTCAAAACCAACTGGACTACAGACGCCCTCGACTACGGTTCTCTCAGCGATGAGATGTACCAAGCCATTCCTGTCTTTATGGCGCTACGGCCCGAAGTAGGCTATGGCATTTTCTTCAACAGCACCTACTGGAGCCAGTTTGACATTGGCGCAGATCAACCTGGGGTCTGGCGCATGGAAACCCGTGGCCCCGAACTCGACTACTACATCATCTACGGCCCCACCTCAGCGCAAATCATCCACACCTACACCGAGCTAACCGGACGGATGTCTCTGCCACCTCAGTGGGCGATCGGCTATCACCAATGCCGCTGGAGCTATGAATCTGAAGATGTGGTGCAAACAATTGCCCATGAGTTTCGAGAACGCCGCATTCCCTGCGATGTCATCCACCTCGACATCGACTACATGAACGGTTATCGGGTCTTCACTTGGAGTCCCAAACGCTTTCCCCAACCCGACAAACTGATTCGCAACTTGGCTGAAGATGGATTTAAGACTGTAACCATCGTTGATCCTGGGGTGAAATACGAGCCAGAAGCCGACTATGCTGTGTTCGACCAAGGACTAGAAAAAGACTACTTTGTCCGGAAAGCTGATGGACAACTAGTTCACGGTTACGTCTGGCCCAGCAAAGCTGTATTTCCTGACTTCTTGCGCTCAGAAGTTCGCAGTTGGTGGGCTGACTGGCACAAAAATCTGACCGAAGCAGGTGTAGCAGGGATCTGGAACGACATGAACGAGCCTGCTTTAGACGATCGCCCCTTTGGAGACAACGGAAACAAAATTTGGTTTCCCCTTGATGCACCGCAAGGACCGAAGGGTGAGCAGGCTACTCACGCCGAAACCCACAACCTCTATGGCTTAAACATGGCGCAAGCCTCGGCTGAAGCCCTAAAGAAACTCCGTCCCACAGAACGCTCCTTTGTCCTGACGCGATCGGGTTATGCAGGCGTGCAGCGTTGGTCTTCCGTCTGGATGGGGGATAACCAATCGCTGTGGGAGCATTTGGAAATGTCCCTGCCGATGCTCTGCAATATGGGATTGTCGGGCGTGGCCTTTGTGGGGTGTGATATTGGAGGGTTTGCAGGCAATGCCACCGCTGAGCTGTTTGCCCGCTGGATGCAGGTAGGGATGCTGTACCCCTTAATGCGGGGTCACTCCTCGATGGGTACAGCTCAGCATGAACCCTGGGTATTTGGCGATCGCGTGGAAGCCATCTGCCGCGAATACATCGAGCTACGCTATCGATTGCTGCCTTATCTCTACAGCTTGTTCTGGTCAGCCGCAACCGCAGGAGAACCGATTCTGCGACCGCTGCTCTACCAGTACCCAAACGACCCCAAAACTTACAGCTTGTACGACCAAGTGTTGCTTGGTCCATCCTTGATGGCCGCGCCAGTTTATCGTCCGGGTGTAGAGTGTCGAGCTGTTTATTTACCCGCAGGAACTTGGTACAACTGGTGGAGTGGAGAGCAGTTTGAAGGCCCAACACACATCCTGGCTGACGCACCGCTAGAACGGATGCCACTTTATGTCGCCGCCGGGAGCATCATT
Source organism: Trichocoleus sp. FACHB-262 (assembly GCF_014696035.1). NCBI lineage: Bacteria > Bacillati > Cyanobacteriota > Cyanophyceae > Leptolyngbyales > Trichocoleusaceae > Trichocoleus > Trichocoleus sp. FACHB-262. The sequence continues at coordinate 83,328 of NZ_JACJPK010000108.1, read as the reverse complement.
CCCATGTCTCCTGTGATGCAGTATGTGAATGAGCGATCGCTAGACGAACTCAGACTAAGAGTTTGGCCCGGAACTGGCGAGTGGACTCATTATGAAGATGATGGTCATACCTTTGAGTATCGGGATGGTGCTTGGGCTACGACTCACTATCGAGTATTGCAAGAAGGCCAGCAAACCGTGGTAGAGATTGCAGCGCGGCAAGGCAACTGGACACCGAGCGATCGCGAAATTATTGTGGAACTCGTGGGCATCGGTGAACAGCGCTTTAAGGATGATGGTACAGCCCGCCGCCTCACTTTTTAAATCGAGCTATTGCCCCCGAAGAATATCTGCTGGACAGCGAAACCAGCAGTCTGGCCCTTGGATATGCAGATGAGCAGGCGTATCGGCAACCTTCAATAGTTTGTTAGCTAGGCTCGTGCAGCGCTTCAGCAACCGATCGGTAACAGCGATCGTGGGACACATCACCAACAACACAGTGACATCATTTGCTTCTTGTACAATGCCCCACTCTGAGAGACTGAGCAAAGCCCTCAAGGCTCCATCGCAGGATTGGTAAAAGCGTTGCTGAGTGCTAATCACAGTTCCCAATTCTTTCGCTAGCATCCAATCAGTTGGGCCTAAGGGTTGGGGTTGGTCGTCAGGGTGCCTCATGCTGTTTTTCCGACAAGGGGCTAGGGCTGAATTGCTGCACGTAACCGTGTCAGTATGCCCACCCCAAGTAGCGAGATCACAGAGGCTTTGCTTCGTACTTTTGGCGATGCGCGGCTAAGAGTTGCAGATAGTGCGGGTTCGTCTTGGCTTGGACCCATTTCTCCTTAAAGATAGCCGCCGATTCTGCCTTGATCGGATCTACGTCGTAAGGCAAAACTTGCTGTCGTGCTGCCTGCTGGTCAGCTTCAGAACCCGCTTTTTGCGGATTGGCTTGGTATTTTCTGCCGTTTTTGTGGTTGGCATAACGACGCGATCGCGTGTAACCCATTTGCAGAAATTTTCGAGCCATATCTGCTCCGACAAAATCTCCCTGTTCCAGATAGTCCAGAAACATCTGGTAAATCGTTTCGCTAGACTGTTTAGCGATCGCAGGAGTTTTGAAACGCCAGTGAGGCAAAATTTCTGCCTTGTACGGCTCTACCATCAGCACACCCTGTTCACCTTTTCCAACGCGGTACAGTTCTGGGTGCTGGCGGAAATCAATGGTTTTGAAGTCCAAAGAATAATCAAATGACATGGCTACTCTAGGTCTGATTTAGATTGAATAGAAGTGCTGGTGATCGTTCTGGCAATATGTTCTGAATGGAATGGTGCTCGTTATGCAATCTAGTTTCTCCACCTGCAACTCCACTTTGGCTCTTGGTATGCTGCGTCGCATGCATCACATCGCGTTAAATGTGCAAGATCTGCAAGCCTCGCGACAGTTCTATGGCACTTTGTTAGGGCTACAAGAGCTAACCGGAGATGCGATTCCAAGTACATTGCGATCGCTTGTAGAAGCAGGGAAAGTTGCTAATTTTGTCATGCCTGATGGTACTGTGCTCGATTTGTTTTGGGAGCCAGATCTCACACCACCCGATCCAGATCCTAGTCGAGGCTTTACCCGTGCCAATCATTTAGCCTTTGATATCGAGCCGCAATTATTTAATCAAGCTGTGGCAGTACTGCACCAAAATCAAGTCGCGATCGCAGAAGGCCCAGTCACCCGCCCCACCGGACGCGGCATCTACTTTTATGACCCCGATGGCTTTTTGGTTGAGATTCGCTGCGACCCAGATACAAATCCAGATACCAGCGCTTAAACTGCCTTTAGAAGCCGCCTTCCCAGTCAGGGCAAGTCCCTTGGTTGCCCCAACCATAGGGATGGAACCCACAAATCAACATACGTCGGCTCTCGTAAGCAGTGCCGTAAGCCACGCCGTGGTAGTGAGCGCAACCCTGGCAAGCTTTCGGGCGAGAGGGTGCAGTCTCAATAAACCCAACTTGCGATCGCAGAATTTGTTGCTTACTTTGCTGCCGATGCCATTTCACATAGTCGGCTTTTCTAAAGAAATAGTTGGCCTTCTGAAACGGATCTTGGGTGGTATGCATAAAAGGTTTCTATAGGAGGTTTTACCTTCTAGCCTATCCAAGTAATTCTCGTTACCGCATCATTCTTAAGCATACTTATAGCCTACGCTGGCAAAGGCGCTAATCCTGTAGCTCTAATGGGGAACTGATGCTAAGGCTTGGGTTAGGTTCTCTAAAGTAGCTTCTAGCAATCGCAGTTGATGGCGTTGGTGGGAAAGTTCTAGGGGTTCGGCGGGTACAGAGAAATTGAAGATTTGCTCGGCTGTGAGTTCGTAGTCGCGCAGTGCTGCCAAAGCCAGAGTGCTGAAGCGAATTAAATAATCTTTCGCAGCCTCCGAACAAGCTTGCTGAGTTTGGGCTGTGTAAGCTGCGGCAGAAGTGGGCGGTGCCGAGGCAGGAGTATCAGTGGTTTGATTGAGCAGATAGCTGGCTCCTCCTAAAACTGCGGCTCCTAATGGGCCTCCTAACACCCAGCCTAGCCCAGTGGCGATCGCGACAGGTGTAGAATCACTCGATGAACTAAAGTTTTTGGTTGTGGGTGGGTCTTGTGGCAGGAAGACTTGAGGCGCTTCAGGGAAAGCAAACCACGGATCTGTAGGTCGAGGACAGTTGAGAAAATCACAAGCTTTGTAAACCCATTCGGCGAGTGCTCGCTTTTGCTCGTTCCAGGCAGGTTTCAGTGTGTTGGTTTCCCAGGTGGCGAAGTCAAATCTCTGGAGAGCGTCGGCAGCATCGGCTTGGTAGCGATCGAGCAGGTTAGGGAGAGATAGCCAATCGCGGCATTGAGTAGCACTGGCGAGAAACCCATCTTTGATCAGTTTTTGGACTTTTTGGCGGATTTCTACTTTTTTGTTGCGGGTTTGTTCTGCTGTGGCGATTTCATGGGCGATCGCTTCTCGCTTAGATTGCAAAGCTTGTTGTACTTGGTTCGCTAACACGACTACACGCGGTAAACGAGGTTCGCTCTGACCACGCTGTGCTTGGACAATGCTCTGCAAAGCAGATTCAAACATAGGGAGTCCTGCCGTCTGAGCCGCTGCCATATCTCCTTTTAGGCGGGATCTCAGTGCAGGTAAGGCATCGACACGATATAGATTGCTAACACCCGGAGGTAGTTGAGAGCGGAAGCTTTCAGCAACGAAGCGCATGCGGCGGTACACTTCTTTTTGGTCGTCTGGTTCCATTAAGTTGAGGAAATTGACGACAAATACCACCGTGGTAATGCCGCGATCGAGCAACCAATCTCGCAGGTTTTCTCGTTCTCCCAAGGTCATCAGTTTGCGACCATCTAGCACTTGCACGACCAAATCTGCAGTTAAGAGTTGGTCTTTCACTAAGGCATCTTGAGCCTCGCGATCGTTAGTTCCGGGTAAATCTAGCAGCTCTACGCCTGTTTGCAAAAAAGGATGGGGACAGTACACCTCAACAGCAGCCACATCCTCTCGCATCCGCCGCTGATCATCTAAGATGGCAAATCGCTTCAAAACATCGGTGCCCGTTTCGCAGATCTCAGCGCCACTGCTCAACAAAATCCGAGTGGATAAGTCAGAGCCGTACTTGACTCGAATCGCTGCGCCTGTAGTAGGAATCAGGTCAATCGGTAGCGCTTTTTCACCGAGTAAGGCATTCAGCAGCGTGGATTTACCGTAGTTGAAGGGGCCGAATACTGCGATGCGAAAATCAGAACTGGTCAGGCGATCGCAAACTGCTATGACATCCTGCTTCAAGGGTGAATTGGGTTCTAAGTCCAGCAGACCTACCGCTGTCTTAAGCGTCGTTAGTAAATTCTGGGAAGCGTTGGGTGACTGCATACGGTTGACTTGAACGCCTGTTTATAAGATATCAATCTCAAAAATTTTGTCTAGAAATGTCTGTGGAAGCGTCTGGGGAAGCGATCGCAAAGAGCCTCATCAATACTTGTCTTAAAGTGATATTTTTGCTCAGAATTTGAAGGGAATTTTGGCTGAAAATTTTGTTAAAAAAAGGAGAGAGAGTGCGCTCAGGCGAGTATTTATACTCCCTTTAGGAAAATCAATTATTTCGATTAACTATACCTCCAGCGGTACGAATGAATCTGTAAGGCCTCCTAAGCTGAACGCAGGATTGTGAAAATCCACAGTGAATTTTGAGATATCTCTTAATTTCATTGCACCGAATTTATTAGGAGCCTGAGGCCAAGATTATGTTTTTTCATAAAAAAGAACCCATTCATACAGTTCAAGTTAATGAGCCCGATCCTCGGTTTGCTCAGTTGATGCTAGAGCAGTTTGGTGGAGCCACCGGAGAACTCTCAGCCGCCTTGCAGTACTGGGTGCAGTCTTTCCATGTGGAGAATGCCGGGATTCGAGACATGTTACAAGACATCGCGATCGAGGAATTTAGCCACCTTGAAATGGTAGGCAAACTGATTGAAGTTCATACAAAAGATGTGGACCAAACAGAAGCCTACAAGAGTACGCTCTTTGCAGTGCGCGGTAAGGGGCCTCATTTTCTAGATAGTCAAGGGAATAACTGGACTGCTAGCTACTTGAACGAAGGCGGAGATGTGGTGCGTGACTTGAGAGCAAATATTGCCGCAGAAGCGGGTGCTCGCCAAACCTACGAAGAGTTGATCAAGTTATGTACCGATGAAGGAACCAAAAAAACCCTCGTTCATCTGTTGACACGCGAAATTTCGCACACGCAGATGTTTATGAAAGCGCTAGATTCCATGGGCAAACTCACTGATCCGATGTTTGGCAACATCCAGCCAGATGAGACGGTAGCACTCTACTTCAACTTATCGACAGATGGAGATAAGCCAGACGAACGTGGCCCCTGGAACTCTGAGCCTACCTTCGAATATGTGGCTGATCCGCTGAATACTTCTGCTAAATAAGTCAGAAGAACGGGAAAGCGCGATCGCGCTTAAACTCTAAGTAAGTTTTGATAGGCCGTCTCAACGTTTTGACTGTCAGAGAGGACAGATTTTTCAATTCCTTTGAGGCGGTTGATTTCATTCTCACGATTAATTTCATGGGACGTTTTTTGTTGCAAGAGATTTTCTAGCTCAGCTTTACGCGATTGAATGTCGTCGTTGATGCGTTTAATCACCTCGCGCTCGTAGGAATCAAAACATTCTTGAATCGCACTGTAAATGGGTTGCCACTGCTCTTGAGCCACCTGCGGCAAATGTTTCACCAGCTCTTTTTTCGTGGCTTTTACCAATTCTTTGCGGGATTGATCGGCTTGCGCCACTCCCATTCCTAAGCCAATTAAGCCCAGCCACAAGGGACCGAGCATAATACCGAACATAGACGACGCCACCACGGCAATGCTGGTCACAGTCAGGAAGTTGAGCAAAATATTTTGCCAATCGAAGCCTGCTCCTGCCATCGCCACGCCCGCCAAATTGCCTCTGGCGAGAGAAACTAAACCCATTGCCCACTTCGCCCAAGCCGGAGAATCATCTTCAGTTGAGGCGTTGGTGCGAGTTTGAATTTTCTGTCCGGTTAACTTGGCCGTGATTTGGTCAGTGACTTGGGTATAAGAGGCACCATAGTTCGCAGCCCTGCTGGAGAGTTGGGTAAAGGCAGCTTCCATATCCTTTTGGACGGTGAGGCTCCAGGCACAGAACTTGTCATTGACATATTGCTGAAAGGATTTCTCTAGCTGTGCTGCAAATGCTTCTCGCTTGCCTTGGCTAAAAAAGTCCATGAATTGCAGATTCGGTTGATACTGCAAAAAGTCTTGCTCGAAGGTGTGTTCCAGGTTCAGTACATAAGTACGGAAGGAATCCGCGATCGCTCTAGCTCGACGGTCTCTCAAGTTGCGGATCTCATCTTGAAATTGGTCGCGAATCTCGGTGAGTTTGACGAACTCTGGTTCTACCGAGTTGATTCGTTGTTTGAGTTCATTCACATCTTGATCCAGCAAGGGAATGCGCCGGGCGATCGCTTCTCCTACATGAGTAGCTGCCTGCCTTGCCAAGGTTCTAGCTTGCCGCAATTCAGAGATGGCTCGCTCCTGGGTTAAAAAGATGTTCAGCGCGCCCATAAACTCTGGGAAGCCTGTGCCAGCGAGAGCAGCGTCTGGATTCTTGACTCTCAAGCGCAGAGCTTTGAGCGAAGATAACTCAAATACCCGTTCTTCGTAGAGGTCGTAGCCATCAGCCACACAATATTCTGCTAGGTTGGCTTTGAAAACACGCCGTAGTTTGGTTTCGGCCTCTTCTAATTCTTCAGTATCATCAGGGTCAATCAAGCTTTCCCGCACCTGGTCCCAAGCATTCACCAAAAAGAAAACCGTCAGACCTCGGCCCTTAATGTAGTTTTCTAGGTAGCGGCGTTCCCCTAACGTGCAAGGTTGAGAAGCCCGTAAGACAAATAGAATCGCATGGCAGTTGTTGATGTATCCGAGAGATAGCTCATTGCGTGCTTCCGTGTCGTTCAACCCCGGACTGTCCACAATTTCTACCCCACGTTGCAGCAGGGGAAGTGGGTATTCCACGATCGCGCAATCGATATTGAGAAAGGCTTGTTTTTTCTGTTGTTCTAGTTCTTTGGCTTCTCCTGGATCAATGGTGTAGCGCTGCTTAAAAGTTTTGAAGTCGAGCTGTTCTGGACGAGTGCCGTCATTGAAGTGCACTGTCACTTTCTTCTCCAGCCCGTAGCGCAACACTGTGAGGATAGCGGTGCAAGGATTGACATCACTAGGTAACAGGTTTTCTCCGATCAGCGCATTCAGGAAGGTACTCTTGCCCCGCTTCATGTCACCCAATACCAACAGCCGAAATACGCCCTGCTGCAAGTTTTTGCTGGCTACAGCGAGATCCTCGATATCACGTTCTAGACCGAGCTGCCCCGAACTAGTGGCTCCCTCTAACTCGGATTGTTTCAGGGTATCGACCATGCGGCCCAAAGAGTTGGCGACCTGCGATCGCACTTGAGCCACGCGATCTAAATCGTTGAGAAATCCTGTCGCTTCAATTTTGGCACTCATGGTTGTTGATGTTTTTTAGTGGAGCGAAATGAGCAATTAAAAGTAGACGCGATCGCCAGCCAGCCAGGAATTGGCATATCCCTAATCGTTGATCACAGCTAAACGGATAGAAGCAACATGGAGTTATAAACTGATTCAACGGTACGGATTTCAGACAATACTTCTGCGTCTAAGGCTTGTAAACGCTTGGCTTCCGCTTCTCGATTAATCTCATGGGATTCCTTCTGCGCTACTAAATTGTCCAGTTCAGCTCTGCGAGCTTGAATATCATCATTGATCCGCTTCATTACTTCTCGCTCATAGGCATCAAAGCAATCTTTGATCAGTTGATTGATTGGGTTCCATTGATCACGAGCGATATCAGGAAGATGTTTGACGAACTCTTTTTTCGTAGCTTTAACAAACTCTTGGCGAGCTTGGTCCAGTTGCAAAGCACCAATCCCTAAACCAACCAACATAATACCAATCGGCCCAATAAAGGCACCTGTAAACAGCGCTAGAAAGCTGGTAATACCAATCACCGCAATATAGTTGACCAGGATGTTTTTCCAATCAAACCCTGCTCCCGCCAGAAACACCCCAGCAATATTGCCCGATGTTAGGGAGAAGAATCCCATCGCCCATCTCGCCCAAGTCGGAGAGTTATTTTCTGATGAAGCGTTGCCTGTGTAGATGGTTTGCCCGATTAACTTCTCAGTGATGGTGTCGGTGATGCGGTTGTAATCAGTGCCATAGCTGGCAGCACTTCTACCCAGCTCAGCAAAGGCAGCGCTGATTTCCTGCTCAGCCGTACGTTGCCACACTACAATCTTTTCGTTGATGTAACGCTCAAACGCTTGCCGACAAGCAGCATTAAACTCCTCTCGCCGTCCCTGAGAGAGAAAATCCCAAAAACTAATGTTTGGTTGGTAGCGCAAGAAATCAGTGTCGAACGTGGTGCCTAAATTCAGAATGTAGGAGCAGAAATCAGTCGCAATCTCCTTGGCTTTGCGATCGCGCAGCTCTCGGATTTCCGCTTGGAACTGATCGCGAATCTCATTCAGTTTGGCAAATTCTGGCTCCACAGACTTCAGGCGTTCCTTTAGTTCCTGTACATCCTGATCGAGCAGCGGGATACGACGGGCGATCGCTTCGTGAGCATGGTTATAGGCTTGGCGAGCCAGGGTCGTCGATTGGCGCAGTTCTGCCACAGCACGTTCTTGAGTCAGAAAGCGACTAAGCGCGGCTTCAAATTCCGGGAAACCTGTTCCGGTTAGCGGGTCGGCAGCATCTTTGAGGCGGCGACGCAGAGCATCAAGTGAGGACAGTTCAAAGACGCGCTGGTTATACAGATCTTGACCGTCGACGCGGCAATACTCCGCTAAGTTCGTGCGAAACACCTGCCGTAGCTTGGCTTCTGCCTCTCGCAGTTCTTCGGCATCATCCAAGTCAACTAAGCTTTTACGAATTTCGTCCCAAGCATTAATCAAGAAGAAAACGGTGAGTCCTCGGTCTTTGAGATAATTCTCTAAATAGCGGCGTTCGTCCAGGGTGCAAGGCTGGGAAGCTCGGAAGACAAACAGAACCGCATGGCAATTGTTGATGTAGCTAAGCGACAATTCGTTGCGTGCTTCGGTGTCATTTAGTCCAGGACTATCAACAATCTCCACACCCTTTTCTAGAAAGGGTAAAGGATATTCCACCACAGCATGGCTAACTTGGGGAAAAGCGAGTTGCTTGACTTCCTCTAGCTGTTTGGCTTCGCTCGGATCTATTGTGTACTTTTGCCTAAAGCTGGTGAAGTCTAAGCGCTCAGGCGGGCGATCGCCTTTGAAGTAGACTGTAACTTGCTTTTCCGGGCCATAGCGCAATACAGTCAGCAGAGCAGTGCAAGGGCTGACATCGCTGGGTAGCAGGTTCTCGCCAATCAAGGCGTTGAGCAATGTGCTTTTACCCCGCTTGATATCTCCCAAAACTAGCAGGCGGAACACACCTTGGCGCAAGTTCTGGCTCGTGAGGTTTAAATCCTGAATCTCTCCGTCTAACTCCAGCTTGCCAGAAGCTTGACTACTCTCCACCTCAGCTCTACTCAAGGCTCCCGAAATATTGTCTAAATGCTGAGCCATTTGATGCCGCACTCTGGCAACTCGATCTAGATCGAGTAACAAACCTTCCGCCTCAACTTTGACGCTCATGAATCCTGCCTCAATTAAGGAAATAACTTAATTCCTAAATGGAATCTTGGTTTAACGTCGATTTGCTCGATTTGCTGCCCCAACTGCAATCAGATGATGACGAACTACATGCTCGAAGTGATAAATGTAGGCAGCCGCAATCACCCAAACTACTGTCGGAATCGTGAATAAATAGTGAGTTTTATCCCAAGCTAAAAACATGGAATATAAGGGGTAAAGCGATCGCCAAGTGGGCAAGAAGGGGCCCACAATCCCAACGGTTGCCAAAGTCGCTAATAGAATGGCTGACCATCCCATCACGCCTTCCCACCAACTCATGAGGCTGGGAAAAAACCCTAAATTGGGCTCCATTTCAGGCGATCGCGTTTCGGGAAAGAAGCGATCGAGAAATAGGTGTAATAAATGATGAAAAATCGCAATAATCACAATGGGAGAGAGCAGCGCCAACACGCCAAAGGAGATTGCCACAGGTGGCAGGAATCGAGCCATAAAATAGCCCATTTGCCAAATTAGTTTCACTGCAAAAGCAAGGCTACCCGTTAGCAAAACCAACAGTACAGCGCTCATCCATGCACTCGGTACCGGAATCCAAGCAGGCCAGTTTTTCATGGGTAAAACCCCTATGAAGGGGGGAAGAGGGCGTTGTAAAAGTAGCTTTAGAGAGGGAACGTCTCGATTAATTCTTGTCTAGTCGCTGCTGGCTCGAAACGTAGCTATTTTCAACGTCTAGCGCGATCGCTTTCAAAAAACAGTTTGTACGCGACCCAAGCCACTCCTCCCACAATCACCACCCCCGTAAGCCAGGTTGCAATCCGAATCGTGATAATCACCGCAACTGCGATGCCCATAAACTGAGCCACATTCACCAGCTGCTTGGACCATTGCTGCAATGACTTTTTAGATGGCTGGTGTTTCGCAGTTTCATAAAGAGGGGGCTGATGTGTTTGATTGATTTCAGCTTCTAGCTCCCGGAGCCGCAAGGCATGTTCTCGCTCTCGCAACTCTTTTTCTCGCCGTCGCAATTCTTCTTCTGGGTTACTGCTAGGGTTCATGGGTCGTGAAAGTCCTGACGGAGTGGAGTGAATAGATGCCTAACCCAGGTTTGGATCTGAAGCAGGCAAGGAACTGCTCCACAACCTTAGCCTTCCCGACCTGGCACTGCCTAGACTAAATTAAAAATTTTTCATTCTAAAGGGGGATGTTACTTAACCAAATCTTTAAGCGCACTTAGGCGATCGCACTTTGCTCTTGAAAACCCTGTAACAATGCCTCTGGAATCAGATGTGGTCACATGGTGGTGCGCTCTATCCAGACCCATAATGCTTCTGCTGTTACAAGAAGCGAGGGACAAACCGCTGCATTACTTCTCCTAGTTTCGATCTCCTAATTTATATCCGCGCGATCGCCTTTCAGTTCAGAGATTTTTCCGATCTCTACTAATAGAACAAATCGCTGGACTGAAGATGGAGAAGCGCTCACTGCTCCGTCTAACTCAGCTCTCTGGCTAGGGGTAAGGGTTTTTCTGACTTGGGCTTTTTTCTCACCTTAGCCATCAGTTGCCCTACTTGGCTCAGGTCTACATTGCCGCCACTGATGATCACACCAATGCGAGCATTAGGGACAGAAACCACTCCCTCTAGTAAAGCCGCTGCCGCTAGCGCTCCTGTGGGTTCCACCACAATCTTGAGACGTTCCCAGAGCCAAAACATGGTTCGTAAAATTGCTGTTTCTGAAACCGTCACCATGTCATGGACATAATGCAAAACCAAGGGAAACGTCACCTGGCCTAAAGCAGGAGTCCTGGCTCCATCGGCTACTGTATCGGGGTTGTGAACTGTTTGCAGCGTGCGGGTATAAAAAGAGCGGGTAGCATCGTCGGCGCGGGCAGGTTCTACCCCCATCACTTGGCACTGAGGCGAAAGAGCTTGAGCTGCGATCGCGCACCCAGACAGCAATCCTCCACCGCCACAACACACCAACAGGAGGTCCAGTGGTCCCACTTCCTCAATCAGTTCCTTGGCAGTAGTCCCCTGACCTGCCACAACCTGAGGATGATCGAACGGAGGAATTAAGGTGAGGCCGCGATCGCGAACTAAGCTTTGGCTCAACTCTTCGCGTGAAGTGGTTTGGCGGTTGTAAAGCACTACTTCTGCCCCATACTCTCGCGTGGCTGCTTGCTTCACCGCTGGCGCATCTTCTGGCATCACAATCGTCGTGGGAATCTCTAAGATTTTTCCCGCTAGGGCGATCGCTTGAGCATGGTTCCCAGAGGAGTAAGCCAAAACACCTTGCTTTTTCTGGGTTTTTGTCAGTTGGGCCAGAGCGTTATAGGCTCCTCGAAACTTGAATGAGCCTGTGCGTTGAAAGTTTTCGCACTTAAAGAAAACTTGGCTCTGAGTGCGTTGGTTGACAGTTTGCGAAGTGATTACAGGAGTCCGTGTTGCTTGGCCCATTAGCCTTTGAGCAGCGCTAGCAATGTCGTCATAGGTGACTAACAAAGGCCCGAGCGGGGTAGGTGAGTCAGGGGTTGCCATCGGTTCGGAATGAGTTATACCGGGATTGCGGTAGTTTCTACAACCAGTTGAATGAAGGTTACCTGCTAGTGGCGATCGCCTCAGGTTCAGCTAATCAGGCTCAGCTAAACAGCTTAGCAATGGCATCTCCACTGGGGCACGACTGACCCATATAAGGATGCCTTAAGATCATCACAAGTAGATGTGATTTGTCCTCGATACCTAGATAGATCCACTGAAGGCCAGTTAATGGGTATGCTAAAGCTAGGTTCTGGTTCTAGGGGAGCAGGATGCCCAAGCTTGTACACAGATTGAGACACGGAGCGATCGCTTTAGTGTTCGTGGTATTGACGATTGGGTGTGCAACTGAGAGTGAACCGCCGCAAGCAACAACGCCAGGCTTACCTCCAGTGAATAAAGCTAAAAATGCCGCTCAAGATGCTCAGCAGAAAGCGTCAGAGCGAGAGCAAATTGACCCAGAAAAGCAACAACAGCAGTCAGGCCAATGAGTTGGTCTAAGTTTTTCAGGCAGCACTTGCAGGGTCTTTATCGAGAGTGTCGCTAACAACATTATTTTGACACCTCATACTATGCCTGTGATAGAGACTGGGTAAGGCTGAACCTGTCTCACTTGAAGGAGGCTAGGCTACTTGCCTTCAAGTTAAATCTAAAAATAGCTTCTATTAAATCCCTGTTTTATATGTTCCCTGTGTCCCCTTCGGAAAACAAGCTTGCAGTTAGCCCCCGTCCCCTCATTTCTCCCGCCTACAGACAAGCGCTAGAGCCTTACACCGAACCTGAATCCTTAGAGTTATCTGACCACAAGCCCCCCATTATGCAACTGGCGATCGCGGCTTCGCCCACCACTCTGGCCTCTAAACCTAATCGTATTGAGGTAGCCTTAGCGTGGCTAGTTGCGGGTGTTTGCATGCTAGGAGTGACTTCTACATGGAATTTGGCTTTTACAGCACCTACGCCCCAAACGAATCAAGCTCCCCTAGAGCGATCTGGCAGCTAAGCGATCGCTAGGGTTTCCCCTGTTGACCATACGACTGATAGGTACTTGTATGGCTGCTTCCCTCACGTCCCTCAGACAGATTCAAACCAGCCCCGAGCGTGGACCTGATTTAACACCTCTGCCGGAATCGGAGCCTGAAACGACGGCTCCGACTCCTGAACCACAGCCTGAGCCTAACTCAGACCCTGAACCCGAATCTCCTGCTCCAGACTTGCCTCCTGAGGTCAATCCCGAATCTATTTAGGAGGCAACTTTTATGAATCGTCGCTGGCTGAAAATTCTAGGTTTTACTGGTTTAGTCATCGTGGGGTTAGTGCTGTTGCCAGGGCGTTTGGCGGCTCAATCCACAGTCCTATTAGAATCTCGCTTGGCCCGGTTAGAGTCAGATGGCTATCAAATACGAGCTGAGATCAGCCGTTTAGAGGCTCAAATCTACAGTTTGAGTCGTTCTGGTACCCGCCTGTCTGAGCCTAGCCGTCCTGCGGCACCTACCATTACACCACCTAATCCAACTCCTGCAACTACACCCATTTTGGACCGCCTAGCAACCTTGCTAATTGAGTTAAAAGAGCGAGTGACGAATGTAGAAGCTCGCATGACTCGTTTGGAAAAAGCTAACCCTGCCCCACGATCGCGCTGACCGCAGTTCCCACCTAAGATCGAGTTAGGCAAACCTACAACTGTGGACCATGAGAGACGCACATCCTCAGCAATCGCCGACTCACAAAAATGGGTTTCTGTATCAACTGGTTTGGATGTCAACCGGCGCGATCGCCCTTATGGCCCTAATTATGTTGTTAGGAGTTTGGCGTTCTGGGCAGCAGTTTTGGCTTGATTTACAAGCCCTGTGGCGACCGACTGAAACTGCGCCCCAAGTGGATGTGCGATCGGTAGCGTTGCGGCAAATTCAAGGCGTGAGTGAGCTGAGTACCACAGTCTTTGCGATGGAAGCCATTGTACCGACGCATCAAAATCGCGAGTTGGCAGGGTTTGTGGTCGGAACTACTAAGCTGCTGTACATTGCCTACGGTGAAGTGCGAGCAGGGGTTGATTTAGGACAGCTACAACCCCAAGACGTGGTTATTAATGGCGACATCATCCAAATCCGCCTGCCTCCTCCGCGTATCCTTGATGCCAAAATTGATGTCACGCGATCGCAAGTGTACGACTACGATCGCGGTCTTTTAGGGTTAGGGCCAGATGTCGCGCCAAATTTACAAACCTTAGCAGAGCAACAAGCCCTGAAAAAAATTGTGGCCACTGCTTGCCAAGAAGGAGTATTGCAAAAAGCTAGCGATCGCACTCAGCAAGTGGTTAGCCAGCTCCTCCGCACCACTGGGTACTCGCAAGTTGTCATTACAACTCAGCCACCTTTACCAGCAGCCTGTGCCGCAACCTAAAATGCTACGGGTACCACTTCCATCTAAAATCATTGGCAGTCCCGCTTTTGCTGTGTGCAACCACCTGGAAAGGAACCAATACGATGCCAGAATTTTTCAGCTCCAAACTCGACCCCACTGAGCAAAGTTGGCGGCAGCAGCTAGAACTATTTGTTGAATCGCACAAACCAGAATTAGCGACCTTGGCTTGGGGACTAGCGCAACACTCGGAGGCAGAGCCAGGAGTTTTAGGAGTTGACTTTCAACCGACTCCCCATCTGGTATTTTGCTCTGTTGCCGCGATCGCCGAACTCAACCGCAAAGTAGACAACCAAATTCAAGAAATTCTGGGAATTATTGATGCTAATCAACCTGAGGAAGAAGTTTTAATCCTCGGTTTGGGGACTGGCAAAGGGTTTGAGTTTAAGCTAATCCAGTTCAAACCAGAACCAACACCCCCGCAATGTTACGAGCAAAGTCTAATCAACGGCGAGGCACACCTACAGCAGATCGAGCAACAGCTCAATCAGTACTTGAGTCAGTGGAGTTAGGTCTCAATTATGGCTGCCTGCTCAGGTTAACTTGCTAGGCGCACTTCAGGTTGATACCCTGCTAATGCTAAAGACCGTGAGCGATCGGAAAGCTGAGTTAGACAAACCTGATTCTGTTCATCAATCAGATTTTCTTTCTGCAACAGTTCCACAATCGTTTGACACAGCAGACTTTCCACCTGCTTGGCTCGACCCGTTAGCCAGTGATGAGTCGTAGCATCTTCTGGAAACTGCTGGATACAGTCAGTCGTATATTGACGAAAAGCTCTCACCTCTTGCACCAGACGGACTAAATAGCTAGGGCACTCACAAGCCAGCACATCCGCAGCTTCGCAAATTGCATATAAGTCTGCGTCAGACAACTCTGAAGAAATCCGAATTTTCATTGTTTAGGGAACCGTAGTTGCAAGGGTAGAGGTAGCTGAGCGCCAGCCAGCTAAAGGGTTAAGCTGAGCAAAGCTCCAGCCTTGAAGGCAAACTAGAGAGAGTGGGCTTAGGCTGGCGAGCCGCTTTTTCTGGGGCTTGGGTTAGCGATCGCAAGCTGACCCAAACGGCATATCCTACGCTGGAGGCAGTAACCACAACTGGTACTCCCTGCTCTACCAGTTCACAAGCCTTTTGATAAGCCGTTAGCCGAGCCGTTTGGCTAAATTCCTGAGCAAGGGCATACAGCTCGTCTTGATGACGCATCCCTTGTTTGACAGAAGTATGAAGATAGAAATTGAAGCGGTGGACTAGCTCTTCGTTAACAACTATTGGCAACATAAGGGCAGAAGTTACGGTATCAAGAACTTGAGCAAGGGCAATACTACTTAGTGTTTATTAAGTATTATTAACGAATGTAACACGTCCTCATAAAACCTAACCTCCACCTTTGGCTAGAAAGCGATCGCCTCGAATGATTCCGCCAATTGGCTTAGAGCCAGACTCAAGCCAAACATTTTATCTACTCTTCTGAAAAAAAGTTTCTTAGAGTACAGCATAGATCAGCTCAGACAAAAATTCTTAAGAAATTATTTAGATTTCCGATGATTTGTATTAGACTGAGATGAAATTTGGCGCTTTGGGTGCAGACAGTACCTGAATTTCTCTCAGAATCACTAAGCTCATGACAAATCATTGACGAATCGACCATGAATGTGGAGTCCTTCCGCCATAAGCACCAGCATCTTTGGGTGAAACAGCCTCTAATCTTGGTAGTGGATGACGATGAGGATAGCTTGTTGCTTCTCTCTCAGATTCTGAAGGTGTTCGGCTTTGCTTGTATCAACACCTTGCAAGGTCAAACGGTCCTCAACTTAGCTAAGAGATATCAACCCGATCTGATTTTGTTGGATGTTGTCTTGCGAGATATCAGCGGCGTTGAAGTCATTCAACAACTCAAACAACATCCTCAAACTCAGGCAATTCCCGTCATTGCCGTAACAGCTTTGGCTAGAGTAGAAGATCGAGAACAAATCTTGCAGCTAGGCTGGGATGACTACATTAGCAAGCCCTATACTCTAGAGGGCCTAGAAGGTTTAATCTATCGCACGCTAAACCAGATTGGTTTTTACCAAGCTAGCTAGTTTGTCAGATAAGTCGTAGAAACAAAAGAATTCAGCCGAAAAAAGGCTGAGAGCTAAGCTTTTAAGCAAACTGTTCAGTTTTTTCGCGAAATCAACTAAGATTTGACCTTAGACTCCGTTTAAGTGCTGGTAGTTTTTGTCAGAAGCTTCACAACTTGCTTCAATCTGCTCAAGTAAGTGGTCAACCTTGTGGTTTTAATTCCGAGCCATTCTCAATATTTGCTCGTAGTCGCTGAGAGAATGCCTCGTTTGCTCAGCTTGGGGTGACGATGACTTTATAAGGCATCTATAAAAGTTGGCTTCATCATTGGATTTATCAACTGAGCCAGCTCTTATTGAAAGACTGTCTTAAAGTAATGCAACATTTGAATCCAGTGAGGTCCAAAACTACATTAAAGACAGTTACACTCAGTATTATTTCGTCTCAGAAAGTTCGGTTTATTTACGAATCTCTTGTAGAATCAAGAACCAAGAAATCTTGTAAATGGTTGATTCATGCTTTATCGAGAAAATCTAGAGCGTTCAACCTGACCAAATAGCTACGAGCCAGTTCGCCACAAGTAAGCGCCAAATTGCCGCTTCGGAAATGCCTCGTCCAAGCTTCTGTTAGGGATCGTAGATGCGCTCGTTTCGTCCCAGAGGCAGGATATGGATTTGAAATGTTTCCTGGAAACCGATCAGCCAAATTGTGTGAAACAACCATTGATTTTGGCGGTTGATGATGATGAGGACAATTTGTTGCTCATTAGCCAAGTCCTAAGTTTAGGAAACTATTCGTTCATTACTGCAACGAATGGCTTAATGGCTTTGAGTATGGCTGAAGAGCAGTTGCCAGATCTAATTTTATTAGATGTAATGCTCCCTGATCTCGACGGTGCAGAAATCGTACGCTGCTTAAGACGAAATCCCGAAACCCTGAGGATTCCGGTTATTGCAGTCACAGCAATGGCAAGAAAAGAAGATCGCGATCGCCTTCTAGAAGCAGGTTGCAACGACTACATCAGTAAGCCCTACATGGTTGATGACCTAGAAGAGCTGATTCACCGCTATCTTAGTTCTCCTCCCCCTGCCTTTTAGCTTTAGGGGTAGAAGCTGGATCACGAACGGTGGGCGTTGCTCCTAAAACGGCAATCGTGCCAGTTCGTCCAGTATCGATTTTGCCGTCGCTGAGTAAATCTAGCACCTCAACCCCCAGCACCTCCTTAATCAACTCCCTCAATTGCGGCTCAATGGCTTTAGATAGATCCGCCCGGACTTGTTTAGCGAGTTCTTCTTGACCACTGTTCGCCAACAACTGCTCGGGAGGGGTGATGGAGTCTTCTAGAACGATCGCTAATTTCTCATCAAACAGTTGGCAGGTTACTTTACTAGGCTGATGCCCAAGCTGCTCGCGATAGAGCGCTTGAATCCGCTGCGAGAGAGTGCGTTCTAGTTGCCCACGGGTAGGGGTAGCTGTCATAGACGAAGGGGTGACCAAGGAATGAAAGGTTTGAGATTTATTGATGTAAATCTGTGCAAACCTTGTTGGAGCTTTATTAGGAATGATTTCTTTTCATTAATTTACCACACGGGCGTTTTTACCTTTCTTATTCCCAATAAAATTTACCTACTTAGGTAGTTGTTTTTTATTTGATACTTCCTACGAATCAGCAGTGCGGTTTTTAACCTTCAGCACCTTCAGCACTGAATGAAAGTTTGCTCTAAGTCATTAAGGGGCAGCTAGTAGCGCCTTAAGTTGGATTTGTGATGTACAAAGTTTCTGCGGAATCAAAGCGATCGCAACTGTTGAAGTAAACAAGGGCACTTTGTTAGGTAAGAAGTGACCCGCTTCTACTTAAAGAACTTAAAATTCAGAGCAACTCTCATGACTGGAAAGTCAACTCGGTCTGCATTACCCAACTCACGTGGAATGCCACCCCTGCCATCTGCTAATACGGCTCTCTACATTGCTGGGGGAGTGACCCTTCTCCTAGGAGCAGTGCTTTTTCGCCCCTTTGTCATCGTCAACGCTGGGGAGCGGGGCGTGGTGATGCACTTTGGCAAAGTCCAAAATCAAGTGTTAGATGAAGGCATCCACCCAGTAATGCCAGTTCTAACCTCGGTAAAGAAAATGAGTGTCCGAGTACAGAAGGACGACATTAATGCCCGTGCCGCTTCTAAGGACTTACAAGATGTCACCACAGAAGTAGCCATCAACTGGCATATCGACCCGGCGCAAGTTAATACGGTCTATCAACGAATTGGTAACAAAGAACAAATTGTCAGCGGCATTATTACGCCTGCGGTTTCTGAAGTAGTGAAAGCCGCGACTGCTAAGAAGAACGTCGAAGAGATTCTTACCAAGCGCACCGAGCTAAAAGGCGAAATTGATGACCAGCTGAAGAAGCGCTTAGCATCTTATGGGCTGCTGGTAGATGATGTCTCGTTGGTCAACTTTGGATTCTCACCAGAGTTCAACAAAGCGATCGAAGCGAAGCAAATTGCTGAACAAGAGGCAAAACAAGCAGAATTCACCGCACTTCGGGCCAAGCAAGACGCAGAGGCCGCTGTGAACCGCGCTAAAGGCCAAGCTGAAGCTCAGCGATTGCAACGACTGACTTTAACCTCAGAGCTATTGCAGCAGCAGGCGATCGAAAAATGGGATGGCCGCTTTCCGACTGTCATGGGTGGCAATGGCACTCTGCCGCTAGTCAATATTGATCCTGCAACCTTAAATCAGCGCCGTTAGCTCAATAAATAGCTTAAATGTAGCGAATCTAACCAAAAGCTTGCCTCAAGAGCCACTAGAGCTTAAGAACTTGTTAAAAGTCAGGAAAAGTCTAGATTTCTAGGGCTACCTTGGTTTTTAAGATACCTCCTAACTGGGTTTTATAGCTCCACCTTTTGTAGCGGCATGCACGGAGGTGGAGTTTCTGTTTTGAGTGGGTTTGGATGAGGATTGCTAACGAGTACGGGTAATATCGATGGTAATTCTGCCACCAAAATCGGGAATGGGGGCAGCAGGTTTAGACAACTGCACTCGGACTTGCTCCACGACGGGTTGATCGGGGTGGGCAGGTAGTTCCAACAAAGCTTCTGCGATCGCGCTGGCTAGTCTTTCCACCAAAGCGAATTTGCTGGTTTTAAGCAGTTGCTTCACCGTTTCGATGGCGTTGCGGTAGTCCAGAGTGTCTTCAATGCGATCGCTAGTCCCCGATTTAGACAAGTCCAGCCACAAGGTTAAATCTACTTCAAACCATTGGCCCAGAACTTGTTCTTCTGGCAAAAAGCCTGTGTAACCGTAAGCGCGAATTCCTGTGAGTTGAATGCAATCCATGTGTCGATTCAGCGGTAAGGCAGTTGAAACCAAAGTGGTCTGTAGGGACGAATTGCGATCGCCCTCATTCATGTGTTGCTAGAGGGGTGTATTGCTTATAGATCCCGGTGGGTAAAAGGTTTAGCGTTGGAGCCAGAGTATGTAGCCGCAATGTGTCCATCTCCGGTGATCTCGTACTTGTAAGTCACCAATCCTTCCAGACCGACAGGACCGCGAGGCGGCATTTTTTGGGTGCTAATGCCCACTTCAGCTCCAAAGCCGTAGCGGAAGCCATCGGCAAAGCGAGTCGAGCAGTTTTGGTACACCCCAGCCGCATCGACTTCGGCTAGAAACTGAGCTGCGGCTTTAGGGTCTTCTGTGACGATCGCCTCCGTATGACGGGAACCATAAGTATTGATATGGTCGATCGCAGCTGCTAAGTCATCCACGACTTTAATCGACAGAATTAAATCGCTGTACTCTGTAGACCAGTCTGCTTCGGTCGCAGCAGCAATATTCAAAATTTCTCTGGTACGATCGTCTCCGCGTAGTTCTACATTTTTGGCTTGGAGCACAGAGGTGGCTTCTAGCAAGAACGCAGAAGCAATGTCTTTGTGAACTAGTAATGTCTCGATCGCATTGCAAGCGGCAGGATACTGAGTTTTAGAGTCAACGGCGATCGCCACAGCTTTACGAATATCCGCGCCTTTATCCACATACAAGTGGCAAATACCATCGGCATGTCCTAAGACTGGAATCCGCGTGTTGTCTTGGACGAAACGCACAAAAGAATTGGAACCTCTGGGGATAATCAAGTCCACATATTGATCGAGCTTGAGCAGCTCTAAGGTTTCTTCACGGGTGGTCAAGAGTTGCACCACAGATGGGTCAATTTCAGTCTGAGCTAAACCTGCGTGAATCGCTTTCACTAAGGCTTCGCAGGAACGCACCGCTTCTTGCCCACCTTTGAGAATTACGCCATTTCCAGACTTGATCGCCAGTGAGGAAATCTGCATCACCGCATCGGGACGAGCTTCAAAAATTACGCCCAACACACCCAACGGGCAAGAAACCCGCTTCATCACCAAGCCTTGGTCGAGTTCGCGGTGAATTTGCACCTGTCCTACCGGATCGGCTAAACGACCCACATCTCTGACTCCGGCGATCGCGGCTTTTAGTTTGCTTTCGTCCAGCTTTAAGCGAGCATAGAGAGAATTGCTAATGCCTGCGGTTTGGGCCGCTTCACAGTCAGCAGCGTTGGCAGCCAATATTTCGGGAGCGGCAGCTTCTAAGGCTTGGGCGATCGCTTCAATCGCTTGATATTTCGCCTCGGCTGGCAAGGTCGCTAACTTACGCGCAGCTTGACGGGTTTGCCGAGCCAGATCGGGAAGAGACAGGGAAGCAACTTGAGACGCGATCATAGGTTTAGATAGAAAGCCACAAGCAAGCCAAAGTTTAGCAAATCTCGACTTGTCCTTTAAATCCTAACGGTGAATGCTGTCTATCCATCATTTCTCTCGCTTTTTCTCCTAAACCTCTATGCCTAAATTCGCCACCTACCTTCACCCGCAGACTTGTCAAACATCTAAGCCGAGTCATTTGATTCCGTTCAAAGGTTATTCGTTTCCCCACTACAGCAAAGTTCGGCAAGAGCTAGAAAACAGCCTCTCTGACTATCCATCGCTCCCAGTCAGACGAGTGAAATACAGTGAATACTTGCGAGTTCACACAAGAGAGTATTTGCAAAAGTTAGTGTTGCTGGCGGCAGAAAAACCACTAGAGAAGTTCAACCTGGAGATGCCGCATCTCTTGGGTGGCTGTTGGGGACTGGAGCATTGCCTACCTGGATATGCTTACGGGCTGGGTGGCTTGTTTGAGGCGATCGCCCAAATGAAACAAGGCAACTTAGAGCGGGCTTACTGCTTTAGCTTGGTTGGCCATCATGCTCATGCAAACTGGGGGCATGGCTATTGCTTGCTCAACCCTTTAGCCGCAGCGGCGAAATATGCGCAAGAGCAAAGCTTTGAGAAAATCCTGATTGTGGATTGGGATATTCATCATGGCGATGGCACGCAATCTATTTTTAGTGGCGATCGCAGCGTATATTGCCTCAGCATTCATAGCGCGATCGACCTGTACATGGCCAAAGCTTCAGATTTGAAACGTGGCACCACGACAGCTGCCGAAGCCGTGGGGCATTGCAATATTCCTCTGCTACCTGCCCGATTCGCCGATGACTTCCCGCCCAAGATGGGGCTGACGGGTCAGTTCTACCGAGTCAACGAGAGCCTATCTGCCTTTCAGTCTGCGCTGGACCAAGTTCCTTGGACTCCCGATTTGATTTTGATTTTCTCCGGGTACGACTCGCACCGCGATGACTGCGGTAAAGAAACCACAGGCTGGACTGAAGCAGATTTTGCAGCGCTGACTGAAGCAGTTTTAGAGGTGGCAAAAAAAGCCAACTGCCCAGTGCTGTCTAATCACGGAGGTGGCTACAAGTTACCCATCACGATCGCCTCAGCTGTGAGTCATGTAAAAACCTTAGCGAGCTATAGCTAAACCCACCCCTACCAACCTGCTTTTGTGAACGGATGCTAAAAGGGTCATGCGTCTCAGCCAAATTGCTTAAAGATTGTATGTACTTTTGCGGATTTCTGCGTAGAAAAATTGGATCTGTGGGTATCAAAAGATCAACTGCACAGGCTGCTGAATTGACCCAAAGCTTTTGTGCCCTCTAATCCCCTCTTTCTCTACGGAGAATCCTTATGTCATCCCAATCGGGAGCGCTCCAGGCTGGAATAGACGCTCTAAAACAAGGGCGCTACTCGGAAGCTATCAACTTATTAGAAACTTTCTGTCGCAATAGTTCTTTCACGGAATCGAAAGAACTATTGCAAGCTCAGATGTGGTTAGTGAAAGCATATCAACGTGTAGGGCAGCCTGAGAAGGCGATCGCGCTTTGTCGCCAGTTAGCGCTACACGAAAACCCCCAGGTTCATACTTGGGCGCAGCAAACTCTCCAGACACTCTCCACTGCAACACCCGATCAGCCTGCTAAGGCACCTCCTCGAACTGCGGCTCCAGAAACTCAGCCTGTATCCGCTAGTAAGTTGGGCCGAGCAGCCAAGACAGGCGCCAAGCTAGCCATGTCTGGGATTGGTGGCAGTCTAGCCCTCGCTTCGGGTGTAACGATCTCCCTGCTGTTTGGCATGGTGTTCGTGCTGGCATTGAGCCTGGTGTTTATTCTCGGCAGCGACCAACCCGGAGTTGGCTTTGGCATTGCCGTGGGATTTACCCTGGTCTTTAATGCGATCGCCTTCTTTGTTTCGCCTTGGTTTATGGACTTGATCCAAGGTTGGTTCTACGGCACTCGCTGGGTTTCTCTGCCAGAAGTAGCGAGGCATAGCCCAGAAGCAGCGCGGGTGATTCAGCAAGTTTGTGCTCAGAAAAAACTGAAGCAACCCCGCCTCGGCATCATCAACGACGAAAACCCCACTGCTTTTACCTACGGCTCCTTGCCTAACAGTGCCCGCTTAGTCGTCAGCCAAGGTTTATTCACCTACCTCGACGATGACGAAGTTGCCACAGTGTATGCCCACGAGCTAGGGCACATTGTCCACTGGGACTTTGCCGTTATGACCGTTGCCGCTACCCTGGTGCAGATCACCTATCTGATCTACAGCTTTGCTCGTCGCATGAGTCGTGGCGGTGGCGACAACAAGCTCAAAGATGCCATGGGAACTGCCGCGATCGCCGCTTACATCTTTTACCTGATCGGCACCTATCTAGTTTTGTATCTCTCTCGTACCAGAGAATACTTTGCCGACCACTTCGCGGCTGAAACGACAGGCAACCCTAATGCCCTCTCTCGCGCCTTGGTCAAAATTGCTTACGGGATTTTAGAAGAAGGCCAAAGAGCTAAGGAACCCAGCAAGTTAATCGAAGGTACGCGGGCGCTAGGAATTTACGACCCGAAAGCGGCTAGCTCAGTCGGCACAGCTTACCGAGTTGCCTCCTCACCAGAAAAAATTGGCCGCGTCTTTTTGTGGGATATGTTTAATCCCTGGGGCTGGTTGATGGAATTAAGTTCCACCCACCCTCTGACCGGGAAACGAGTTCGAGCTTTGAGCACCTACGCCGAACAGTTGGGTTTAGAAACTGAGTTCGATATGGCGCGGGTGGTCGCTGAAAGTCGCACCCTGAATAAGAACAAGCTCTACGGCAACTTTGCGCTTGACCTCTTGTTGTACGGTGCTGAGTTCATTGGCTTGGCGCTCGGTCTAGTGATTGGTTTGGCGCTGATGTCGCTGGCTGGCTGGAAAGTTTTAGTATCTCTCAGCTTGCTGGGCTTGGGACTGGGTATCTTGGTCAAGATGATGGTGGCGTTCCCAGATTTCAGCCGCGCTCAAGCGAGTGATGTGATGAGCCTAATGTCTGACCCTTATGCTAGCCCGCTGCGAGGCCGTCCAGTGAAACTCAGTGGCGAGTTGATTGGTCGGGGTGATGCGGGTTATAAGTTTGGCTCTGACCTGAAGCTGCAAGACCCTACAGGCATGATGTATGTCCACTACGCTTCTCGCTTTGGGCCTTTGGGCAACTTCATGTTTGGGGCCAATCAAGTGCAAGGATTGCTAGGCTCGCAAGTGAACGCGACAGGTTGGTTTCGCCGCAGCATTATGCCCTGGGTAGACTTAGCCCAACTCAAGACAGTGGGTGGCAAAACGGTTGATAGCTACCATCGTTTCTGGCAGTGCATTTTGGGGGCTGGAGCCATTATTGCTGCCATTGTCGTGCCAGTCGTGTTCTAAAGGGTGGCGCGATCGCTCCTTTTCTGTTTCCTGTTTCTGTTGAAATTTCTGTTGATTATTAATCTTGATAGAGGGGCGCGTCGCTTGCGCCCTTTTTGCTACCTGCTTTTTACTGCTCAAAGCAGCGCTCTCGATCACACCACTGCTTTGAGCGTCAGAGTTGCTTCACTCAACTGCCGCGTGCTCACTCTCGTTTGTCCGATGCCACTTGCGGTTTGGCTAGCTCCTTGGTTGATCGCAGTCATGGCATCCACTACTTGCTGAATCGCGATCGCCTGTTGCTTAGAAGTCAAAAAAATCTGTTGGTTACTCAAGGAAATATTATTGACTGCAGCCACAATGCTTTCAACGGTTTTTGTGCCTTCATCCGTCACCATTACTGTAGAGTTGGTAGCGTTTTGAATATCAGTCACAAGAGTACCAATGCGATCGGCTGACTTGCGGCTTTGGTCGGCAAGTTTGCGGATTTCTGTCGCAATTACAGCAAATCCTTTTCCTTGGTCTCCGGCACGTGAAGCTTCGACAGCAGCATTCAGCGCTAGCATGTTGGTCTGATTCGCCAGATCACTCACCAAGGTAGAAATTGTGCCAATTTGGTTGGTTTGCTCACTCAGATATAAAATCTGTTCGGCAATTTGACCCACTTTCGCTCTCAGGCTGTCGCCGTTGTTGCGGGCTTGCTTATCTTGCTGACCATTGACCAAAGCCAATACTTGACGTGCTCCTGTAGCGGCTGACTCTGCCTGCTCGGCGGATTGCTGAGAAGCGACGCTCAGTTGATCCATTGCTGCTGTGGTTTGGTTTACAGAAACCGCTTGTTGAGAAACTGTTTTTTCTTGCTGTTCTACCGCTGCGGCAATTTCTGTGGAGGAGCTAGCTACCACTGAGACAATCTGATTAATCGTTTGAGTGATGCGGGATGAAATGAATAGTCCCATCACGATTGCCAGCAAACTCGCTGCGATCGCACCTACCACAGCCATCACAATGAGTGATCGCATGGCTTCCTCCGATGCTTTCACTCTTTCGGCTTGCAACTCATCTTCATGCTCAGTTAGGGCGTTTAGTATGCCTCCAGCCTCGTCAATTAACCCTAAGATGCGACCATTCACCATCTCTTGACCAGCTTCCTTAACTTTGCCAGCCTCTACCAGACTAATCAGACTTCTATTAATCTTTGAAATCTCTTTGCCTAAAACCTTTAATCTTTGCAGACGCTCAACCTGTTCCTCACCCGAAACAGCAATTACTTTTTCTAAAGTAGCTATTCTTTCCTCATAGTCTTGAACACTGGCTTCATAGGCTTTGGCAAAGATATCATTTCGAGTCAAAAGATACCCACGCGCATGAGTCTGACGTTTATACAGAGTCATTGCTAAACGGTCACACTCTTGAACAATGTGGGCACCTACTTCTGTGATGCGGCTTTGCTCGATTACATGTCTAGCATTAGCAACTACTACCCCGGTCGCTGCAAATGTAAGGACTAATGGCACTCCATAACCCAACAAAATGCGTTCTCTAAGCTTGAGGCGGCTAAAATCAATCATGTTTTCTATAGGATGCTTTAAAGAGCTTCAAAGATTGATAATTCTGACGTGATGTATAGACATCGATAGAGCCTCGAATTATCTTTTCTTAGCTATCCCACTAGTGTTTCTCAAGCTCGAGTCTGATTACAAAATTTCATAGCTCAGTCCGATTAAGTGTTCATTAAAAAAGAAAATTAGCTGCTTTCACCGAGGAAATACTGAGCGATCGCAGCCTTAGTAACCGCTCGCAATGATTTTGAAATAGAAGTCAAAAATTAAGCAAATTAAACAACATCCACAGGAGGGGTGAATGCAAAACAGTGACCGACTAGGCCGAGCTCAAGACGCTTTGGTAGGGCTGTCCGTCGGAGATGCATTCGGTGAGAATTTCTTTCGTGACCCGAAGATTGAGACTAAGTGGAAACAATTTCAGATACTACCCGCACCATCTTGGTCATTCACTGACGATACCCAAATGGCCCTCTCAGTTGTGGCTATCCTGCGCCGATATGGTGAGATTCAGCCAGATGCGCTAGTTGCCAGCTTTGCTCAGCATTACGATGCCAAACGAGGATATGGCCGAGCAATGGGTGACATGCTAGCAAAAATCCGTTCAGGTCAATCTTGGCAAGCTTTGGCTGCTAGTCTGTTTCAAGGTCAGGGGTCTTTTGGGAACGGAGCTGCTATGCGAGTTGCTCCTCTAGGCGCTTATTTTGCCGATGACTTAGACGCTGTGGTTGAGCAGGCAAAACGCTCGGCTGTTGTGACTCATACTCATTTGGAAGCAATTGCAGGCGCGATCGCGGTGGCTGTGGCAACTGCTTGGGCTTGGCGATTTCGGATGAATGGCTCTCGTCCCAGTCATGCTGAATTTTTGACCCAAGTTTTGTCGTTGGTGCCTCCTAGCAAAGTGCGATCGCTAGTTCAAAAAGCGTTGGATTTACCAGCAGACACCAAAGTTTTGAAGGCAGTTGCGGTGTTAGGCAATGGTAGCCGCATTTCTGCTCAAGACACGGTTCCGTTTGCCCTGTGGTGTGCAGCGACACACCTTGACAACTATGAAGCAGCCCTTTGGCTGACCTCACGGGGTTTTGGTGACGTTGATACAACTTGCGCGATCGTAGGTGGAATTGTTGCAGCCTATAGCGGGGTAGAAAGTATTCCTGCCGCTTGGCTCACCGCAAGAGAACCTTTACCCAACTGGCCGTTTGAGGAAATGTAAAACTTTGCCAAGCTAGTTATGGCTCTGAGAGAGTCGTTGGTTGAGTGTGGCCTAACTTAGCTTTTGCTTGTTGCCAGAACGCTTCTAATTCTTCCAGACTGTAGTCGGTTAAGGGGCGATCGCACACGGCTTCAACCTGCACAAACCGCTGAATAAAACGGCGATTGGTGCCTTGTAGGGCTTCCGCTGGGTCTAATCCTTGCCAGCGAGCGATATTGACGATCGTGAACAACAGATCTCCGAGTTCTGACTCTTGGTGAACCTTGTCCTCTCCTTGGAGTGCTTCTTGCAACTCAGCCAGTTCTTCGTGGAACTTATCCCACACGCCGTCAATGCTATCCCACTCAAACCCAGCTCCTGCGGCTTTCTGAGAGATTTTCATCGCTGCCACTAGAGGCGGTAGGCTCCGAGCATAGTTGCTGAGTTTTTGGCTGAGGAGGGGGGGCTGAGTTGTGGCTCCTTTTTCTTGATCTTTAATTTGCTCCCAGTTTTGCCGTACCTCTTCCACACTGGCAACTTCCACATCCCCAAAGACATGAGGATGGCGACGAATCAATTTCTCACTAATGCCTTGGGCGATTTCGGTTAAGCTAAACTGCCCTTGCTCGCTGGCAATCTGGGCTTGCAGAACCACTTGCAGCAGCAGATCTCCTAATTCTTCCGCGATCGCCTTTTGATCACCGCTGCGAATCGCGTCTACGGTTTCGTAGGCTTCCTCAATCACGTAAGGAATCAGAGTCTCAGGAGTTTGAGCTAAGTCCCAAGGACAACCTCCATCGGGCGATCGCAATTTAGCCACCACCTCGATCAGTTGTTGCAAAGCAGTTAGGGCAGCAGTAGTCGGAAGCGGAACTTGTCCCTCTGGGTGTGACATGGAGAAAAACCAAGACTATTTACTTTAATCTTTACCTTAATCAATCTAGTTTCTAGGCTGTGGTTTCGTAGGCATGATCCTAGACTGCGGTTTGGCGCGAGGAGCTGATTTTCGTTGACGCTTTTTAGGCTTGGAGTAAAACAGTCCTTTCCAACCCTGAGTTTTGTAGCGTTTGTGAGTCGATTTGTAAGTAGAACTCAGCCAATCGCTACAGGAATGGCTGAGCGCTCCCAGTTCTAAGCCCAAGCATAGGGCCATCACTTCTGGGCTGTACTGCAAAACTGACTGTTGAGCTAAATGAGTTGCGGTAGACCAATCGGGGATGGCATAACCAAGCGCTGCCGCGATCGTCACTCCGACTAAGCTCAAAGCACTCAACCAAGTCGCCAAATAAAGCAGGCGCAGCGCTGTGCCGACTACAGGCCCATGAGACCAAAAGGAACGATGCCGCATCATTTTGCGATAGGGCAACCATATCCATCGCAGCCATCCCCAGCGTTGATATTGCCGCGAGTAAATGTCGAGGTCAGGACCAAACATCAGTCCCCCAAACAAAAATCCACCCGCCACTAGTAAGGTGAGGTTGCTACTTTGAGTTCGCCCATAGGTCAGACCTGCCACTAATGGCAAGCTCCACAGGGTAATGCGATCGTGGGTTCGACCAGAGGGCATGGAAGTAAAGTACGAGGAAATCCAGAAAATCCGAAAATTTAGTCTCAGAAAATATTAACAAGAACAAAAATGTCTGCTATATTTAATTCTCGTGCCCAAACGATTGGGTGCAGGTCACGGGCGATTAGCTCAACGGTAGAGCGCCTGCCTTACAAGCAGGATGTTACAAGTTCGAATCTTGTATCGCCCATTTTTCTTTTTGTATGTTCTGTAGATTCGCACATTAGATGTCGCGATTCGCAAAATAATTTCTGAGCTGAGAAAATTATTTTATCTGGTTGATCCTGCTGTTATGTGCTAATCGACTGAGACAGTCTGCGCAAATAGCGGATGCTTCCCTCCAACTTATTCAAGCATCATAGAGCCATCTACGTTGATTTGCCTTTAAGTCAAGGGCAGGACTTTAACAGCGTTGCTTCTATGAGTCATCCTCCTAAGTCTTCCCTACAGCACCGCGTGTCTTCTGAGCCGCTGTCAGACTATGATTCTCGACAGGGTGCTGGCCTACTGGACTTTCCCACTCGTTGGTCGTTGCGTCGAGCGAAAAGTATCCGCCAAAAAATTGGTTGGTCTCATGCTTTGGCGATTGGGGTAGCAGTGATTGGATCTACTTTTGGCCACCTTCTGGGAGACGCCTATGCGAGAGTCGCAACGCGAAACTGGGAAGCAGCTCACCAGGAAGAGAGGCTATTGAGCAGCTTGAATTTGGCTGTCCTAGCTGCTCGCAGTCACCAACAACAATTTATTCCCTTACTTCAAAATCCCCCAGCGTTTGAGCATGAGCACAAACATTTTTTGGGTCATGTGCAGAAAATTCGTGGATTAAGGACAGAGGTGCAGACTGCGGTTGTCACTCATGCTCGATTTAGTCAGGCCAGTGTAGAGTTAGAAGCTTGGTTGCGTACCTATGACAGCACGATTGAAGTCTATACGGAGCAGCTAGATCAGGTATTACAAAAGATAGATCGCAGTCGTTTACAAACAGCCAATGTTTCAGCGGCTCAGCAATCATTGCTGGCATTTACCAATAGTGATGCGGCTCTAGAGCTAGATAGTTTGTCTGACGACTTGACTCTCTTGCTGAATGATGTCCATGCCAGAGAGATGGAGGCAGACATCGCCATGCATCGAGCAGAAGACTTACACAGTTTAATTACTTACACGAGCTTGTTGCTGTCGGTTGTGCTCGCAGTTGTCCTGGCTCTGCGGACTAGCCAAGCGATCGCTCGTCCCATTGAAGCCGTGACCCAAGTGGCGCAACGAGCAGCTCAAGAATCACGGTTTGACTTGCAAGCTCCAGCCCTAACTGACGATGAAGTGGGACGACTGGCAACGGCCTTCAATGGCTTGATCCGTCAGGTAGGGCAGTACACCCAAGAGCTAGAACTCAGCCGCCAAACTTTAGAATTGCGAGTCGAAGAACGAACTCAGGAACTAAAACAGACAATTCAGGAGCTAGAGGAGGAAATTAGCCTCCGTTGCCAAATTCAAGTAGCGCTGCACAAAAGTGAGGAGCTTTTTCGCTCCTTAAGCGCTTGTTCTCCTGTCGGCATTTTCCTGGCAGATGTGGCGGGTGGTTTAACTTACATGAATCCCCGGTTGCAAGCTTTGAGCCCCAAGAGCACCGCAGCGAATGGCACCGAAGTTAGCTGGGGAGCTAGTTGGATGGAGTGGGTGCATCCTGAAGATCGCGATCGTGTGCTTAGTGCTTGGGCTGAGCATATCCAACAAGGTGGCAGTTACGCAGATGAGTATCGACTGCAAATGCCAGAGGGTGAGACTCGTTGGGTTCACGCGCGATCGTCTCCCTTATTTGCTGACACTGGGATTCTCCTGGGGCATGTAGGCACCGTTGAGGATGTGACAGAGCAGAAGCAGGCGGAGCAAGAGATTCGCCATGCTTTAGCTAGAGAGCGAGAGCTGAATGAGCTACGCGCCCGTTTTGTCACCACAGTTTCTCATGAGTTTCGCACCCCCCTGACTGTAATTGTTTCCTCTACGGAGTTAGTGCAGCACTACGAGCACAAAATGACTCAAGAGAAGAAACAGCAACATTTCGAGAAAATCCAAACTGCTAGTCGTTATATCACTCATCTACTCGATGAAGTGCTATTGCTGAGCCAAGCCAGTAGTAGTGAGCTGCAACCCAACCCTGCTCCTATGGATCTAGAGCGGTTTTGCCGCAATCTGCTAGAAGACATGCAGGTTGCCTCATTCAGTTCTCATACTTTCCGATTTCGCTATCAAAGCTTTCATCCGTCGGTCTGTTTAGACGAGAGGCTATTACGGTACATCCTGACTAATTTGCTCTCAAACGCCATCAAATATTCACCCCAGGGCAGCGAGGTGGAGCTTGAGGTTACTTGTGATGGTGCTAGTGTCACTTTGAGCGTGCAGGATCAAGGGATTGGTATTCCTGCTGCCGACCAGTTGCATCTCTTTGAAGCCTTTCATCGCGCCAAAAATGCGACTAACATTCCTGGGGTCGGTCTAGGCTTATCGATCGTCAAGAACTGTGTAGACATCCAGGGTGGTCAAGTTACAGTAGAAAGTAAGACTGATCTCGGTACCAAATTTACGGTTGTGCTGCCACTAATATCTCAATCCCACGAAACTCAATCTCAAGAGATTTAAAGGCATCTTTAAGGGCAGATTCAAAGAGCTGCATTCACAGTCTGCGTCTCCCACGGATAATGAGGACAAGCGATCGCAGGCTGGTTGATACACCAGTAAGCAACTCATGAGCAATCCATCGGCAAAGTACATTCTGGCGCTAGATCTGGGTACTACGGGCAATCGAGCTTTTCTGTTTAACCACGATGGCAAGATTGTCGGGCAGGCTTACAAAGAATTGACCCAGTACTACCCGCAGCCCGGATGGCTAGAGCATGATCCGCAACAGATTTGGCAAGATACCTGTTGGGTGATGCAAACAGCAGTACAGCAAGCAGGCATTACCGCCACTGAGATTGCTGCGATCGGATTGACCGTGCAGCGAGAAACTTGCCTGCTGTGGGATAAAACCACCGGACAACCTTTGCATCCTGCGATTGTGTGGCAAGACCGCCGAACTGCCCCTCTTTGCAATCAGTTACAGGAGCAGGGTTACGCCCCAGAAATTTACGATCGCACGGGCTTAGTGATCGACGCGTACTTCTCCGCCACCAAGTTGAAATGGCTTCTAGA
Source organism: Trichocoleus sp. FACHB-262 (assembly GCF_014696035.1). Lineage (NCBI taxonomy): Bacteria > Bacillati > Cyanobacteriota > Cyanophyceae > Leptolyngbyales > Trichocoleusaceae > Trichocoleus > Trichocoleus sp. FACHB-262. The sequence goes on along the minus strand of NZ_JACJPK010000108.1, from coordinate 51,492 downwards.
CCATACGGCTGACAAGGTTGATCTAGGCAATGTGTTGGCAGGGACGATTGATACTTGGGTGTTGTGGAACCTCACGGGGGGACGGGTGCATGCCACAGATGACAGTAATGCCAGCCGCACAATGCTGTTTAACCTGCGATCGCGCCAGTGGGACGCTCGGCTGCTCGATATATTTGGGATTCCCGCTCACCTTTTACCCGAAGTGCGACCTAGCTTAGGTTTGTTTGGTGTGACAGATGCTCAGTTACTAGGAGTTGAAATTCCCATCACTGCCATCTTGGGCGATCAGCAAGCGGCTTTGTTTGGGCAGGGTTGCGATCGCGCAGGTTTAATCAAATGTACGTACGGTACAGGTTGTTTTCTTGTGGCTCATACAGGAGCGGAAATCCGGCGATCGCCGGGACAATTGGTTTCAACCGTGGCTTGGACTCGGGCTGATCAGACTGGAGCCCCGGAGGTGGGTTATGCCCTCGAAGGCAGCATGTTTACCACCGGAGCCTGCATTCAGTGGTTGCGCGATGGACTGAAGCTGATTCAGACTGCGGCGGAGACGGAAGCAATGGCTGCTCAGGTGAGCGATAACGGTGGCGTTTACTTTGTGCCTGCCTTAAGTGGCTTAGGTGCACCGCACTGGGATATGAGCGCTCGTGGTGCCTTTCTCGGCATTACAGGAGGAGCCCAGCGAGAACATCTGGTGCGTTCAGTCTTAGAGGCGATCGCCTACCAAGTCAAAGAAGTGGTGCAAGCAGTAGATGCTTGTAGTAGTACCAAGGTGCAACGGCTCAAGGTAGACGGGGGAGCCTGCAACAACAACTTCCTCATGCAATTTCAGGCAGATGTGTTGGGGATTCCGGTCGAGCGTCCTGTAGTCCGGGACGTGACTGTGCAAGGGGTGGCCTTTGCTGCGGGCTTAGCCTCCGGTTTTTGGCAAGACTACGCGGCCCTAGTTAATAATCGCCAGAGCGATCGCGTCTTTGAGCCGAAAGCCGCCACAGCAGCGCTAGAAAACTTCACCACCTGGCAAAAAGCATTGTCTAGGGCAAAAAGTTGGGCCGAGTAGCCTCCATAACAAATCCCTCGCCCTAATCCGATACAACCGGAAAATGACGAGGGGGAAGGGAGATTTACGCGAATAAAAATCCTAGGCAGAGCGCGATCGCTTACTCTCTGTAACCAGTGCGGCTAACGACATCAGGCTCTTGGTAGCGGACATTTTCTTTCGGCTTGCGGAAGAGATTAGCTAGACCTAACAAACCAATCAAACCCAACCAACCCAAATTGTTGTTGTCATCTTTGGTTTCTTGGAAAGGCGTTGTGTCTAGAGTGGGGTTGTTGTTTGCGTTGTTGTCAGTCTGAGCGTGGCTAGGGAGGCTCAGGGGCACAACAGCAAGGCTAGCAGCCAGCACACCAGCACCAACTAACTTAGATAGAGTAGTCCGTTTCATGGTCAAAAATCCTCTAAAAATTTCTAGCGAAGGGATGCAATGCAGCTAAGCAACTAAATGCTTGAATATGACCTTGGGGTGGAAGTTAGCGTTGCGAAAGCAAATCCAAAGTTCTGAGAAGAGACCAGAGAAGAGAGTTTTACCTCAGATCTCCCCTGGCCTTTGGAGAGATAACACGCTAACTACGACAACTCTATGGATTAGTAGCGAGTTCCAGTGCGGCTGACTTCTTCGGGTTCGCGGTAACGAGTAGGCTCTTCGTGGCTCTTCTTAGCTAAACCAGCCAAACCAGCCAAACCGAGCAGACCCAACCAACCCCAGTCAAAATCGCGATCGCCTTCAGTAGCAGTGTCAGTATTGTTGTAGGTAGAAGTAGTATCTGTACCAGAAGTAGTGGAGGTGCCAGCATCAGTTTGAGCACCAGCAGGCAAGGTTAGAGGTAGTGCAGCAAGGCTAAGACTGAGTACACCAGCACCGATAAATTTAGATAGAGCAGCAGATTTCATGGTTAAAATTCCTTTTTTCTTTGTTAATGTCTGTCGAATGCTTTAAGAAATAATTCAAGCTTTGAAAAACTCTTCGGTTTAGATGGCACCGATACTGAACAATTTACTGGTTCCCAATCGATAGCGAATCGCTCTCTAGCTGTAATCTGCTAGTGCGTTTAACTCTCACTCAAGAAATAGAAATTGCGTCACTGGTCAGTCATAAGAGGCAAGACTCGCAAGCGCCAAATACCTCTATGCACCCCTTTAAATTTCAATAAAAATTGGGGATCATAGACCCAGCAACAGTTTCCGAAATAGGTGAGTTTATTAGTAATAAACCTAGCCCAATCCTGTCGTTAAATTTCTATCTGCAACTGGCAGGTATCATGAGCTGAATAGATCCGTTTACTACCATTCAGAACTAGCTGAGAATTAGCTGAAAGCTAACTGAGAATTAGCTGAGAATTTTTAGGCTACTTAGAGATAAATTAGAGATGTTAAGGGCAATTCCTCATTTACAAGCCGCTAAAAGTGATTTTTAAGTAGCTATCAACTCATTTTCTTGACAAAAGTTAAGAATTCAATTTAGGGGCTGGTTGTATAGGAATTTGCACGATAAATTCTGCGCCCTCTCCAGGTACCGAAAGGCAACGCAATTGTCCTTGATGTTTTTCTACAATTTGGTAGCTAATCGATAATCCTAAGCCTGTCCCTTTCCCCACCTCCTTAGTTGTAAAAAAGGGATCAAAGAGGCGCTGTCGGGTTCTTTCGGTCATACCTGGGCCATTATCCACAATCCGAATCATGACTTGATTAGGCTCTACTGCCGCAGTGCTGATCCAGATCCTGGGGGGTACAACCAGAGCGTTTTGATCAACTAGAGCCACGCCATCTTGCAAGGGTTGATGGGTGCAGCGCACTTCCAAAGCGTCGATCGCATTGGTCAGTAAGTTCATAAACACCTGATTCAGTTGTCCTGCGTAGCAGTTAACCAAAGGGAGCTGACCATATTCTTTAATTACTTCGATGCCTAAATGGCCTGGTCTAGGCTTCAGTTGGTTCTGCAAAATTACCAGAGTGTTATCTAGCCCCTGATGGATGTCGACTGGCTTCATTTCCGCCTCATCCAATCGAGAGAAATTTCTTAAGGAGAGGACGATCTGCCGAATTCGTTCCGCGCCCACTTGCATCGAAGCGAGAATTCGCTCGAAATCTTCTCCCAAAAACTCCAGATCAATTTCTTGGGTTGTGGTCTGAATGGCAGGAGCAGGATGAGGATAGTGGGTTTGGTAAAGGTGCAGCAACTTGAACAAGTCCTGGAGGTACTGCTTGGCGTGGGTTAGGTTGCCATAGATGAAGTTGATCGGGTTGTTAATTTCGTGCGCCACTCCAGCGACTAGTTGCCCCAAGCTGGACATTTTCTCGCTTTGCACGAGTTGGGCTTGCGTCTGCTGTAGTTCGTGTAGGGCTTCCTGTAGTTGTTGAGCCTTTTCTCGGTATTGCGTTTCTGACTGGCGTAGCGCCGCTTCCGCTCGTTTACGTTCGGTAATGTTCTCGATCATGCCGAGGCTGTAGCTGGCACCGCCTTGCTGGTCCCGAATCAAGGTGGCGGTTAGGTTGGCCCAAACAACTTCCTGAGTTTGTTTCAAGTAGCGTTTCTCAATCTGGTAACTGGCGATCGCCCCTGTCACCATTTGCTGAAACAGGCGTAAATCTTTACTCAGGTCGGTTGGATGCGTGATGTCCTTAAACGAGAGCTGAGCTAACGCCTCGGCCTCATAAACCAACATGCGGCAAAAGGCTTTGTTCACCTGAACCAACTGCTCGTCTTCCAAGCTGGCGATCGCCATGCCAATCGGAGCGTCTTCAAAAATACGCCGAAAGCGCTCTTCGGTTTTCTGGATTTGTTCAAACAGGCGGGCATTTTCTAAGGCGATCGCAATTTGGCCCGCTAGGGTTTTGAAGGTGTCTAGGTCAATTGCACTAAAGTGATCGGTGTAAACGTCTTGAATGTCGAGAACGCCGAGCAGTTGCCCTCGTGCGACCAGCGGTACAGCCGCTTCTGTACCCATTGGCAAAGCAGCTAAATCAGGGGCGATCGCCTCACTTATACGCCTAGACTCTGCAACGGCTAACCTCTGGGTGCGTGCGGCACAGGCAACTAAGCTATCAGGGCAATCTAACCGGATGCTAATTTCTCGATGAGCAGGCCAAGAGATATCGGCTCCACTGGCTCCCGCTTGGCGGCTGAGCTGTTGTGTAGCGGGCTCCCATAAATAAATTTGCACATGGTACAAATTGAAGCGAGTCTGCAACAAGGTGACCGCTTCTTGCAAAAGTGATTCGGGATCAACAATTGCTTTGGATAACTCGCTCACGGCGAAGGTGACATGTTGACTCGCTTCCAACTCATGGGTGCGTTCTTCCAACCCTTGGAAGAGTTTGCCAACTTGCTCCGCCATCGCATTAAAGTTGGTCGCTAAGCTGCCAATTTCGTCCTGCGATACGATATGAGCCCGAGCATTAAGCTGCCCTGCTGTAAACTGAGCAACTCGTTGCGCTAAGTGGACTAAAGGTCGGGCGAGCCATTGAGCGATCGCGATCGCAATGATGATCACGGCGATCGCGATCGCAACTGCTAACCTCTGCGCTACCCGAACTTGAGCGTAAATCGGAGCTAAAAAAACTTGCTGAGGTTGCGCAAAAATCACGAACCAAGGCTGGGTTCTGAGTCTAGCCGCTGCTACGGCACTTAGCTGATGGCTGACCCCAGTAAGTGCCGTAGTGAAGTATGTGGGTGGACAGGTTCTGACTGCTTTGCAGGTAATCTGATTCAGTCCTTGCTCAAATGCAGGTAAGTTAGTAGCCAGTTCAGATGAAGGTCGCTGCGGCAATCGTCCCGCCTCGATCAAGGCCTTCACTTTGTTGGCAGGTAACGGCACTACAGACTTAAATATCAATTCGGCAGCAATGCCATGAGCCAGACGAATGTGATTTTCGTCCAATAAAACAGCAAAAGATTGAGCACCTGCTAAACCATTGTTTTGGGCGACTAGCTGTTGAATAGCGGCGGCATTGTAGCGAACTGCTAGTACACCCACAATCGTGCCTTTGGCATTACGGACTGGGCTGCTGAAATAAAGGCTGGTAAAACCATCCCTGCCGACCCGGATCGGTGAAGCGTAAGGAAATTTAGTTTGCAAAGGTTGCCGAATGTAGTCATCGGTAGCCTGACTGCGACCAATATCCTTCAAGTTCGTTGCCAGCACACTACGGCCCTGGCGATCGAACAAGGTGTAAGACAGGATATTGAGCGAATCTCGGCGAGTCAGGGTACTTAAGATGGCAGCAGCTTCGGCTTCGGCCTCACTGTTGGAGCGTCCCTTTGGCGGGAGACTCAGATATTGAGCTAAACCGGGTAGTTGCGCATCCACTCGAACTGCATCTAAGTTGGCAGTGATAAAAGCATCTAGGGTTAAGGCAGTTTGGCTGGCTGCAGCATACAAAGCTTGGTTGGCAGTGCTGGTGAGAGTAACTTGAGCCGTGTGTTTATTCAGCCAAGACAGCAATAGCAGCGGGATCAGCGCTACTCCCAAAAAAGCCAAAATTAATTTGGTGCGAAGGGAAAAAAAATGGAACTGCCGCACAGTGACCGACTTCCTGCAAATTGTTTTAAATCGCTATAAATCGCTATACATACAGAGATACCCTGATTGAACAAGAAAGTGTGAGACCGATCGCTCTTAGCTAGCGCAACTACAGTTGTTTTTGTAACTAATTTGCTTAGGGCTGAGACCAAGCGGCTTGCCATTGTTGCATTTTTTGAATCTCGGCTTTTTGAGTCGTAAGAATATTTTGAGCTAATTGCTTGATTTCTAGATGTTGTGACTTCTGCAAAGCGTCCTGGGCCATCGCGATCGCGCCTGCGTGGTGAGGCATCATGGCACTGAGAAACCGCTGATCGAATTCATTCCCGGATGCACTGAAGTCCTGATGCATCATCATCGCTGCCTGTTGCTGGGCAGACATCGGTAGCATCTTGCGCTTCTCTGCGTCGTAAGCCATCGGAGTGCTGTCAAATTCGGGATACCACTGTTGCCGCCATTTCTGCAATTGCGTAATTTCCTGAGTTTGAGCTTGAATCATCTCTGCTGCAAGCTGCTTCAGCTCAGGCCGTTGCGCTTTCTGTTGGGCTGCTTTAGCCATCGCGATCGCGCCTTGATGGTGAGGAATCATGGCATCAATGAAGCGCAAATCATAATTAGCTTCAGAGGGCCCTAGATCGAGAGCGGTATTATGACTTGAGCCTGGGTGCGCGTGGTTCATCCCCTGAGCTTGGAGGCTGGCCGAGGGATTGGCGGCTGAACTCCTAGTGGCTCCTGGGGTAGGTGCTTGGGTTTCGGGGGTGGAAGCACAGCTGATGAGAAGACTGCCCGTGAAGGCGATCGCCGTGAGTAAACGAGCCGGAGCTTTGGCTCTAGAAGTAGGGGGTTGCATAAATATTAGTTCCAGTGCAACTCAATAAGTGTCTTACAGAGGATTGTCAACGCTCTAGCCAACTGGAGTGTCAATCGGGAAGTTTAGGTGAAGATGGCTCCACCCATGAGCCGCTGATAACGATATTCTAGTTCTGCTTGCATTAGCGGCCAGCGATCGAGCGTGGCATCTTTGGCGATCGCTTTCTCGGCGGCTTCCCGTGCCACTTCCAGCACTGCTTGGTCTTCAACTAAGCTGGCTAGAGCAAAGTCAGGTAACCCAGATTGCCGAGTTCCTAGCACTTCCCCTGGCCCTCGGAAGCGCATATCCATTTCTGAGATAAAAAAGCCATCCTGCGATTGTTCTAATACTTTCAGGCGTTGCCGCGCAGTTTCCGCCTTGGAACTACTCATCAGCAAACAAAAAGACTGATCTGCGCCTCGCCCTACGCGCCCGCGCAACTGGTGCAACTGCGACAAACCAAAGCGCTCGGCATGCTCGATCAGCATTACCGTGGCATTTGGCACATCCACACCCACCTCCACCACAGTGGTCGAAACTAAAATTTGGGTTTGGTTGTCGCGGAATTGATTGATCGCTTCCTCCTTCTCCGCCGAAGTCATGCGGCCATGCAGCAGACCAATCTGGAATTCAGGAAAAATCTGCTCTTGCAGCCGTTGATGCTCTTCGATCGCAGACTTTAGATCCAACTTCTCGGACTCGTCCACCAAGGGCAACACTACATACACCTGGCGACCCTGAGCTACTTGGCGACGAATTAACTCGTAAGCCTGGGTGCGATCGCTGGCAGTGAGAGCCGTTGTCTGAATGGGTTTGCGTCCCGGTGGCAACTCATCAATCTGGCTCACATCCAAGTCGCCGTGGAGCGTCAGGGCTAGGGTACGGGGAATGGGCGTCGCTGTCATCGTCAAAACATGGGGAATGCCATTGACACCTTTTTGCTGCAATCTAGCTCGTTGTTGCACCCCAAAGCGATGCTGCTCATCAATCACCACCAAGCCTAAGCGCTGAAAGGTGACTGGGTCTTCAATCAAGGCATGGGTACCTACCAACAAAGGCAGTTCGCCTGTTTGTAATTGTGCGTGGATTTGCCGTCGCTTCGCCGTCTTAGTTGAGCCTGTGAGTAACTCGACGGGTAAATGCATCAAGTTAAACCAACTCACCAACTTGCGGTAATGCTGCTCTGCCAACACCTCAGTCGGAGCCATCAGCGCTGCTTGGTAGCCCGCCTGAATTGCTGCCAAAACCGCCACGACTGCTACCACAGTTTTCCCCGATCCCACATCTCCTTGCACCAGTCGGTTCATCGGGGCAGGTTGCTGCAAGTCGTTGAGGATGTCATTAATCACCCGTTCCTGAGCCCCCGTGAGTTGAAACGGCAGCAACTCATACAACTGATCAATCAATTGCCCAGTGGGAGCCAAGATAGCGCTCGCTTGGGTTTGGCGCTGGCTCTGGCGACGCTTCAGCAACCCCAACTGCAAATAGAAAAACTCATCGAACACCAAACGCCGACGGGCCATATCTAAGGCAGCGCTATCTGGCGGGAAGTGAATATGCGCGATCGCTTCTGCCAATCCAGTTAGCTCATACTGCTTCTGTAATGGCTCCGGTAAGGGATCATCCAGACGAGTGGCCGCAGGTAACGCCGCAATCACTGCTTTGCGAACTAAATCTGCCCCGACTCCCTCCGTTAATGAGTAGATCGGCACCACTCGCCCCACGGTGACCGACTCAATGCTACTACCTGAATGATCCAGCACCTCAATCTCCGGATCTTCCAAGGTCATGCCGTACTTGCTTTGCTTGACCAAGCCAGAAGCCGCAATCACTGCGCCGGGTGGGTAGAGCCGTTTCTGTTGCTCTTGCCAGCCTCGATTGCGATATCGGTTCCCTGCAAAGAAACGACTCAGCTTAATTTGTCCACTGCGATCGCGCACCACTAATTCAAAAATGGTTAATTTGGCATTGCGGGGGCTATTGAAGCAGGTACAGCGCTTGACTGTGCCCACCAATGTCACCGTTTCCCCAGCCTCCAAGTCACGAATCTGGACCTGCCGCGCGTAGTCAATGTGGTCACGAGGGTAATAAAACAGCAGATCGCGAACCGTATAAAGTCCTAGTTTGGCTAGCCGTTCCGCATTCTTGGGGCCAATTCCGGGTAAGTAAGTCAGCGGTTCATCGGGAGAAATGGCTCGCTGTGACTCGGCTATTGGTGCAGTTTTAGGAGGTTTTGGCTTCGGTTCTGACGCTGCCAGCCCGTTTTCAGCGCCACTACTTTGGTTCGTCCGCTCACAGGTTTGCCGCACTTGATAAAGAAACCGCCGCGTATCGGCCACTAAATGCTGCCGCTGGGCAAAACTCAGATCGGAGTAATTAGTAAATTGGCCCGCCATCTCCTGCCAACGACTGCGATCGCGACTCGGCAAAATTTCTGGAGCCTGCTGCAAGCTTTGGGCAAGAAATTCACTGAAGCGAGACTGTTTGCCCACCAAATCATTGAAGCCATGCTCTGCTTCCACGGCCAAGGCTTTTTGCAGCCGCACCCAATCAGGCGGCGAGGAAGATGGAATTGCCGCTGTGGAGGTTGGTGTCACTGTTTCAGGTTGGGGCAAAGCCAATTGCTCAATTGCATCCTCCATACAAATCCTGGATTAAGTAGGACAGCGGATCTCGATTTAATCCTCAAACCAACTGGCACGCCAAGCAGATTCAGCTTCTGCGATCGCTCGTTCTCGTTGTTTCTTTTGGTATTCCTTGCCAAGAGATTGCAACCGCCCGGATAAATTCCGTAGTTTCTGTCGCCACACCGCTACAGTGCTATCCGTAAACTCAATTTCTGCCAGACGCAAATGAATAGCCACAATATGAGTGATAGAAAGTCCTGATGGCATTGCTTCAGGCCGATTTTCATCCACAGTTTCCACCAACAAATTCAGCAAGTTTGGTGTACTCGCTACTGAGTCTGCCGCCTCTTCTGCTTTAGAAGCCGCCTCTAGTAAAACTTCTGGCAGCTCTTTTGGCAAGATGTCTACTTGCTGAAATAGATGATTTGCCTCTTTCGAAACTTGGCTCAAAGTTCGAGCGATCGCCCGTTCCACCCCTTCTCGCCACCCGACTAACCGTTCTGGTGTCAGGCGTTGGGACTCGGCATCTTCGCTTTTGGGTTTTAGAGTTTCGGGTTCTCGAGCTTCTGATTCTTTCGACTGTGGCTCCACAGTTGGTGGTTCGGCCACGTCAGGAAGCCACTGCTTCTCGACAGTTTCTGTCAAAGCTACATCCAGCGAAGCGGGAGAGAACTCCTCAGGCTCTGTTGGTTTATCGCTAGACTGCTGCTCCGGTTGGGTTTCGCCAACGCGCCGTAGTTGCTCCAATAAAGTTTCTTGGGCTTGCTTAGCCAGTTGCTTCAAAGACTGCTGTAATTGATGCCTTTGGTTAAAGGACAAGCGCAAAAACTGCTGGGGATACCCTTGGGTACACAAATGATAGCTTGCCAAAATTAGCTGCTGTTTAACCGCCTGCCCCAACGCTGCTAAATAGCCAGAATCAACGCTATAAAACTCATCAGCCGTACCTGCTAGCATTTGCTCTAATGCAGCAATATCGCGTTCAATTTGTTCAACTGATCTAACCATTCTCTTGCCTATGGTTAAGAAGCCCCCAAATAGAGGAAAGACAGGTCAGAGTGGTGAGCTTGACCTGTCTTCACATTACTATCCAAACTACGCTTCAGTCGATCCTTGCGGATGTCAAAAGCTGCAAGCTAAAACTTTTACTTAGTCCCAGTCATCGCTGCAACTTCATCAGCAAAATTGTTCTCTTGCTTTTCAATGCCTTCGCCCAGAACGAATCGGACGAAGCGACGAACTTGGATGTTTTCACCAGTCTGAGCAATGGTTTGCTTGACTAACTCTTCCACCGTGATGTTTTGGTCACGAATGTAAGGCTGATCCATCAAAGTCATTTCTTTCAGGCGCTTGTCAATACGACCTTGAACGATTTTTTCCTTGATGTTGTCTGGTTTACCAGCTAAGTCATCGCGACCCATTTCGATCGCTTTTTCCTTCTCCGCGATGTCTGCGGGAATGTCGCTCACCTTGACGTACTCAACGTTAGGGCAAGCTGCAATCTGCATAGCTACGTTGCGAACCAGGGTCTGAAACGTTTCGCCGCGAGCTACGAAGTCAGTTTCGCAGTTTACTTCTACCAGAACCCCGACGCGGCCGCCCGTGTGGATATACTGACCAACCAAACCTTCCGCTGCAACTCGCCCTTCTTTTTTGCCAGCAGAAGCGAGACCTTTTTGCCGCAGCCACTCGGTCGCTTTAGTGATGTCCCCACCATTCTCGGTAAGGGCTTTTTTACAGTCCATCATGCCTGCGCCAGTTTTTTCGCGCAGCTCTTTCACGCTTTGTGCAGAGATGTCCGCCATTTTGCCTTGATTCCTACTTCAACTCGATTGAGACCTTAAACGCGAAAACTCTAAAAAAGCTGGGTCAAATGAACTGCGATCGCAGTTCATTTGGTGATAGCTATCGAAATTAACTATGCTTCAGCTTCTGCTTCTTCCTCTGGCAGGAACGAAGTATCGTTGTCTTCGTAGTCGAAGTCGTCCTCCGCACCTTCGTAGTCTTCGTAGTCTTCCTCTGCCTCTAGCTGACCGTGACGACCTTCATAGATCGCATCCGCTAGCTTACCTACTATTAGCTTAATGGACCGAATAGCATCATCATTAGCTGGAATAGGGATATCTACGAAGTCAGGATCGCAATTAGTATCTAAGAGCGAAACGATGGGAACGCCCAACTTGAGGCACTCTTGAACCGCGTTGTACTCCCGGCGTTGGTCCACGATGATGACGACATCGGGAACTTTACGCATGGCTTTAATGCCACCTAGGTACTTCTGAAGCTTTTCGAGTTCTCGGCGGAGAACAGAAGCTTCCTTCTTAGGCAGTAGGTCTAGGGCCCCAGTTTCTTCGCGGCGCTCTAGCTCTTTAAGGCGATCGACGCGGGTTTTGATGGTGGTCCAGTTGGTGAGCATGCCGCCTAACCAACGCTGGTTGACGTAATAAGCTCCACAACGCCCTGCTTCTTGAGCCACAATCCCAGCTGCTTGCCGCTTGGTGCCAATAAACAGGAACTTTTTGCCCTGTTCAGCCGCAGTTCGCATGTAGCTGTAGGCTTCTTCCATCAACTGGGCAGTTTGCACCAAGTCAATGATATGAACACCGTTACGAGAGGTGTAGATATAAGGAGACATTTTGGGGTTCCACCGGCGGGTTTGATGCCCGAAGTGAACGCCTGCCTCCATCATTTGAGCCAAAGAGACGACTGGCATATTTTTTTGAACTCCTGATTCGGGTTAATCCTCCATCCAGGTGTATTTCTGAGCTTCATGGCTCTTCGGAAACACCCGAAATCCTGGATGTGCGAATTTAGACAACTTTTCTAGCGTAACACAATCAGAGTCTTCTTTTGAGTCGGAGTTATTGATTGAAAGTGACAGTGTGCACTCGACTCAGTTGAAAGGCTTCTTTGGTATCAGAGTTGTATGCCCACGCTTTGAGAACAGCTCTGTCTGCTGGCAAGGTTGCTGGGTCGAGCGTTACAGTCCAGCCTGAGTTTGTGTAGTTAGGGTTGTTTGTGACTTTGGCAACATCGGTTCTTTCTACACCAGCAGGAGCGATCGCGATGACAGCATTCTGATCACCCTGCGTGACGATCACCTGATTCGCTGACTTGCTAGTAGTCGGAAGAATTGCCCAGCCGTTGAGGGTCAAAATATCTGTTTTAGGTAAGGTATGCTCTGGCGTCACCTTATTGTTGACAGCATCAAAATAACCATTAGTAGATTCAGTACCGGCAGGCAGTGAATAGAATTTCACTTCACTAATGTTCTGCACGCCTAGGTCAGTAACACTGATGGTTGAAGTCGCTGTTGCGGGCGAAGCTTGACCTGCCGCAGGGGCGGTCGTAGTAGGAGCAGTCGTAGTCGTAGTATCAGAAGTTGTTGTAGTGTCGGTGCTGGGGCCACAAGCTGCCAAGGCAACCGCGATCGCCGTGAAAACCACTAAATTCTTGAGTCGCAACATAGGTATCCTAGGTGTGATTTGAAAGACAGGTCAGATAGAGTAGAGCAGTTTTACCAAAGCTAAAGTACTGCAAATGTGTATATCTACTCAAGCACCCCAAAAATAGAGGCCACTGATATATTACGAAGCGGCCTGCTGCATTTCAGCATAAGCGGCATACACACCTTGAACGTTGTACCAATTGAGAAAGATCCGAGCGATCTCTAGGGCTAGTTGGGGCTTGCCTTGCTCAATCAACCATTGCAACAAAGGAGCTAAGGTTCGTTCATTTAAGGAGCCGCCCAGAGAGAGTAAGCCCCAGAGCACGCGATGCAGCCAAGTCATTTGAATCATCATCCGCACTTCCCAGGTGGGATGCTTTTGATAGAACAAAACTCCCATACGTCCGCGTTGAATTTCTTTATCAATTAACTGCGGAATTTCTGCTAGGGCAAAGGGTGGGTGCCAATGATAGCCAACCGCATCGGGGCATTTAATCAGCTTGAGACCTAATTGCTTCAGCCGCACGCCTAGTTCCAGATCTTCCCAGCCGTACAGTTGGAACTGAGTATCAAATAAGCCTGCTTTTTCTAGCCAGTAACGGGCGATCGCGACATTACCTGTAGCAAAATAGGCAGCTGAGAAATCTGTGACTTTGTACGGCTCACTGGTGGGTTGCTCAAAATTGCAGGTATTAATCACTCGACCGTAGGTGAAGAGGCGGGGCGGCTTATTGGGGGTCGCTGGGGCGGGAAGCAATCGCTGGCCTTGCTTTAGACCATCCGCATGAGCTTGCAAAAACTGTTCGGTAACAACCAAGTCACTGTCAATAAAAATAATCGTATCCCCAATCGCTTGCTGCACCCCCAAATTCCGAGCCGCAGATGGACCTTGGTGATCTTGGCAAAACAACCGGACATGAGGAAACTCGGCTGTACTCGTGCGTATCCAATCGACTGTGCCATCCGTAGAGCCATCATCAACTAACACAACCTCATAACCAGTCACCTCGGTATCTGTCGCTAGGTGTTGGCGCTCTAAAGCCCTCAAACACTTTTCCAAAATCGGTTGGCGATTGTAGGTCGGGATGACAACACTAAAAAACACAGCTTCTCCTGCAAGGGAACCTTACTCTCAATATCTTCAGCCAATCTTCAACTATGCCTTGGCTACCTAGCTAGCCTTAAAGCTTATGGCATTTGAGTGACTCAACAAAATCAAGCATCAATGATGTATCTGTAGAGATTCTGACAAGAATTTATGAATATTGGTTGCATAATAGGGACTCAGTTGTTCTACCAAATCGAGAAAATCAATGGGTCGCGCCAAGAAAGTTGTGCTGGCATACTCCGGCGGAGTTGATACTTCCGTCTGCATTCCTTATCTCAAAACTGAGTGGGGGGTTGAAGAAGTTATTACCTTAGCAGCCGACTTGGGCCAAGGGGATGAACTAGAACCCATCCGCAAAAAAGCACTCGATTCAGGCGCTAGCGAGTCCTTGGTAATCGATGCAACGGCAGGTTTTATCAAAGAGTATGCTTTTCCTGCGATTCAAGCTAATGCACTCTACGAGAATCGCTATCCCCTTTCTACCGCTTTGGCTCGGCCCCTGATTGCCAAGCTATTGGTGGAAGCAGCTGAAAAATATGGTGCCGATGCGGTCGCACACGGTTGCACAGGCAAAGGCAATGACCAAGTGCGATTTGATGTCTCGATCGCCGCCTTAAACCCCAATCTCAAAGTCTTAGCGCCCGCTAGAGAATGGGGCATGAGCCGGGAAGAAACGATCGCCTACGGGGAAAAATTTGGCATTCCTGCTCCAGTCAAGAAGTCTTCACCCTACAGCATCGATCGCAACCTCTTGGGTCGCAGTATTGAAGCAGGCCCCCTAGAGGACCCTTGGACCGAGCCTCTAGAAGAAATCTACGCTTTGACCAAGGCGATCGCAGAGACACCCAACGAACCAGAATATGTAGAAATTGGCTTTGAGAAGGGTTTGCCGACTCACCTGAATGGAGAAGCTTTAGATTCTGTGGCGTTGATTACCCGACTCAACGAACTTGCTGGCAATCACGGCGTCGGGCGGATCGATATGCTGGAGAACCGTTTAGTTGGGATTAAATCGCGTGAAATTTATGAAGCACCCGCTCTCTTAGTACTGATTCAAGCCCACCGGGATTTAGAGAGCCTAACGCTAACGGCTGATGTTACCCACTACAAGCGGGGCATTGAGGAAACCTACAGCCAACTCGTCTACAACGGCCTCTGGTACAGCCCGCTCAAGGGAGCCTTAGATGCCTTTGTGCAACAGACCCAAGAGCGCGTTTCTGGCACTGTACGAATCAAGCTATTTAAAGGCAATGCCAATATTGTGGGACGGCAATCTGCCAACTCCCTCTACAGCCCAGACTTGGCAACCTACGGCGCAGAAGACAAGTTCGACCACAAAGCAGCAGAAGGGTTTATCTATGTTTGGGGCCTACCCACGCGGGTTTGGTCGCAACAAAATCGCCTTTAACCTTTTCTATTTAGCTTTGGATTCAGTCAAAAGCTCTAAGACAATCAAAAAACAGATGGAGCAATGCAAAACTGCTCCATCTGCTAAATTTGCCTATTTACCAACAGGTTTCCAAAGCTGATTTAGTTTGATCCAGCTTCAGAATTAATCTGGACGTTCTAATTGCTTAGCTTTACGAGTTTCTAACCAGATAGGAACTGCAATCCAGGCGATCGCCAGGAACAAAGCGACTCCAGCAAATTGAGCGGCCCAAACAACTAGCTGTTCTAAGGGCACAATTCGACCTGCGAAGAATGCCAAGGTCACCATCACAGAAGCCCAAACCGTTGCCCCAAACAAGTTATAAAACATGAATTTGAGAAACGGCATCTGGACAATTCCAGCGAGCGGGCTAGCAAAAACTCGGAGCAGAGCAATGAAACGGCCAAAAAACACTGTCTTTCCGGCGTTTTCACTAAATTGATTTTTGACTTCTAGCAATTGCTCTTCTCGAAAGCGGAAGATGCGACCGAGGCCAACGAGCAGTGGCCATCCGCCCCACCTACCAATCCAATAGCCACAAGTTCCGCCCAGCGAAGCACCGAGAACTGCACTACCAAGGACAATCCAGTAATTCAGTTCACCGCTACCCGCCAAGAAACCGCCAGCAAGTGTCGCAGTTTCACCGGGAATTGGCAAACCGAGATTTTCTAGCAGAATACCTACAAATACTGCCCAGTAGCCATATTGACGAGCTAATTCCTGGATAGTCTCTAGCGATAAAAACTCGAAAGACATGCAACACAGCCTTTACAAAGATTTGCCTTTCTTAAGATCTTGACTCGCCTATCTGAAAGTGTCAATAAACCCTTGGTAGTGCCAGACGCTACTGGGACAAAACTTGCTTCTCAGAGGATTTACGCCTTTGCAGGCTACAGCCATCCCTTTTCGAGGAATTAAGACAACGCAGACATTTTTCATCCTTTCCTAATCTGGCGATCGCTGACCTTATTCCCCAACGGACACAGAAAGCGATCGTCAATGCTACCAGTAAAATGCTGCGAGCACTCCGAACTCAGCTATTTTGAATCGGTAATAGAGGAATTATTAGTATATCTAAAAGTTCAGGGATGTTGCGTTGAATTACTTGCCAAACAATATCAAAATCAATTCGGTCATATTGGTGGGCAATTATGTCTCGCATTCCAGCCACGTCATCCCAAGGAACGCCAGGGTGTTGTTCTCGAAACTCACGGGATAGCCGTTTTGTTGCTTCTCCCATGATAGTGATTTGGTAGAGAATGGCTGATTGCGATCGCAAATCTGCTGCTAACTGTTCGCGGCTCAATCCTTGAGAAAATTGCAAAACCAGTTGCCCTGCCTGAATAATATCGAGCAGTGATGCGTTATCCCGCGACATATACAGGTTGAGCTGTTCCTAAGATTTCTTGCCGACGAATCCAGTTATGGCTTTCCTCGATTGACTTTTTCGTCATCAAATCTACTTCGCGCCCTAACACGGTTTTCAACTCGCGTTTCATCCGGACAAACTCTAAAAGGCCCCAAGTCGCATCTGCCTCAAAAGCCACCAAGACATCAATGTCGCTGTCAGGTCTAAAATCTTCTCGCAGCACTGAGCCAAAAAAGTACAATTCTTGGATTTTCCATCGCTGACAAAACTCTGCAAGAGCTTGCTGAGGTAGTTGAAACTTTAATTCTTGTCTCAATTTCGCTCGCCTCCTAGCTGCTTGCTAGTTTTACCTACTTTCCGTTATACATGACGCATCGCTACCAAGTAAAAGTCACAAGCAGAATGCGATTGCTGACCTCATTCCTCAACGGGCACAAAAAGCGATCGCCGAAGGCACCAGCAAAATGCTGCGAGCACTCCGAACCCAATTTCGTAAGTTTGCATAGTATTAAGGCTTTCAATCAGTAAACCGAGTTGAGTTATCAAAAATAGCAATAAAGTGATTTTTAATAATTAGTTGGCTTCTAAACAGCGTGATCTCTTTTATGAGCGACGATGAATTACTTAAAGCAATTGAATTCGCTAATGAAGGAAAGGCTCCTCCTCCATTTGGTAGCCTTGAATTTACAATTCCATACTCACCCGTGTCTATTCAGGCCAAAAAGCAAGGCAAAGATGAGTATATTGAGCGAGTAAGGACTGCTTTTGCTGGAAAGGATTATCTGCTGATAGGAGACATCAGCATTGAGTTGCGCTGGTGGATTTCTGCAAAAAGCCGATATGAAACAGATGCTAGTGCTGATATTGATAATGTATTGAAGCCAACTATAGATGCTCTCACTGGCCCTAGTGGTCTCTTCATTGATGATTGCCAAGTTAGGAGCCTTCATATTGCATGGTCTCATTCAATGTCAGGTAATGAGTATATTGAGGTTCGAATAGACTTCATCCCAGATGAATGGGCCTCTCGCGATGACATTGTATTTATAGATGTAGGTCAAGGTTTATGCGTCTTAGCCCCCAAGTCTTTGTCTACGGAAGCCAAAACTGTTTGGACTGATTTGCTTACAAAAATGACTCTATTCAAGGAAAAGTTTCTCTCATTAGGGGTTGCCTATCCTAGTGTTGCTGGTTTTCAGGGGGCACCAAGACCCTTTCACAAAACGAGGGTCAAGGGGTTTAAGGTTGTAAGCATTGACCTATACGGTCAGTTGTAAAAGTGATTTAATATTGCGAATATTTTTGGTCAAAGCGGAGATGTGCTGGGATGAGGGAACCAAATCAGCTGCGGAGTTAATAACAGATGTTAGAGGTAAGTGAGCTTGCTGTTAAGTTTTGGGATGTTACCTATCGCCTCAAGCAGCGTGCTTTGATTACTCAACTAAATTTTGAAGTGCATCGAGGTGAAATCTTAGTTTTGTTGGGACGTAGTGGTTGTGGCAAAACTACCACTCTCAAGTTGATCAATCGGTTGTTATTGCCAACGAGTGGCGAAGTTTGGGTAGAAGGCAAACCTACCAGCCATTGGAATTCGATTCAACTGCGACGACGGGTTGGTTATGTGATTCAGGAAGTGGGGTTGTTTCCGCATTTCACAGTGGCTCGGAATGTGGGGGTGGTACCTGCTCTGGAAGGATGGGAGCGCGATCGCATCTCTGCCCGTGTCAAGGAGCTTCTAGAACTTGTGGGCTTAGAAGCCAAGCATTTTGCCCACCGTTATCCTCATGAACTTTCGGGTGGCCAACGGCAACGAGTGGGAGTGGCCAGAGCTTTAGCGGCTAACCCACCGTTATTGTTGATGGATGAACCGTTTGGAGCGCTGGACCCGATTACCCGATTAGAAATTCAGCGAGAGTTTCGCCAACTGCAACAGCAACTCGGCAAAACCGTGATATTTGTGACTCATGATGTGCAAGAAGCCTTTCTGCTCGCTTCTAAAATTGGCTTAATGCAAGAGGGTCAATTGAGCTTCTGGGGGACACGAGAAGAGTTTTTGCGATCGCCCCTTCCCGAAGTGCAAGCCTTTACACAGTGCTTACAGCCGTTTAATACCATGCCAAACCGGGAAGCCAGTTGATGTTGAGTGAGTTTTGGAGCCGTTATGCGGGTGAGATTGCCCAGCACACCCTAGAGCATGTGCAGATGGTGGGGATTGCCCTGGCGATCGCGATTCTGTTTGGCATTCCTTTAGGAGTCCTGATCACTCGCAAGCCACACCTCGGTAAGCCAATTTTAGGATTCGCCAACGTTGTACAAACGATTCCCAGTTTGGCTCTATTCGGCTTTTTGATTCCAGTGCCATTTTTAGGCGGGATTGGTGTGCAAACGGCGATTTTGGCGTTAATTCTCTACTCCTTACTCCCTATTATTCGCAGCACTTACACCGGAATTGTCAGCGTTGATCCGGCGATTCGAGAGGCAGGAGTGGGCATGGGCATGACCGACTGGCAGTTGTTGTGGCAAGTAGAACTGCCGTTGGCCCTGGGCTTCATTCTGTCGGGGGTACGAGTGGCGACGGTGATTGGCGTAGGTTTAGCGACGATCGCAGCGGCAGTCGGTGCAGGTGGATTAGGGGTGTTTATCTTTCGCGGCGTGGCAGTAGTGGATAATCAACTCATTCTGGCTGGCGCAATCCCAGCGGCGGTGATGGCGTTGTTGGCAGATTTTGGTTTCGGCTGGCTGGAGCGGCGGCTAACACTAAAGGGTTCCCGATGAGAAGAACAGTTGTCTTGGGTTTAATCGCAAGCGTTTTGAGTTTGGCGATCGCAGGCTGCAACTCTAGCAATCAGCGTATCGTGGTCGGCTCCAAAAACTTCACCGAGCAAGTGATTTTAGGGGAGTTGCTGGCTCAAGAAATTGAAGCGAAAACCAATCTCGAAGTCGATCGCCGTTTGAATCTGGGGGGCACATTTGTCTGCCATCAAGGCATCGTAGCTGGCGAGCTAGACGTCTATCCGGAATACACAGGCACCGCTTACACAGCAATTCTCAAGCAGACTGCTATTAGCGATCCCAAGGCGGTCTACCAGCAGGTGAAACAAACTTATGCTCAGCAGTTCCAGTTGGAATGGACAGAACCGCTAGGCTTCAACAACACCTTCGCGATCGTGATTCGAGGCGATGATGCTCGTAAGAATAATCTCCAAACTCTTTCCCAAGTCGCCAAATATACTCCACAGTGGCAAGCAGGGTTTGGCTACGAGTTTTTAGAACGCGCCGATGGTTTTCCTGGGTTAGCGAAAACTTACAATCTCAAATTTGCTGAGCAGCCCAAAGTGATGGACCTAGGCTTGCTGTATCGGGCACTTACCGACAAGCAAGTCGATCTCGTTGCTGGAAACTCCACAGACGGCCTGATCGACTCGCTAGGTTTAGTGGTGCTACAAGACGATAAGCAATATTTTCCGCCTTACGAGGCTGCCCCTATTGTGCGTCAAGAAACCCTACAAAAACACCCTGAACTGCGCTCTGTCTTCCAGGGGCTGGCTGGTAAAATCTCTGAAACCGAGATGCGACGACTCAACTACGAAGTAGACGGCAAACGCCGCGATGTAAAGCAAGTGGTAGAAGAATTCCGCAAAGCTCAAAACTTGTAGGAATTTTTGGCCAGCTAGACACTTCCTAGATGAATTCATTAGGATTGTGATTAAGTAGAGCAACGTCAATCAGGCTGGCCTTTCGGTCTAAGACTGTTTGGCGATCGCATCATGTTTGTAGCAAGGGGCTGCCATGATCGAAATCATCTTAGTGATCACGCTAGGCTTATTGCCTCCCCTATTATCACTATGGCTGTTGCAGCGAGCAGAAATCAGAGCCCAGAATCGATTAAGGGTGGCAATGGCAGCAGTGGAACGTCGGAGTTTACAAAATCTCCGTCGAGCTTCTAGCGACCAGCGCTATGTCGAAGGCATGGGGTTGCTTACAGGCGATATTACCTGTCGGTTTAATGCGCGATCGGCGCATCTACGTTGTGCGGTGAATCCTCTAGGGCCGTGTCAGGACTGTCGGTATTACGAGTCAATTGAGTTTAGCTAGGACGCTTCTAGTCATGCCGTAAACGCAAGAAAGGGGATAGTTTTCACCATCCCCTTTCTTAGAGTTTCTGAGTTTTAGAGATTAGAGCTGAGGCACGTACTGCTCTTTCTCGGGTACTACCGTGTACTCAGCCACGATTTGGCGGAACTCGTCACCGTCGATGGTTTCTTTTTCAATTAAGAGATCCACCAGGCGATCGATTACGGTACGGTTCTCGCGGATAATGCGACGGGATTCATCGTAGCAGTGCTCCACAATTGAGCGGACTTGAGCATCAATCCGAGACGAAATCTCATCGGAGAACTCCGAGCGAGTCATCAAATCTCGGCCCAAGAACACTTCGCCTGATTGGCTCTCTAAGCACAAGGGGCCTAAGTCAGACATACCGAACCGGGTCACCATCTGCCGCGCCATGCTGCTGACTTGTTGCAGGTCATTACCCGCCCCAGTAGTCACCTCAGCATCACCGAAGATCACTTCCTCAGCCGCACGACCGCCTAAAGCTCCCATGATCCGAGCCATCAGTTGCGCTTTAGAAATCAAGCCTTGCTCTTCGCTGGGAGTAAACCAGGTCAAGCCCTGAGCTTGTCCGCGAGGAATCAAAGTGACTTTTTGGACGGGGTCATGAGCTTTGACCAAGGTGCCAATCACCGCATGGCCAATCTCGTGATAAGCAATCAAGCGCTTGCTCTTGCTATCGACCAGAGGAGTGCCTTCCATCCCAGCTACCACGCGATCGACTGCATCATCGATTTCTAGCATGGTGATCGCTTCTTTACGGCGACGTGCGGTTAGGATAGCGGCCTCGTTCAGTAAGTTTGCCAAGTCTGCCCCGGTGAAGCCAGGAGTCCGACGAGCCACTAAATCGATCGAAACTTCGTCAGAGAGCTTCTTGTTGCGAGCGTGAACTTGCAAAATCTCTACGCGACCTTTGATGTCAGGAGCATCCACCGTGACTTGGCGATCGAAACGACCCGGACGGAGCAGGGCTGAGTCTAGAACGTCAGGACGGTTAGTTGCAGCAATGATGATGATGCCAGTGTTGCCTTCGAAGCCATCCATTTCGGTGAGCAACTGGTTGAGGGTTTGTTCCCGCTCATCGTTGCCACCGCCAATGCCTGCGCCCCGTTGACGACCGACTGCATCAATCTCATCGATAAAGATGATGCAAGGCGCGTTTTCTTTCGCTTTCTTGAACAGGTCACGGACGCGAGAAGCACCCACACCGACAAACATTTCGACGAACTCAGAACCAGAGATGCTAAAGAAAGGTACACCCGCTTCTCCGGCGATCGCCTTAGCCAAGAGAGTTTTACCTGTTCCTGGAGGACCCACTAGCAACACCCCTTTAGGAATGCGGGCACCAACGGCAGTAAAGCGTTCTGGCTTCTTGAGGAAAGTTACAACTTCTTGCAACTCTTCCTTGGCTTCTTCTACGCCTGCCACATCCTCAAACATGACACCCGTTTTCGCTTCCATCTGGAACCGAGCGCGGGATTTGCCAAAGTTCATGGCTTGACCAGGGCCACCTGGCACATTATTAGAGCGACGGAACAAGAAGAAGAGTCCCGCAATCAGCAAGATTGGGAAGACTAGGTTCCCCAATAGGCCCCAGATGGCACCATCATTACGGGGTGGATGCACATCAAAGCTGATTTTTTCGGTTCTGAGGCGGGAAATCAGTTCAGGAGCATTACCAGGCAAATCTACTCTGAGCCGCTGCACCCGATTATCTAATTCTGGATCAACCGCTTCTACAATTGCTGTCCGTCCTCCTTCATAGAGGTCAACACTTGTGACTCGACTTGCGTCTAGATATTCCAAAAAGCGCCCGTAGGTCATGCGGGTACTTGCCGCGTTTTTGCTCATATCTACCGGAGTTGGAGCAAAAGCGCCTTGCCAAAAGAAGAAACCGATGACCACAGCGGGCAGTGCCCACAGCAGCACTGTTTTCCAAGACAATTTCATAAGTTAGTGGCCTCTATATACAGACGGAGCAACACGGAGCACAACAGTTAGATTCGGCGTGAGTGAGCCATCCCACTCGCAGAATAGAGTTTTTGAATCAAGGGCAGCTAAATTAATTTCCCTTAGCTTCATATCTATCAAGCTCAGGTTTGTCGGAGCTTGCTTAAGAACGGTTAAAACAGCTTCTTAATCAAATTTAACTTAATTATCAGGATTGGGGCAAGCAAAGGGGTTTGTCTCCTCATAAACCATGCTATATAGTACTTTTGTACTATAGAAATAGGGCCTAAAGAAAGCGCTCGCCAGATCTGGATTTACAAAGCCAGGTTTACCAGGTCTAGGCTCAGCCAGACTCAAACTTTTTTCAGCATCCACTTCTTAGCACCTATGCCAAGACTTTACAGAATTTTGGCTATTCAACCATCCCTCCTGGGGGCTTGAATCAGTGCTTCGTGGTCAAGACAGGGCATGCACAGTTATGAATTTAAGCGAGAGGTGAATAATTCGATGACTGCCAGACAACCCTCTAATTCACTCAATGGCCATTCCAGCAGTACTGCAATTTTGAGTATTGACTTGGGCCGAACTTCTACTAAAGCTTGCGTGAGCCGCTATCCCGATGATGTGGTGCTGATTGCTGCTAATGTTGCTCATCTAACCGTTGATCAAGTGCGACGGGGTGGGTTCGAGTCCCGTTCTACCGATGCGCTATTAGATATTTGGTTGGAGCACCAAGGTCGAGGCTACGCGATCGGGCAATTAGCAGCCGACTTTGGAGCCAACTTAGGCGTAGGACAATCCAAGGTTGAAGATGCCTTGGTCAAGGTGTTGGCTTGCATAGGGCATTTCAATCTCAGCGGGGATTTAGCTGTGGTTTTGGGATTGCCCTACCACTCTCAAGAGCAGTTCGATCGCGAAAAAGAACAATTAATCGGTTTGCTGCGATCGCCCCATGTCTTGTCGTACCGAGGAGAAGCGATCGCGGTCAACATTCAGCAGGTGTGGGTGATGCCAGAAGGCTATGGCAGCCTGATTTGGTGTGAAGCCCAAGACAAAGACGCTCATAGTCCTGACTTGCCAAATCTATCAGTCGCGATCGTGGATATTGGACACCAAACTACCGACTTTCTCATGGTCGATCGCTTTCGGTTTGCGCGCGGAGCCTCCAAGAGCGAGCCCTTTGCCATGAACCAGTTTTACGACCAAGTGGCAAGTCAAATTCAAGGCGCAGATAGTCAGTCTCTCTCGTTGATCGAAGCAGTGAATCGACCTCAAGGACAACGGTTTTATCGTCCGCGTGGTGCCACTCGCCCAACGGATTTGGATGCTATTCTGCCCAGCTTGCGGAAGAGTTTTGCCCGTGAGTTGTCGAACCGTTTAATCGCTTGGCTACCAGAACGAGTTACAGATGTGATCGTCAGTGGTGGGGGTGGCGAATTTTTCTGGCCAGATTTTCAACCCTTGCTAGAGGAGGCGCAGTTGCGCATTCACCTAGCCCAACCGTCGCGCAAAGCGAATGCGTTAGGCCAATACCTCTATGGCCGCGCCCAGTTGGCAACTGTTAATCCTCAACTCACCAAGGTCTGACTGCCATGCCCACCTCCCCGAAAAAGACGAATAAATCTATTACGTTTACTCCGGAAGCTGCTGACCAAACTTTGCTGGCGGCGATCGAAGCCACATTGAGCGAGGCGCAGTACAACAGTTTCAGTGACCTCTGTAAGCAAACGCTCCAGCAAACCTTATTAGCCACTGAGCCCACCCAGCCCGTCAATCCCAATGGCGGTCACAATATTGACTTTGAATCAGCTTTAGCACCCATCCAGCAACAAGTAGACCGATTGGAGGCAAAGTTAGTTGCTAACCAATCTCAACAATTTGATCAGCTTGAAGCTCAGCTCAGGCAAGTTACTCAGCAGTTAGAGGAATTGGGAACGAAGAGCGATCGCGGGTTTTCTAGCTGGAAACAACCGACCAACAATCCAACGACGGAGTATCTCAATCAATTAACTAGTCAGCTCATTCACTTGACGACTCAAGTTGAAGCGATCGAGACTCACATTGCTCAGCAGTTTGCAGACCTACAATCTCAACTTAGCCAGGCTCCATCAACCTTACCCTCTTCCGTTCCGACTCCTCCACCTAGCATGGTTGAAGTTCCGTCACCACTATCAGCTCAGGCTTGCATCCCTGCTGCCCCCATTGCCCCTGAACCTATGTTTGTTTTCAAGGAGCCAGTCTCAAAAACAGCAGCTTTATCTCCCGAATCTGATCCAATTTTGAGCCGACTCAGCTCTCTTCTAGAAGATTTCTAAGTCATTTAGATTGGCCCTCTAGCAGAGGCTTCAGCCCTTGAGTGTGGAGTCACTGAATTGGCACCTTAGCAACTCCCCACTCAAACTGAACTTATTCATGGATAGGCTGAGATGATGGACGGACAACCATTAACGAACTTCTGAGAGCTTGATGCGATAAGGATGGTAGCTAGCAGGTTTGTAGGAACCGATCCAGATTTTATAGGTTCCAGCAAGCCATTGACCTGCAATACCGGGGTTTTTACCTTGATGGTCATCATTACACCAGGTGCCACCTGGCCCTTGAATCACCAAGGTAGTATCTTCAGGGCTTTCAACTTCCAAGCTGAGGTAATCGAAAAAGCCTGTCAGCGAGAGGGTGTGGTCTGGCTTAGTATCCATATAACCGCTGCACGGCCCTGTCACCGTATCATTGCGTTTTGCGATACTTGTAGCCGCCACTGACCCCCCACTAATACCCTGAATTCTAGTTGGGTCTGGGGAAAACTTGGGACCGAGCTTAATGTTTTCAAAAATCGAAAGTAAGGGAGATTGGGCTGACTGCGCTTGTGCCGGGGTCGTGATCAAACCTCCAGCTACGATCGCGATCGCGATTGGCAATCCTACTCCTCTGCCTAGCCCACTGTTGCGCATTCTGGTTGCCCTTAACTGCTTACTGACGGAATGTAGCAAATAGCAATCATGTCGCTAACAGATCGCCATTGCTCTAAACCTACATTTCTGTTATTCGGAGTGTAATGAGCACGCTTGCGCCCAATCCCACTCCGTAAATGATTGGTGAGAACTACTCTTGTAAAAAAGACGGTAGGGTTCCTAACGGAGTTCCCTACCCTTCGCTTGAGATAGTTTTACCACCCTATCTCCTTCAGTAGCTAGTATCTTTGGTTTTGATTGAATGATTTGCTACAAGGCCGACACGAAGATTTACTGAGCCACCGTCAAAGCTTGTTGCAGACGGGGTAAATCTTGTCCCTTCTGATGCAGAAGCAGCCAAGACTGAAGTAAATCAGGCCCATGTAAGTCTCCAGTCAATCCGGCGCGTAGCGATCGCATCACTAGGCCTTTCTTGACGTTCTGCTCTTTCACCACCTGCTTGATGATGTCTTGCGCTTGCTCAGCAGTCAGACTGTGGTCGGTCGGCAAAGCTGCAGCCACCGCTTGCAGAGTAGCAGCCGAGCCTGCTTGCTGGAGTTGTGTCTTAGCTTCGTCAGTAAAAGCAATCGGGTTGAAGAACAACTGGCTCATCTCGACTGCATCTTTTAGAAGTACCAAGCTCGCTGCTAGTAAAGTCGTGAGCTCCTCTAGCCAAGCGCGATCGCCTGTGGGGTCAAACTCGTACCCAGCGGCTTGCCAAAAGGGAATTAACAAATCTGTCAGGCGATCGACAGGTATTGCGTGGAGGTATTGGCTGTTGATCCAATTCAGCTTATCCCAGTCAAACTTGGCTCCTGCTTTGTTGACGCGATCGAAACTAAACAGCTCAGCTGCTTCAGGTAGGGTAAACAACTCTTGAGTGGCGTCTGGTGCAGACCAACCGAGCAAGGTCATGTAATTAGCCAACGCTTCTGGCACGTAGCCCATCTGCTTAAAATCGGAAATGGAAGTGACGCCATCCCGCTTAGAGAGTTTGGCTCCCGCTGAGTTCAGAATCAGTGGCGTGTGACCGAATTCTGGCGCTTTAGCCCCTAAGGCTTCGTAGAGCAGAATTTGTTTGGGCGTGTTGCCAATATGGTCTTCTCCCCGAATCACATGGGAGATTTTCATGTCAATATCATCGACAACCACGACAAAGTTGTAGAGGGGTGGTCCAACTTCATCAGCGGCAGCGGCCCGCGCAATCACCATATCGCCCCCCAGATCGCGCCCTTTCCAAGTGACTTTGCCCCGGACTAAATCATTCCAGCTAATCTCTCGGCCATCCTCGATTTTGAATCGAATGACAGGCTGACGGCCCTCAGCAATAAAAGCCGCTTCTTGCTCAGGCGTGAGGTTCCGGTGACGGTTGTCGTACCGAGGAGCCTCGCTTCTTGCCTTCTGGGCTTCGCGCATGGCATCCAACTCTTCCGGTGTTTCGTAGCTGCGGTACGCTAAGCCTTTGTCCAGCAGAGATTGAATTGCCTGCCGATACAAATCCATCCGTTGGGTTTGGTAGAACGGCCCTTCGTCCCAAGTCATGCCTAGCCAGGTCAAACCTTCCAGGATGTTTTGGGTGTATTCCGGACGCGATCGCTCTATGTCAGTGTCCTCAATCCGCAAGATAAATTGACCACCCTGATGGCGGGCAAACAGCCAGTTAAAAACCGCAGTTCTGGCAGTACCAATATGCAAGTTCCCTGTGGGGCTGGGGGCAAGACGGACTCGAACAGTCATAGGTCAAAGTTAGAAAGGATGCAATTAGGAGGGATGAAAAAGGATGAGGGATGAAGAAGATTTTAATTCATCCTTCATCCCTCATGCTTCACATTTTATTTTACGGGACTGACGGGGCTCGAACCCGCAACTTCCGCCGTGACAGGGCGGTGCTCTAACCAATTGAACTACAGTCCCTTGCAAGTCGCGATTTCTATTATGCTGATGTTTCACGGGTTTGTCAAACGTTTTCTCAAATTCTTCTTGAGGGATTTTTTGGATGCTAATTCGGGATGCGGTGGAGGCTGACCTACCCGCGATCGTAGAAATTTACAATGTCACCATTCCTAGCCGCAGGGTCACGGCTGACACCCAACCTGTCACAGTGGAGAGTCGTTTGGCTTGGTTACGCGATCGCGATTATCAATCTCGACCTTTATGGGTAATGGAGCAGGAGCAAACTGTGGTGGGTTGGCTCAGCTTTCAATCTTTTTATGGCAGACCCGCCTACCAAGCCACTGCCGAAGTGAGTGTTTACGTAGCTGCACCTTATCAGCGTCGAGGAATTGGGCAAGTTCTTTTGCAGCAAGCCATTCAGCACAGCCCCCAGCTAGGCTTAAAAAACTTGCTCGGCTTCATCTTTGCTCACAATCAACCGAGTTTGCGGTTGTTTGAGAAATTTGGCTTCCAGCAGTGGGGCTATCTCCCGCAAGTCGCTAGTCTCGATGGCGTAGAGCGAGATTTAGTAATTCTGGGACGCAAAATTTCTAGAACAAAACCTCTAGACTAACTCTGAGCAGAGTTCTGCTTGCAGGAACCCAACCAACCAATCTTTGATCTGGTAAGTGGCGCGACAATCATCTTCGTTGTACTGCACGATCGCATCTAGGTAAGCGCGATCGCCTGTTTCTAGCCACTGGCTATACCAGCAAATTGCCTGGGCTCCATTGGCTTTGGCATCGCGCCAGTCAAACCCCACCCAACGAGCGATCGGTTTGAGGGCATAGCTTTCGACGGGCAAAATTACCGTACGAGTCACCCGCTCATGCAAATCGACAAAGCGGTTGAGCAGTGGTCGTACCCAATGAGATGGTGTGTCGTACAGCTTCGCCAAGCGCGCTACGGTTTGAGGCTCATAGGGGCAGAAATGAAAAATCGGAGCATCTGGATAGTCGTTGACTAACTCCAAAAACTGCTGCCAAACCAAAACCTCGTCTTCTGGCCGCTCCGCCAACAAGGGATGGAATGTTTCTTGCTGAGTTCGGCGATCAACAACCAATACCCCGTGTAGAAAAGCCACATTCAGGTCTGGTTCGGCTTCAATGTCAAAATAAAGTTCGACTGGGGCAGTCGGCAGTTCTTGGGACAAGTTTAAAGGCTTGCTGGAAGGTGACTTGTCTGGGTAGGCGATCGCTCGATTCTCTAACACAGCTTGCGCTTGCCAAACTAGCCTTTGAGCTACTTCTGGACCAAAGCCAGGTAAAGTCTCCAGCCTGGTTGGTGTAGAACTGGCTAAAGATTCGACTGTAACTAGATCAAGGGCTTGCAACTGTGTGTAGCGGCTAGCAGTGACTCCAGGCAGCAGCGATAGATGCCGTTGCGCTTGCGCTA
Source organism: Trichocoleus sp. FACHB-262 (assembly GCF_014696035.1). NCBI lineage: Bacteria > Bacillati > Cyanobacteriota > Cyanophyceae > Leptolyngbyales > Trichocoleusaceae > Trichocoleus > Trichocoleus sp. FACHB-262. Next base: position 22,743 of record NZ_JACJPK010000108.1, on the reverse strand, counting down.
CTCCCGAACAGTAGTTCAGCCAACCACACAGGTTACAGCGGTTGCGAGCAATGAAAACTTCTGGGGCTTCTGGGGCAAGCAGAGTTTGCAGACACTCTTGCAAAATCGTTTGCATCTGGGGCAATAAAGTCCACAAATCGACTTCGTAAGCTCCTTTTTCTCGCAAAATTAGCCAACTTGTCTCAGGCCAAGCGCCTTGCACCGCAGCCAAAACATAGGTATGAAACGTAGCCAGAATTTGATATTCCAGCTTGGGGCGCTTGCCTAACCTAATTTCAGTTGGGACGTAAATCCAATCGCCAAAGTAAGACTGACCAGGCTGCTTGATCAGGAGATCGGGCTGACTCACCAAGGTCACTCCTTCTGGTGTCTCCCTTAGGAGAATCCCTTGGTAAATGCACTCTACTCCCTGCCGCATCATTTCCAGGGTGGCTTGGCTTCCAGCAATCCAATCTCTCGGCGGCCAGGTGGGTTGCTGCCAAGCATACTCTGTCAACACAGTGCGTCGATGAGCCGCGCTGTCCTGGATTAACTTGAGCAAGTAATCGCTCGGAGGATCTCGTTGAGTGAGATCTCCATAGATATCTAGGAAGGCTCTTCGACTACAGCGTTGATACTGTAGTAGGAGTTCAGTAGTCAGGAACATGCCTTCAACGCTAGCAGGAAATTTGCTTAGTTGTGGTATTTAGAGACTGCTAAATCAGCCTACTTTGTCGAAGAACCCAGATTCATCTCATGATCAGCAACGCCAAAGGGCCTCTGGTGGTTGTATATGAGAATGATTTGAGTAGTCCATACCACTCAAATCATTCCAAACTTTAGCCCTACCAGAACGCTTACTTACGCAGGAAGCCAGCGGGATCTAGACGCACGTTGGCACAAACGATGCCAGGGCCAACAGGAGTGCCTTGGGTCGAGTGGATGTTTAGGTAGCCAATGTCTGCCAAAGCAACCGGGGCAGATAGCTGAACAGGGCTGAAGGGTGAACCAACCCGACCAAAGCCACCAGCACTAGATTGCAGTGGTGCGATCGCGGCCAAATCTGTAATAACGCCGCCACCGACTTCGGAATCTAATAGAGCTTTGTCGCCTTCGCAACTGGTGGGGTTAGCATCAGTCAGAGCGCCATGAAAGTGATAAGGCAGAGTCTGGCTAGGCTCTAAACCTGTGGTCGCGAAGTAGTAGCCTGTGACTTGATCTTCGTCGTTCACAAGTAGGGCACCACTGCCTAAAATCTTGCTAAAGCGAGGCTGGTAGCCAGGAATAACTCTGGTGCTAGCCGTTTCTCCAGCAGTAGAGACAAGCACGATGGGAAGAACTCGTTGGTCAGAAGCTTGCCCAGTTGGAGCTGGGGTTTCCTCGGCAGGGGTCTCTTCAGCGGGAGCTTCTTCAGCAGGAGTCTCCTCGGCGGGGGTTTCCTCAGCGGGGGTCTCTTCGGCGGGAGCCTCTTCAGCAGGAGTCTCTTCAGCTGGGGTCTCCTCAGCGGGAGCTTGTTCTTGAGCGATCGCGCTCTGCTCCCCGATCAGAGCCATGCCGATGCTGCCACTAGCACCCATTACAGTCGCTAGTCCAACAATCAGAACAGATTTCAGCAGGGAGCTACGTAGTTGCCAGTTTGCCATAGGGACTCTAATTCCTCACACGAACACTAAATATTTTTCCTTAAACAATTTATAAGAATCTATCTAATTGGGGATGTATCCCAGGATTGATTTCTCTAGGCAAATTGCTAAATCATTGGAAATTCTAAGGCTACGCTCATGTCGTCATAACTTAAATTGCTAAAATGCTAGGGCTTGCCCACTGACTTGAGCCGCTATGACCAGCACGCTTCCGGTTCATCACCTTCTAGAGCGTCATCGCCACCAGTTTCCTGCCTTAGCGAATAAAGCTTATTTCAACTACGGTGGTCAAGGCCCAATGCCCCAAGCGGCTTTAGCAGCAATGCAGCAAGCGCACTTGCAGATGCAACAAGCTGGCCCATTTTCTAATAGCAGCAATGTCTGGATTAATCAGGAATCTCAGCAAACTCGCCAAACGATCGCTGCAGAGCTGGGCGTAACGGCTGAAACCATCACCTTGACGGATAGCGTCTCGACGGGCTGTAATATTGCACTCTGGGGTATCAATTGGCAACCTGGCGATCGCATTTTGATGACTGACTGTGAGCATCAAAGCATCATCGCTGTGGTTCAAGAAATTCAGCGTCGGTTTGGCGTAGCGGTAGACGTTTGCCCGCTGATGGCAACGCTGAATGCAGGTGATCCGGTGGCGGCGATCGCGCAACATTTAACAGCTAATACTCGCCTGGTTGTTCTCAGCCATATTCTGTGGAACACGGGCCAGTTGCTTCCCCTAGGAGAAATTGTGGTGGCTTGCCACGCCTACCCAACTCAACAACATCCGGTACGGGTTTTAGTGGATGCAGCGCAATCGGTCGGGGTGTTACCGCTCGACCTGGCAGCACTAGCGGTCGATTTCTATGCGTTTACAGGCCATAAGTGGTGGTGTGGACCTGCTGGAGTCGGTGGATTATACATTCGCCCAGACACTCTAGAAACGTTGCAACCAACCTTCATTGGCTGGCGAGGCATCACCACGGATGCTAATGGCCAACCCGCAGGGTGGGAACGAGGCGGCAAACGGTTTGAGGTAGCCACTTCCGACTATGCCTTATATCCTGCGTTGAGAGTGGCGATCGCGACTCAGAGCGAATGGGGTTCAGTGGAAGCTCGTTATCAGCGGATTCAAGTTTTGAGCGGCTACCTATGGCAACAACTGAAGGAGTTACCTGCTGTTCATTGCTTGCGGACTGCACCACCGGAAGCAGGTCTGGTTTCTTTCGGGCTGGTAGATCAAGGGGCAGGGCGATCGCACCGTCAACTGGCGCAGTTTTTAGAGAGCCAAGGTTTAATGGTTCGTACCATTCTGAATCCTGATTGTGTCCGCGCTTGTGTGCATTACCTGACTTTAGAATCGGAGATCGATCGCTTGGTGGTGGGCGTGCAGCAGTTTTGTCAAACGGTGGGGTAGGAGGAGAGCTTAGGCATGTCGCGACCCGTTTTATATGTGGCAATTACCAATCACGGTTTTGGTCACGCCACTCGTGCTGCTTCGGTAGTGGCAGAAATTCAACGCCTCTGCCCAGAGATTTTGGTGGCAATGGTGACAACGGCCCCCCGGTGGTTGCTGGAGTCGTATGTAAGTGGTGACTTTATTCACCGTCCCCGTGGCCTAGATGTCGGGATTATCCAAAGCGACAGCATCACGATGGACAAAGCCGCCACGCTGGAAAAACTGCGGCATATCCGGGCGCAAGAGCGATCGCTGATTGCCTCAGAAGTGAACTTTATTCAGCAAAATCGCGTGGGGCTGGTGTTGGCGGATATTCCTCCCCTGGCTGCCAAAATTGCCAAAGCCGCTGGCGTACCTTGCTGGATGATGAGCAACTTTGGTTGGGACTTTATCTATCAAGCTTGGGGCGGTGAATTTGTTGAGATAGCGGATTGGATTCGGGGTTGCTTCCAACAGTGCGATCGCCTGTTTCGCCTACCTTTCCACGAATCGATGAGCGCCTTTCCCCAAATTACAGATGTGGGTTTAACCGGAGGCTCGCCTCGCTTTGACTTAGATCAGCTCCGCGCCACGTTTAATCTCACTGCCCCGCCAGAGCGAACCGTTTTACTCACCTTCGGCGGTTTGGGTCTGGATCAAATTCCTTATCAGAATTTGCAGCGCTTCCCTGATTGGCAGTTCATCACTTTCGATCGTCAAGCTCCAGATTTACCGAACATACGCCAAGTCACCGATCACCAATACCGTCCGGTGGACTTTATGCCTTTGTGTGGCCGTTTAGTCTCCAAACCGGGATACAGCACCTTTGCCGAAGCTTGCCGTCAGAATTTGCCGATTATCACCATCACTCGCGATGACTTTGCCGAATCGCCTGTCTTGTTAGCAGGCATTCAGGAGCATGCTCAGCATCAAATTCTGCAACCAGATGAATTTTTCCACAGCGACTGGGAGTTTTTGCACCAATCACCTCAACCCCCGCGTCAGTCTGAAGCGGTCAGAACCGATGGCAATCAGGCGATCGCTGAAGCGGTGATTCAGCACTTTGCCCAGTAAATTTATTCAATTAACCAGCTATTCAAAATTCATGCGCCATTACCAACGTTTCGTGACAATCTCAACTGCGGGTAAGTCGCTGGCTAAAATCACCTCCAAGATTCAGGCGATCGTGGCGGAGTCAGGGATTGAGACGGGGCTCTGTACCTTGTTCTTGCGACATACTTCGGCGAGCTTGCTAATTCAAGAAAACGCTGACCCAGACGTGTTACGCGATTTAGAAAACTTTTTTGCCAAGCTTGTCCCCGAAGATAGCCAACGCTACATTCACAGCGCTGAAGGCCCAGACGATATGCCCGCTCACATCCGAACGGCCTTAACTCACAGCTCCGAGCAAATCCCCATTTCTCAAGGACGCTTAGTCCTAGGCACCTGGCAAGGCATTTATGTGTGGGAGCATCGCCAACGCAGCCACACCCGCGAGCTAGTGGTACATATCACTGGAGATTGAAACCCGCTCAATGTCGCACTTTTACGGGCATGAAATTTCTGAGCGGCGATCGCAACGGTGCTTTCACGGTATCTCTGCTAGCTACCTTTTTATAGGATAAACCCGGAAAATGGAGCATCCGATAGAGCGATCGCAGTATGTCAAGTTTGTCTTCCCGCAGTTCGCGATCGAGTTGGCGCAAGACTTGCCCTAAACAGGTTTGGTTAAGCTACGCTGCCTTGTTTGCAGTCCTATGGACGATTCCACCCGTTTTTCATTACATCAAGCAGGCCCAACGCGGCCATCCGTTAGATGCTCACTATTTTTGGGCGGAGCTATCACCGGAAAAAGTTTTCCATCTCGGCCTCTATAACGGTCCTGGGGGCAGCAATTGGAAGATTGGCCTGCCGATCGCGACTCTTTGGACTGCTTCAGCGCCCCGCTCTTTGCCAGAGCTACAGAAGCTTGGCCTGGAGGTGATGAACCGCGATCGCCAACTCAACGGCTTGCCTACTTTGGTAGAAGATCCGCTCCTCTCCCAAGCCGCGCAACTCCATGCCCAAGACATGATGAATCGGCACTATTTTGCTCACAACTCGCTAGAGGGCCGCACGCCAACCGAGCGGTTTCACGCGATCGGTGGGGCTCCGAGAGTGGGCGTAGGAGAGAACATTATTTATGTCCAAGACTCCAGCGTCGGACTCACCTACCGAGATATTGAAATGTTTCAGAAGGGCTGGATGTATAGCAACGGTCATCGAGACAATATTTTGAAGCCAGAGTACGTCAAGTTTGGCTACGGCATTGTAATTGACCCCGTTTCCGGGCGCAAATTTGCAGCTCAAGAATTTGCTGTCCCCGCTCCAACTCCCTAACCAATTTCTTACCAATCTTTCAGTCAGCTCGGCATCAGGAATACATCAAACGCTTCAACTTTCTACTACCTTTAAAGCAGGTGGGAACAACCCGCAACAGATTCCTTCTACCAAATTGTCTTGCTAAGTGTTTTGGCAAACTTAGGCTTTTGCATAGCCCAGAGTCATTTGCCAAAGCGGTTCTAGCAGTTCATTGATGTTGAACTTGTCGCCATTCGAGAACATGCCGCAGTTTTTCTGGCCTCAGCCGAGAGTCGCCTCCTCCCCAGCCGTCCATTCAGCTTTACCACAACGTTATCAAAGGTGGATGCAAGGGCTCTTATGCAGTGCTGCTGTCGCGCTTAGTTGCAGTATTGCCAGCCCTAGTCATGCGGCAGAACGGCTCACATTACGCCTCGGCCCCTTTCAGCAGACGATCGCGATCGCGGATTTAGAAGAATTTGCCAAGACGGGAAAACTGTCTCCCGCACTCAAACCTTATGCACTAGTCTTGACCCCTGACATCCGTAAAGCTCTGGCCGATCGCCTAGAACTTGACCCGAATATTGGCGATCAAGTCGTGAATGAGCTGTTGCGCTCCCCAGCTGGCCAAAGAATGCTAGCTGCCTTGGGCGTGGCGATTCCGGGTAGTAATGTAGAACAACTGCAAGCCGCGATTACGCTGGCGGCCCGTCAGGTCGATGGCTTGAGTGTCCTGGCGATCTTGAGAGCATTCCCCCAAGAAACTGTGACGGTAGATGTCACTTCGATCGCGGCGCTCGCCTCGCAACTCAACTTTTCCTACTGGGAAAGCCAAGCTCTCAGCCCCATTTTAGAGCGCGAGTTGAAGGTAGACTCTGCCTTTACCGCCGCCTTTGACCCTACGGTGCCTGGGCCTCAGGTCGTAGAGCAAAAGACTCTGGTGCTGCGCGATCGCCAACGCCAGCGTACTCTTCCTGTGGATCTTTACTGGAGCGATCGCCCTAGTGGTCCTTTGGTTGTGCTTTCTCACGGCTTTGGCGCGAATCGGACTTTCCTGGCTTATTTGGCACGTCATTTAGCTTCCTATGGGCTGACGGTAGCCGCGATCGAGCATCCTGGCAGCAACATGGCCTGGTTAGCGAGTCCTTCGCCAGGTCAGGCTCGCGATACTTTACTCTCAGCCGCCGAGTTTGTTGAGCGCCCCAGGGATGTCAGCTTTTTGCTGGATCAGTTGGCACAACTAAATCAAAAACCTGGTGCCTTGCGGGGGAAGCTGAATACAAACCAAGCCAGCGTCATGGGGCACTCATTAGGAGGGTACACAGCCCTGGCTTTGGCAGGAGCGGAACTGAATGTGGTCGGGTTGCGCCAGTTTTGCCAAGAGCACATCCCCCTCGGTTTATCTCCTGCCGACTGGTTGCAATGTACCGCTATTGATCTACCAGAACGTCGGGTGAGCTTGCGCGATCCAAGAGTGGTGCAGGCGATCGCCCTCAATCCTGTCATTGGTCGTTTGTTTGGGCCAGAAGGACTGAAGCGAGTCGCAACGCCAACCTTGATTTTGACGGGTACAGAAGACAGCCTGACCCCGACCCTAACCCACCAGTTACAACCTTTCGCCCAACTGCCTAATCCTAAATATTTAGTCACCGCGATCGGAGGGACTCATCTGAGTGTGGGTGATCCAGCGAATTTTAGCGACTTGATTACCCAAAGTGCTTTAGTGCGAGAACGGCAAGGCAAAGAAACTGCAAATCTCCGCCAATTGCTGCAGGGAGTGAGTTTAGCTTTTATCAAGCAACTGACTCCAGAGGCTAAGCAATACCAACCGTTTTTAACTTCTGGCTATGCCCAATCACTCTCTACAGCCCAAATTCCGCTACGCCTGAACACAAAATTGCCAGCCAGCTTAGCGCCTTGGATGAAAGTAGCAGCCCTGCCGCCCCATCAACTGAATACTCAAGTAAATCAGCAGGTTTCGGCGTTGGCCTATTATTTCGTGGCTTGTAACTCAGTGCTTTACACCGTTAGTGCCTCATTTGGCAGCTCTGCGTGGCAACTCGGTTCGCGTCGTCCAGGTTCTGGCTGATCGTTTCTAGCTGATTGGGATGGCAAAAGCTCAATTGGTGGCATTCCACCAGAACGAGTCACCAGTTTGTACACTGGGAGTAGGATCTAGCAACTGAACTATCTTGCCAACCAGCTTGGGGCTGCACGATTGACGCTGCATGACGTAGCCTAGCTCCCTTGCAAATGCTGGTATCTTATCCCCTCTTCACTGGTCACCTCTGGTGGTAACTCTACCTGCTCATAGTCTGTGGCTGATTGGCGGCATGCTCTGTCTAGCCTTAGGGACGCTGATTCCTGAACCAAGCATCCCGGCTTTAGGCATCGCCGCCATCATTACCGCGATCGCCACCATTGGCGTTCCTTCTCCCCTCGCCCAAATGATTTTATGGGGGGTGCTGTCCTTCACCCTAGCGAGTTTCATGCGATCGCTGATGCCGAAAGAAGCCAAAACTCTCAAGCACGATACCGAAGCTTGGGTCAGAACTGCCATTCCGGCAGGTGGAATGGGGCTTGTCATTTATGAAGGAACGCTTTGGCAAGCTTGCTGTCAGTTACCAGATGTGGCGATCGCAATCCAGCAGCGGGTCTATGTAGTGGGGCGGCAACGCAACACCCTCCTGGTTATCCCTGCCAACTACCCGGACCTTAACATTTCAGACAGACTCCCCTCAAGCTGACTAAACTAACCACTAAACTGAAAAGTCGTAGTCTGAGTAATTTTGGCTCTGCGTTTCTGCCCAACCCACTCATCGGGAGTTGATTGACTTATGGAGTCTATTCTTGCCGCCTTAGCTTTAGTCATTGTCGGTTATACCGTCGGCTCTGTAAAAATCATCAACCAAGGCAACGAAGCGCTGGTAGAACGTCTGGGCCGCTATCACCGCAAACTCACTCCTGGCTTGAACTTTATCGTGCCTTTTGTAGACTCCATTGTTTTGGAAGACACGGTACGGGAGCAAGTCTTAGACGTAGAACCCCAAGAAGCCATTACCAAAGACAACGTGGCTTTGAAAGCGGATGCGGTGGTTTATTGGCGGATTCTAGAGTTAGAGCGAGCATTCTACTCGGTAGAAGATGTGGAGTTGGGGATTAAAAACCTGGTGCTAACAACTCTGCGATCGGCTTTGGGCCAAATGAAAGTAGAAGACACCTATTCATCTCGCTCCGAAATTAACCAAACCCTACTGCATCAGCTCGATGAAGCGACCGCAGCTTGGGGCGTGAAAGTAACGCGGGTTGAGGTGCAGAACATTTCACCGCCTCCCTCCCTCCTAGAATCGATGGCGCAGCAACGAGCGGCGGAAATTCGCAAGCGGGCTTCCATTTCTGAGGCAGAGGGCACGGTTGAATCGATGCGGTTAATTGCGAAAGCGCTGCAAGCTCAACCCAATACGAGTGAGGTGCTGAAGTACCTAATTGCTCAGCGGTATGTAGAAGCCAATGAAAAAATTAGTGAAAGTCCTAACTCCAAAGTCATTTTCATGGACCCGAAGGCTTTGAGCGAAGCTTTGGAGAACTTGATGGAAACACCAACCACGCCCGATGGTTTTGATCCGGGACTCGGTGGCGGTCCTGGTAATGGTGCTTCATCCTGACTCAGGCAGGTTTTACCTGTAAGTTAAGCCAGTTCTTGCCGCCAAATTGCATCTGCTACAAGGCAAACATCTCGCAGTTCCTGGACATCATGCAATCGCAGTAGGTCAGCGCCGCCAGCGATCGCGGCACAACAAGCAGCCGCTGTTCCCCAGACTCGTTGCTGTGGGTCCGGCTGATTCAAAATATGACCAATAAAACTTTTGCGGGAAGGCCCAACCAGAATTGGGCAACCTAAGGCTCGAAACTCTGAGATGCGGCGCAGCAGTTCTAAGTTTTGCGAGTAAGTTTTGGCAAAGCCAATTCCCGGATCAATCATTAGGTGAGCAGGGTTAATTCCCGCCGCGATCGCCGCTTCTATGCGAGCTTGCAAAAAGGCTTGAATCTCGCCGACTAAGTCTTGGTAATCAGTCAACTGTTGCATTGTCTGAGGGGTGCCTCGGATATGCATCAAGATCAGAGGGACTTGCAAGGCAGCCACAGTAGATAGCATCTCTGGATCAAAGGTTGCACCCGAAATATCGTTGATGATGTCAGCTCCAGCCTCTACCGCCGCTTTAGCGACAACCGCTCTGGTTGTATCTACCGAAATGGGCACATCCAGTTGCGATCGCACCGCTTTTATCACCGGAATTACCCGCGCTAGTTCTGTTTCTACATCTATCTCAGCGGCCTGGGGTCGGGTAGACTGACCACCAATATCTAGAACGTCTGCACCAGCCGCAACTAAATGTTTGGCCTGCTCTAAGGCTGTCGCCAAGGAGTCAAATTTTCCACCATCACTAAAGCTGTCTGGGGTAACATTCAGAACTCCCATCAAGTAGGTACGTGCTCCCCAATCGAAGCGATTATTTCTAATTGTCCAGGTTGTCCAGGTAGCACGCGTTAGCATTGAAGTCACTAGATATACAGTAGCGAAAGATACCGAATAGACTATTCTGAAGGTGAAGTCAACCCACGTAGGAAACCGGTGGTCATTTCAGCATCTTGCTATACAACTAGATATAGAGACGCTTAGTTATACAGCAATAATATTTAGCCGTTATTTAGCCGTTTTTGAGCCAGCAGGCTAGCAAAAAAATATGACCAAAATTTTACTCGTTGAAGACAACGAGGTGAATTCTTTTATGATGTTACGGCGGCTTCAAAAGCGCGGCTACCAAGTTGTACATGCTGCCGATGGGGTTCAAGCAATCGCGATCGCCCAAGCAGAGACACCCGACTTGATTCTAATGGACATGAGCCTACCCGTTCTGGACGGTTGGCAAGCAACTCAACAGATCAAGGCTGCTCCTACCACCCACACCATTCCCATCATCGCGCTGACCGCCCATGCCCTGGCAGGCGATCGCGAAAGATGTCTAGCCGCAGGGTGCGATGAATACGAAACGAAGCCAGTCAACTTCAATCAGTTACTAGAAAAAATGCACTTTTTTCTGAACAAGCCTCTTTAGGCTGCCCCTTTATTAACGTGGGGATTTTCTAGGATGCTGCGCTGGCAGTCTACTCCTTATGCTATTCCGCTCCTCATTGCCGCTGGGGTCTCCATCACCCTCGTGTACCTGGCATGGCGGCGTCGCTCTGCGAGTATTGCTAATACCTTTGCCCTGTTCATGTTGGGTGTTTCACAATGGTTGCTCGGATATATCTGGGAACTGAGCAGCAGCGACCTCGCTAGCAAAGTTTTAGCAGGGAAAGTTCAGTACTTCGGCATTGTGGTGGTGCCAGCGGCTTGGTTACTCTTTGCCCTCCAGTACACAGGGCGAACCAAGTGGATGACTCGGAGAAACTTGCTCCTGCTGACCATTGAACCGCTGGTCATGTCACTTCTGGTGTGGACGAACGAGTGGCATCGGCTAATTTGGTTCCAGACGGAACTTGAGCAAATTAGCTCCTACACCCTCCTGAGCGTGACCCACGGCATTGGGTTCTGGATTCATGCCGCTTACTCCTACCTCATAACTGGGTTGGGCACGGTTCTAGTCGTGCAAGCGTTGCTGCGTTCTCCTCAGCTCTATCGGGGGCAAGCTTGGGCTTTATTGATCGGGGCGATCGCGCCTTGGCTCGCTAATGCCCTCTACCTCTTACGCTTAAATCCCTTTCCTCACTTAGACCTTACTCCATTTGCTTTCACAGTCACAGGAGCCGCGACAGCTTGGGGATTGTTCCGCTTCCGTCTGCTCGACATTGTGCCTGTGGCTAGAGATGCCGTCATTGAGAGCATGAGCGATGGCGTGATGGTTTTAGACCTTCAAAATCGGATTGTAGACCTCAATCCTGCGGCCCAACAAATGATTGGGTGGAATGCCGCCGCGATCGGACAACCTGCCATGCGTGTGCTGGCCCAGTGGCCGCATTTACTACAGGAGTATGGCAACCTTTTAGAAGCACATACCGAAATCAGCTTTGGCACTGGCGAGGATGAACGCTGCTTTGATCTACGCATTTCTCCCTTGACTGACTCCTACCGTCGCTTAACAGGTCGCTTAATTGTTTGGCGAGATGTGACTGAGCGGAAGCAAGCGGAGGCTAAATTGCAAGCGGCAAAGGAAGCAGCAGAAGCCGCTAACCGGGCCAAAAATACCTTCCTAGCCAACATGAGCCATGAGTTACGGACTCCGCTCAATGCCGTGATTGGCTACAGTGAGCTAATTCAAGAAGAACTGCAAGAAATGGGGCATGAGGAGTTTGCTTCTGGTTTGGAGACGATTGGCAGGTCAGGACATCATCTGCTCGCACTGATCAGCGATATCCTAAATTTCTCCAAAATTGAAGCAGGCAAAATGGATCTCTATGTCGAGACCTTTGACCTGGCGACACTAGTAGAAGAGGTCGTTGCCACCATTTATCTGTCTCTGAGAGAGAACGATAACAAGCTACAGGTTAACCTGGCAGCTAATTTAGGTTCTATGCAGGCTGACTTGATGAAGGTGCGTCAAGTCCTCTGCAATTTATTAAACAATGCCACCAAATTCACGCAACAAGGGCTGATTACCTTGACGGTCTACAAAAGCCAGACCCGCCTGGCTATAGGAGCAGCTACAAGCTCAGACTGTTTTATCTTCGAGGTTGCTGATACGGGGATTGGCATTACCCCAGAGCAGATGCAACAAATTTTTCAACCTTTTACTCAAGCAGACGCTTCAACCACCCGTCGCTATGGTGGCACTGGCTTGGGTCTATCGCTGAGTCGCCGTTTCTGTCAAATGATGGGGGGTGACATCACCGTTGCGAGTGAGTTTGGCCAAGGTTCCGTGTTTACCATCTGCTTGCCGACCCAGGTCAACAGTGACGCCCATTTGGAATAATCTTTAACAGGGGCACCTACAAGAGGTGCCCTGCTTGGGTATAGTTGCTAGGTTCTACGCTTGGTGGTTGACGATCCGGGCAAAGCTCTTGGGATCTAAACTGGCACCACCGACTAAAGCCCCATCGATTTCTGGTTGAGCCATAATCTCATCGATGTTGTCTGGCTTGACAGACCCACCATATTGAATTGAGACATTGGCGTTGGTTAACTTCTGACGAATTAACCCAATCACGCGATTGGCTTCTGCTGAATCGCAAGTATCACCAGTGCCGATCGCCCAAATAGGTTCGTAGGCAATCACTAGATTCTGCTGGTCAACGCCTACTAAGTCTTTTGCCAATTGGTTAAAGATCACGGCTTCGGTTTCGCCAGCGTCCCGCTGCTGCTTGGTTTCGCCCACACACAAGATGGGGGTGAGGTTATGCCTTTGGGCTGCTCTCAGGCGCAAGTTTACGGTTTCGTCGGTTTCACCAAAGTACTGTCGGCGCTCGCTGTGACCCACGACTACAAACCGCACCCCAATTTCAGCCAACATGGCACCAGCAATTTCACCCGTGTAGGCACCCACGTCTTCCCAATGAACGTTCTGAGCGCCTAACTGAACTCGGCTACCATGCAGGCTCTTAGACAACAGCCCTAAATCTGTAAACGGAGCGCAAACGACTACTTCCCGCTCATCTGGGGTTGCATCCAATTCGGACATAAATCCTTGCAAAAACTCCAGGGATTCTGCCTGGGTTTTGTACATTTTCCAGTTGCCAGCAATAACGATTTTGCGCACAGGTGCTTCAGCCAAACTCACAACACTTCGAAATGCAACCTCCAGTTTAAGGCTTTGAGGGGGCAGTTTTACTTAGGAACCCAGAATTAAACTCAAAGCGATCGCCCTTCTCCAGTTAGGAAAAAAGCGATCGCTTGAATTAAGAGTTTTAGCCAGTGAACCGATATACTAGCTCACTGGCTAAAACCTAATGTTACTTATTCCGCAGTCACAGCTTCACGCGCGGCAGCAGCTTCGTCGGGATGAATACCCAAACGAGTGAGGTTGACGCGGCCCCGGTTGTCAATTTCCCGGACCTTCACCACTACTTCATCGCCAACCGCTACTTCATCTTCCACCTTGCCGACCCGGTGCTCAGCCAACTGAGAAATGTGGATCATCCCTTCTTTACCAGGGAGGAATTCCACAAACGCCCCAATTGGAATAATCCGAGTCACGCGGCCTGCATAGACATCTCCCGCATTCAGCTTGCGCGTCATGCCTTGGATGATGTTGCGGGCCCGCTTCGCCTTTTCGCCATCGACTGCCGAGATGGTGACGGTGCCATCATCTTCGATGTCGATCTTGGCTCCGGTTTCTTCGGTAATGCCTTTAATCGTCTTACCACCTGGGCCAATGATCATGCCGATCAAATCTTGATCGATCTTGATCGTCAGTAGGCGGGGCGCGTAGGGTGAGAGTTCCTGACGCGGTTGGTCGATCGTGGCCAACATCTTATCCAGGATGTGCATCCGGGCAGGCTTGGCTTGGGCGATCGCCTTGGAAATGATTTCCATTGACAGCCCAGTGATCTTCATGTCCATCTGTAGCGCTGTGATGCCGCTATCGGTTCCAGCTACTTTGAAGTCCATGTCACCCAGAAAGTCCTCGATGCCTTGAATATCGGTCAGAATTCTGACTTCGTCACCTTCCTTAATCAGACCCATTGCCGCACCGCTAACAGGTTTGGTAATCGGTACACCCGCATCCATTAGGGCCAGGGTAGAACCGCAAACGGAACCCATCGAGGTGGAACCGTTGGAAGACAGCACCTCAGACACAACCCGAATCACATAGGGGAATTCTTGCTGAGTCGGCAAGACAGGCACTAAGGCGCGTTCTGCCAGGGCACCGTGGCCCACTTCCCGACGACCAGGCGATCGCATGGGCCGAGTTTCGCCCACCGAATAGGGGGGGAAATTGTAGTGGTGCAGATAACGCTTTTGCTCGTCGGGGTGCAGGTCGTCTAGTTCCTGGGCATCGCCAGGAGTACCCAATGTGGCAACCGACAACACCTGAGTCAAGCCCCGGTTGAATAGGCCAGTGCCATGTACACGCGAAGGCAGTACCCCAGTCCGACAAGAAATGGGCCGTACTTCATCCAACTTCCGCCCATCTACACGCACTCCGTCTTCAATCACTTGACGACGCATGAGGGTTTTGGTGATGTCTTTGAAGGTGTTGCCGAGCGCTTTGGAGTTTGCTGCTGCGGCGACTCGTACCGCATCGGTTTCTTCCAAAGCCGCAATTTCACTGGCGATCGCTTCTTTGACCTGATCTAAAGCGGCATCTCGTACCTTTTTGTCTGGTTCAAAGCGGGCCAGAATTTCTTTAATCTGAGCCGTGGCGCGATCGCGAATGAACGTCTCTAGCGTCGAGTCGATTTCGGGGGGCGTTTCTTGCACCAGAGCAATGCCCAACTCTTCCAGCAAATCACGCTGAGCTTGAATCAGGTCGCGCACCGCTTCATAACCAAAGTCGATTGCCTCGATCATGTCTTGCTCAGGCAACTGGTTCGCCCCTGCTTCCACCATGACCACGCCATCGGGCGAGCCTGCAACAATCAAATCCAAATCGCCAGACTCAATTTCGGTGTAGGTCGGGTTAATAATAAAATCATCACCCACCAAACCGACGCGCACGGCTGCCATTGGGCCATTAAAGGGAATCTGAGCCAACAACACCGCAATGGAAGCTCCCGTCACCGCTAGCACATCGGGGGGGACTCGCTCATCCATTGACACGGTGGTTGCCACCACTTGAATGTCATCCCGCAACCAACCGGGGAATAGTGGCCGCAGGGGACGGTCAATTAGACGGCTGGTCAGGGTTGCTCTTTCGGGGGGACGACCCTCACGCCGGAGAAATCCGCCTGGAATCCGACCTGCTGCATAAAGTCTTTCTTCGTAGTCCACCAGCAATGGCAAGAAATCAATTCCTTCTCGCCCTGTGGCTCTTGTAGCCGTCACTAGAACCGCCGTATCGCCCGATTGAATTAATACTGATCCGCCTGCTTGGGGGGCCAGCAAACCAACCTTAAGTCGAATATCCCGTCCATCAAAGGATATTGACTTGTCTATCTCTACCATGTAGCGTTCGTTCCTTTGTTGTTCTTATTTTTTTCTTCTGTGGCAATCGTAGCACTGATGCCCTTGTGCTGCCTTTACAGGAGAGTCTTTGGAGGCGATCGCTTGAATAAATTAGCCAGGGCAATTCCTTACCTAGCCCTCAATCTTTAGTCATTCAACTCAACAATAATTAATGATTTTTTTGTGAGAGCTCGCTAGAAATTGCAGGTATAAACCATGCCTTCAATGGCTGATTTTGTTATTGCTTGCTCACGAAACTGAGCCGAGAGATGCTCATGGCTTGAGCAATAATTCAACAAGTTATTGGTAAGCACAATCAGCGTAAAGACCGATATAGAATGAGGGCATCAACTTGAGAGCCATCAGCTAACTGTACAGCTTCAGGAATTCGCCCAATGGTGCTGAATCCTAAAGATTGCCATAGGCTGATGGAAGGGGTATTGGTGGCAAACACCAAGTTAAATATCACCGCCTCATAACCTTGGGCAGTGGCGATCGCTAACATTGACTCTCCCATCCAGCGCCCAATTCCTTGGCCGCGAAGACTCGATTCCACAATAAACCCAGCATTGCAGAGATGGCTGCATCGTCCTGGAAAGTTGGGCTTGAGATAAAAGGCTCCTAGGATCTTCGGTAAGTCCTGGCCCCCTAGGTCGTTCACCCCCCGCACGACAAAGGCATCATGAGTCGCCCAATAAGCTGCAAATTCACTTTCGCCCAAAGGTTGTATTTGAGGATAGGTTTGGCCTTCAATAATGACAATATTCAACAGTTCCCGAACCCACTCGCGATCGGCAAGCTGCATCCGATCGAGCTTGGCTGACATTCCATTTCGTAGCGTTTTATAGAGCGGCAACTGGATATTCATTCAGTAATTAACAAAAGACTGATCAGCTCAGAATTCTTAGTTCAAGAAAGTCATGGCTACGCAGATGGCAAGCTTCGGTAGGTTTTACTCCAACTTTTAATCCTGATAAAATTCGGCAACTTAAAATCGCATGGCAATTTTACACGGTAGTTGGTTACTGCAAACTTCCAAAAATGTGGCTCATCAGAGTGCATCAGAACTAGGCGAGCATTCATCTCTGAATTTCACGGGCTGTTTTTTTGTTTGGGGTGAGACGTGGCGACGGATTGCTGAAGACACTGCCATTACCACTGACCAAATTCCTGAGCATCCCTTCGCGATCGCACCTAGCGAGTTAGCCGAGTTCCTGCGATCGCTGCAACAAGCAGGCAAGCTCAAGTGGACTTTACCAACTGCTGCCGTGTCTCCAGCAGCAAGCTCAACTCCGGCGGGACGCTCTCGTAAACGTGCCGCAAGTACTGCGATCGCCGTTGAACCTGCTACCACTGCCGATGGCGAGATCACTTGGCGATCGCAAGTTTTGGCTTTGCCCACTTGGGTTACAGCCACAGCCGCTATCCCACAACATTCGGCTGCGGCAGTTAGTGAAGCTGAAGTCACACCCGATGCCCTCTGTCTCTCTTCTTGGCGAGTCGAAGGCTTTTGTCTACCACCCTTGGCTGCAATGCAATTTTTGCAGGCTTTGCCGCTGAGTTCCTTTGGTGCGGAAGACTCGTTTGTGGGCGATGATTTGCGGTTTTGGTCCCACATGGCTCGTTGGAGCCTAGATTTGCTGGCGCGATCGAAGTTTCTGCCGATAGTACAAACCAATGCCAATGCGGTAGTCGCTCGTTGGCACGTGCTTTTAGACAGTGCCACTGACCAAGCTCGATTAGAAAAGTTTAGTCAGCACTTACCTGCGGTTTGCCGCACTTATCAAGCTGCATCTCCATCTGCGTCTCAAGTCCAAGCCCTAGACTTACCCCTAGCTCCGCAAGATTTAATTCGAGAATTCTTAAACAATACGTTGGATGCCCAAGTTAGAGCGATCGCCAGTCCTCCAACTTTTACGCCAGCTTCAGGCGATCGCCGCAAACCAGACGCGGCCATTGATCCAGCTCTGCAACTGTGGCTTCAAGCGTTAAGCACTGAATCTGATTTAGTCGCAACCGATCCAACGACCGTAGGGCGTTTAGAATCTGCTTTACAGACCTGGACAGCTCCGCTCCAAGATTATTTGGTGGAGCAGCGACGGTTTCGGACTTGCTTCTATTTGCATCCTCCAGTCAGTGGTCAAACGGAATGGCTCCTGGAATATTTCTTGCAGGCAGCTAATGATGCCGACTTTTTGCTAAGTGCCCCCACCATTTGGAGCAATCCAGTGGAGCGGTTAGTGTATTTAGGCCGCACGATTGAGCGACCACAAGAAACGCTACTAGCAGGCTTAGGGCTCGCTTCAAGACTGTACCCGTTGCTAGAACCGAGCTTACACGAGCAACGACCTCAGTTTTGTCGTCTCACCGCTTTGCAGGTGTACGAGTTTATTAAAACGGCAGCTTGGCGCTTGCAAGACAGCGGCTTTGGCGTGATTCTCCCCCCTGGGCTAGCCAACCAAGAAGGCTGGGCCAACCGTCTCGGACTGAAAATTCAAGCTGAGACTTCTATCGCGGGCGATCGCCGTTTAGGGCTACAAAGCCTGCTGAATTTCCGCTGGGGTTTGTCCATTGGGGGTCAAACGCTTTCCAAAGCAGAGTTCGACCAGTTGGTAGCACTCAACACACCTTTGGTCGAAATCAACGGTGAGTGGGTAGAACTGCGTCCTCAAGATATCCGCGCCGCCCAGAACTTCTTCGCAGAACGTAAAGACCAGATGGCTCTTTCTCTAGAGGATGCCTTGCGAATTAGCACAGGCGACACTCAAGTGATTGAAAAGCTTCCCGTTGTGAGTTTTGAAGCTTCCGGTGCTTTGCAAGAGCTGATTAATGCCCTCACCTCTGGCAGCCAATCTGTAGAAGCGATCGCCACTCCCACTACCTTTAAAGGAGAACTGCGCCCCTACCAAGCCCGTGGTGCAGGATGGCTAGCATTTCTGGAGCGCTGGGGTTTGGGGGCTTGCCTCGCGGACGATATGGGTTTAGGTAAAACCGTGGAGTTCATTGCTTTCTTGTTACATCTACAGGAGCAAAACGCTCTAGAACAACCGACCTTGTTGGTCTGTCCCACTTCTGTATTAGGGAATTGGGAGCGAGAAGTAAAGAAATTTGCTCCCACCCTCAAAGTGATGGTGCATCACGGTGACAAGCGTCCTAAAGGTAAAGCTTTTGCTAAAACTGTTAAAGGTCAACATTTAGTCATTACGAGTTACGCTCTGATTCAGCGAGACCTGAAAGATCTGCAAACTGTGAGTTGGCAGGGAGTGGTGCTAGATGAAGCTCAAAATATTAAAAATCCAGACGCTAAGCAATCGCAAGCAGTCCGACAGTTAGAGAACCACTTTCGCATTGCCTTGACAGGAACTCCCGTAGAGAACCGCCTCTCGGAGCTGTGGTCCATTTTGGACTTCCTCAATCCTGGCTACTTAGGGCCAAAGAACTTCTTTCAACGACGATTTGCGATTCCGGTCGAGCGTTACGGCGATACTGCCTCGCTTAAAACCTTGCGATCGCTGGTGCAACCTTTTATCTTGCGCCGCCTCAAGAGCGATCGCAGCATTATCCAAGATTTGCCCGAAAAACAGGAAATGACTATTTTCTGTGGGCTGACTGCCGAGCAAGCAAAACTATATCAGCAGGCTGTCGATGCTTCCTTGGCCGAAATTGATAGCGCTGAAGGCATTAAACGGCGAGGCATGATTTTGGCACTACTGGTGAAACTAAAGCAAATTTGTAACCACCCAGATTTGGGGAAGGATGAAGGCGGAAAGAGGAAGGATGAAAAAACAACTACTTCATCCTTTAAAGCTCGTTCAGGCAAACTTCAGCGCTTGGAGGAGATGCTGGAAGAAATTTTAGCGACGAGTGAAGAAGTGGGTGCCAACCGAGCCGATCGCGCCCTAATCTTTACTCAGTTTGCTGAATGGGGCAAATTGCTCCAAGACCATCTACAAAAACAGCTCAAGCAAGAAATTCCATTCCTATACGGCAGCACCTCCAAGAAACAGCGCGAGGAAATGGTCGATCGCTTCCAACAAGATCCACAAGGCCCTCAAATCTTCATTCTTTCCCTTAAAGCAGGCGGAGTGGGTCTCAATCTAACTCGCGCCAACCATGTCTTCCACTTCGATCGCTGGTGGAATCCAGCAGTCGAAAACCAAGCGACTGACCGGGTATTCCGTATCGGTCAAACTCGCAATGTCCAGGTGCATAAGTTTGTCTGCAACGGCACCCTGGAAGAAAAAATTCATGAACTAATCGAAAGTAAAAAAGCCTTGGCCGAGCAGGTAGTAGGAGCAGGTGAACATTGGCTAACTGAGCTGGATACCGATCAACTCCGCAACTTGCTCTTGCTCGATCGCAGTGCTGTGATTGATGAGGATGCCGAATGACCCACTATTCTTCTAATCTCCCTAAAAACAACCCACCGCCCAAAGCTACCACTGCCGCTGATGGCGTTTCTCTCCAGCCCAGTCGCGAGTGGTGGGCACAGCGCTGGGTAGATGTTCTAGAGTCCTTTGGCTGGCGGCGACGGTTAGAACGAGCTCGCAATTACGCTCGGCAAGGCAATGTTCTAGAACTAGAGTTCCAGGGGCCAAAGGTATCTGCCCAAGTTCAAGGCACCGCTCCTGAGCCGTACCAAGTCTCGCTCTCCCTCGATCCGTTCGATGATGAACAATGGGGATATGTGATTGAAACCATGTCGCAGCGAGCAATTTTTTCCGCCAAACTACTGGCGGGAGAAATGCCTCAAAGCATCGAAGAAGTCTTTACTAGCAATGGTTTAAGCTTGTTTCCGTTGACGCGGTTCGACATCCACAGCAAATGCTCTTGTCCCGACCCTGCAAACCCCTGCAAGCATATTGGCGCGGTTTATTATCTGTTGGGCGATCGCTTTAGTGAAGATCCCTTTGTTCTGTTTGAACTCCGAGGTCGCACCAAAGAGCAAATCATTGCCGCCCTGCGACAAATGCGGAGTGCTAACAGTGAGGGAACGTCAGAAACAGTGCCAGAAGAAGCAACGAATGAGCGATCCCAACTCATTGCCCCTCTCAATCTCGACCAGTTTTGGCACTACAACGAACAACTAGAGTCCTCTTTGGTAGTAATTGCGCCTCCTCCCAGCACAGAAACAATTCTGGATGTGCTCGGCCCGATCTCTATCAAGCCAGAATCTAGCTCCAGTGCTGCTACGGCTCAACCTCCAACTTCAGCCGCAATGGATCACCTGCGCTCCATCTACACAGCTGCTAGCCAACAGGCCGTGTTATCAGCCATGAGCACGGAAGGCAGTTAATTAGAAACACTGTGGGGTTGGTGTTTATTGACCAAACTCTAAGCGAGCTTGCTCGACGAGTTCAGCCGTCACCGTATCCATCTCCCCTTCTCGCGCTAAATGCTCAATCCGCTGGCGTGCCTGCGATCGCACGAAAAAGGGAATATTTTGAAGTTTCACTTTGGCTTCAGGAGTCCATTTCAAAGCATCGGTTAGATCTGACTCACGCATATTCGTCTCCCTAAAACTGGGCTTTAGCTCTATCATTTCAAACTCTTGGCCCTGCTTTACTTTCCTTTTTGTTTCTTTTACGTTTCTATAAATCCTCAAATCCTCTTGCTTTTGTGTAGGCAAGGGCGATCGCCTTAAACATTGCCCCATTAAAAAAGCTCCTGCTATGACACAGGAGCTTGAAAGTTATTTGCCTATTAGGCTAAGACAAGCTTGATAGAGATAGTCTTAGTCTAGGTCAGGCATGGAGAGTACGGGTTCGCTCTCACGATTGATGCCTCGCTCAAAACCAGCCGCAGCAGCCCGTGCACGACCCGCATGCCACAGATGACCGACTAGGAAGAAGAAAGCGAGCACAAAGTGAGAAGTTGACAACCAAGCGCGAGGAGACACGAAGTTAACAGAGTTAATTTCGGTTGCCACACCACCTACAGAGTTCAAAGAACCTAGAGGAGCATGGGTCATGTACTCAGCCGCGCGGCGTACTTGCCAAGGTTGAATGTCGTTCTTGATCTTGTTGAGATCTAAACCGTTGGGACCACGTAGAGGCTCCAACCAAGGACCACGGAAGTCCCAGAAGCGCATGGTTTCACCACCGAAGATGATTTCACCCGTGGGGGAGCGCATCAGGTACTTACCAAGGCCTGTAGGACCTTGAGCAGAACCGACGTTTGCACCCAAGCGTTGGTCACGAATCAAGAAGGTCATTGCTTGCGCTTGAGACGCCTCAGGACCCGTAGGACCGAAAAATTCGCTGGGGTAAGCAGTGTTGTTGTACCAAACAAAGCAAGAAGCGATGAATCCCATCAGGGACAGAGCGCCCAAGCTGTAGGACAAGTAAGCCTCACCCGACCAGATGAAAGCCCGACGAGCCCAAGCAAAAGGTTTGGTCAGAATATGGAAAATACCACCGAAAATGCAAACCAAGCCGACCCAAATATGACCACCAACAATGTCTTCTAGGTTGTCAACGCTGACAATCCAGCCATCGCCACCAAAGGGGGACTTCAACAGGTAGCCAAAGATAGTAGCTGGGTTCAAGGTGGGGTTAGTAACAACCCGTACATCACCACCACCTGGTGCCCAAGTATCGTAGAGACCACCAAAGAACATCGCCTTGGCCACCAGTAGCAGAGCACCGCCTCCCAACAGGATCAGGTGAATACCGATGATGGTGGTCATCTTGTTCTTGTCCTTCCAGTCGTAGCCAAAGAAGGAGGAGTACTCTTCTAGGGTTTCGGGACCACGGACAGCATGGTAGATGCCACCCAAACCAAGTACCGCAGAAGAAATGAGGTGCAATACACCCACTACAAAGTAGGGGAAGGTGTTGATCACTTCACCACCAGGACCCACGCCCCAGCCTTGAGCAGCCAAGTGCGGTAGCAAGATCAAGCCTTGCTCGTACATCGGCTTCTCGGGCACAAAGTGAGCGACCTCAAACAAGGTCATCGCTCCAGCCCAGAAAACAATCAAACCTTGGTGAGCGACGTGAGCGCCCAACAGCTTACCAGACAAACTAATTAGACGGGCATTACCAGCCCACCAAGCAAAACCAGATGACTCTTGGTCGCGGCCACTGCCCGCAACCACTGGATTAGAGAGCGTTACCACGGGGCAGAACCTCCTCAGGGAAGACAAAGTTTTCGTGTGGCTGATCTTGAGGTGCCATCCAAGCGCGGATGCCCTCGTTCAGCAAGATGTTCTTCGTGTAGAACGTCTCAAATTCAGGGTCCTCCGC
>NZ_JACJPK010000107.1:0-10103 GCF_014696035.1 Trichocoleus sp. FACHB-262 | reverse complement strand
CGAAGCGGATGAACATCTCGGAGCGGACGGTGCAATACTATTGGAACAAAATCCGAGACGTGTTGGAAGTCTATCCTGACACCGACAAGAATCTGCGGATTCAGACGGAATTGAGGGCCAGAGAAGTAGGACTGATTGACTAGTGAGCCACCAACTTTGGAAAACCTTGCAAGCTGAAAGCAGGATCTGGCGGAGAAGTGCGCTGCCAGGGTTGCTAGTAATTGCAGGAGTCATTCTAGCTCGGCTGACGGGAGGATTGCAGTTTTTAGAACTGGTCGTGCTGGATCAACTGTTGCGATCGCGCCCCTCCGAACCGACCGATGAGCGCATTGTGATTGTAGGGATTACGGAAGCAGATATCCAACGCGCTAAAACCTATCCGATTCCGGATGGTGTGATTGCCCAGTCAATTAATCGATTGCAAACTTATCAGCCTGCCGTCATCGGTTTAGATATCGTGCGAGATCTCCCTGTAGAACCGGGACATGCAGCTTTAGCATCTATTTTTCGGACCCAAGCCAATGTAATCGGTGCTGAAATTGCCCTCCCAGACCGCAGTGGCTTTACCGTGGCTCCTCCCCCAGCGTTACCACCCGAACAAGTTGGGTTTGCGGATGTGGTGCCCGATGGAGATGGGTATCAGCGACGCAGTCTCCTTGGAGCGCACGATCGCCAGGAAGAATATAATTTCTCCTTCACGATGCGGTTGACAGAAGCATATCTCGCCACCAAAGGCATTGAACTCAACAACGGCATCCGAGACGCAGAAGCCATGCGCTTTGACTCAGTGGAGCTGACACGGTTTCAACCTAACACCGGAGGCTATGTCAGGGGGGATGCGGGGGGCAATCAAATTTTGCTCAATGTTCGCAGTGGGCTAAAGCCCTTTCGAGTGCTCTCCCTGGCTCAGATTCAGGCAGGGCAGGTTGATCCTGATTGGCTACGGGGAAAGATGGTGCTGATTGGGGTGATGTCGTTTAGTGCGAAGGATTTGGCGAACTCTGGAGCGATCGCGGGGATTAATCCGGGGCGCATCTACGGGGTGGAGATGCAAGCCCATGCCATTAGCCAGATTACCAGTGCGGTGTTGGATAATCGTCCGTTACTCAAAGTTTGGAGTGACGGCTGGGAATATGTGTGGATTGTCGGCTGGGGTGTAATCGGTATCAGTTTGGGGCGTTGGTTGCGATCGCCGGGGCGTCTGCTTTTGGCCTTAGCCGTGGCGAGTGGCAGCTTGATTGGCCTCAGTTATGGAGCGATTCTGTTAGGTTGGTGGATTCCGCTAGTGCCCGCCCTGTTGGGATTGGTGCTCAATGGAGCAGGGCTGACTGCTGCCTTGTTCTACCGTCATGAACAGCAGTTGCGATCGCGCTTGGAAGAGCGGCAGTTTGTGATTCAACAAATTTTTGATGCCATTCACAGCGAACCGTTGCAACTGCTCAGTAAAGTGTTGCGCGAAGAACAAGCCCAAGACCACCCCTCGCCTTTGCTCTCCGATTTGCAGCGCATGAAGCAGGAGATCTATGCCATTTTTGGCTCTGCTCAGCGCAAGGTGTTTGACGAGGCAGGGAATTTGCAACTGGGTGGAGAGATTGAGTTTGCCCTGCAAGCACCGCTTCACGAACTGCTCTACAGGGTGTACATCAACACCCTAGAACGAGATTTGCCCCATTTCAGCCATCTCAAATTCAAGATTGTGCAGTTTGAGCCTTTAGACACGCAGCACCTGCGTTTGGAGCACAAGCGAGCCCTCTGTCGATTCCTGGAAGAAGCTTTGTGTAATGTAGGCAAGTATGCGGAGGGAGCAACCCGCCTAACCGTAACTTGTCAACCGGAAGGCAATCAGCAGGTGATTCGGGTCACAGATAATGGGCGAGGGCTCGCTGGGGTAGCAGTGGAGATGCCAGAACAGTCTCTCGCTCGCAAATTTCCTCAGCTCAAGTTCAAATCTTCTAGGGCTGGGATGGGAACTCAACTGGCAGAAAACCTGGCGAGACAGTTGGGAGGCAGCTTTCGGCGTTACCCAAACAATCCGAAGGGGCTGGTGTGTGAGCTAACTTGGCCGCAGCAAAAAAGGTGGTGGCGTTAGGGGGATTGCGCTTTCCCGCAAACCTAAATTGTGGCCAAAGCCTTGGTGTGTTTACGGTGTTTCCCCTATCGTTAAACACAAAATAGGGAGAATTGCGGAAATGACTCATCAATTCCAACTGTCTCTAGCGCAGCGATCTCAACGGTTTGTGGGTTTAGTCCTGGGTTTCTGGCTGACCCTGGCACCTGTGGCGATGGCGAAATATGTGCCCCCGAAAAAAGCTTCAGCTCCCAGAACTACGAGCACGACGATCACCAGAGGGGGTTGCGCTGCGAATGCTTCTGGTCAACTGGCGACTCTGGTACCTTACAGCCATGTGGGATTGACGACGGCAAAGCGGCCCACGTTTGCTTGGTATGTACCCAATCGCGAAGCTTACCCGCTAGAGTTTCGCTTATTCCGCTCCAATGGGCAAGGGCTGTATAAGACGCAAATGCAGAGCCAACCGGGGGTGATGCAGTTCTCGTTACCCGCTGAGCAACCAGAGCTACCACCGGGCGAATATATTTGGCAGGTGGCGTTACAGTGCGATCGCTTCTTTCCACCAGTAGTGGTGAGTGCGGAAATGCAAGTGGTGCAGCCTAGCCCAGAATTAGAGCAACAACTGGCAGCAGAACCAAATGCCCAAAAACGTGCCAACCTCTATGCCGAGAATGGCCTCTGGTATGACGCGCTAGCCGCAGCCTTAAACAATGTTGGCAATCCTGAAAATCAATCAGTCCTTCTAGATTTGTTCAATTTTCTCGCTGCCACAGACACCCAAACGCTCAAGCAATGGAGCGATCGCCTCCTGCAACCAAGCGCAAGCCAAGTCCCATAGACCCCACAATAATACAAACGCCCATCTTCTAGTTGCCAAGGTACGATGTCCTGATTCAACTCCTCAGCTTATGCGCCCCCAAAGAATCGCCCTCTTAGTCTCACTCCTAGCCTCCCTTCCAGTAGGTCTAGTACTGCCGCTATCCATCACTTCTAACCCAACTCCTGTGACTCAGGCACAAACCCTTGAGTCCCGCATTACAGAAGCAGGTCGTTGGTTAGAGCAGGGGGGCAGCAATACAGAAGGAGTCAATATCAGGAAGCAATCAAATCTTGGCAGCAAGCACTGACAATCTATCGTGCTACCTTAAATCGCAATGGTGAAGCTGGAGCACTAAATAACCTAGGACGTGCTTTAAAACCCGAAGCTAGAATAGAGATGAAGAGACATAAGGAACAACTGTAACGATATTGGTTGCACGCAATCCAATCTCACGTAAAGACTTAAACAATCAACAATGGCAACGACTCCAACCCCTGTTGCCCAAACCCAGTCCAAAAGGTGGACGCCCTGCCAATGACCATCGCACCGTCATCAATGGCATTCTGTGGATTTTTCGCACCGGAGCCCCTTGGCAGGACTTGCCCGATCGCTATGGAGAGTGGGAAACTGTCTCAGGACGCTTCTATGCTTGGCGCAAGCGTGGACTCTGGCAACAGATCCTGAAGCAGTTACAGCAGCAGGCTGATGGTGCAGGTGAGTTTGACTGAAGGCTGCACTTTGTGGATGGCAGTGTGATTCGAGCGCATCAACATGCAGCAGGAGCAAGCGGCAGTGATGCGGAGAGCGAAGCACTGGGATATAGCAAAGGTGGGTTTAGCACCAAGATTCATCTGCGCTGTGAGGGCAATGGCAAACCAGTGACCTTCCGGCTGACGGTTGGGCAACGCAACGAGTCGGTGGTGTTTGAGTCTTTGATGGAGCAAGGTGAGGTCAAACGAGTTGGCTGTGGACGACCCCGTCTGCGTCCGCAACGAGTAGCAGCAGACAAAGCCTACACGGGACATCCCATTCGCTTCTATTTACAGCGACGTGGGATTGGAGCTGTCATTCCCCGTCGCTCGAATGAATCTCGACGAGGGACACGATTTGACCGTCAGGCTTATCGAGAGTGCAATCGCATTGAACGAACGATCAATCGCTTCAGGCAGTTTCGACGCATTGCCACCCGCTACGAGAAACGGGCAGAGAATTATCTCGCCATGCTCTCCATCGCTGCAATTCTCCTTTGGCTCTAGGCTTTAAAGCACGCCCTAGGCTGGCTTGTAGAATAAAGCAGTCGGCAGCTTCATCCAGCGTTCCTTCTATGACCCTGAATACCCAGGTTGAACCAGAAATCGTGCAAACCCATGTAGAAGACAAGAGTCATTCGGAGTCAAATGCTGAAAAGATCCTCTGTCCTCATTGCCTAAGAACCGCAACCAATGGCATCAAGTGCCAGGGAATCTGTGTCGCGGATAGCGACTACTAGAGATCAAGTTGGCGATTTAGTGCAGAAGAGAGCGATCGCATTGCCATTCCCTATTAGCCTAAGATAGAACTTTATTGTCTGAAGCTTCCTGACAGCAGGAGTTTCAAGGATGCTCAATCGCTGAAATATCCTTAAGGTCTCAATCATGGTAAGCCCTTCTTGGCCCCTGGGGAGGGGTGGCGAGCATCCTTCAGTTTCATGGCATCTGACTGAGATTTGCTGCACCACCCCGTTCACTATTCGTGGATCTTGAGGAGTAAGTTATACCCCTCAACCCGAGCCCAGAGTGCCGCGACGCTCACACTCCTGAGACCTATTTCCAGATGAAGGGTTTAGCCGCGCAGATGAGCGGCGTTTTCCATCAGCTGCTGTTGCAAGTTGGCAGGGACCGCCTTGTTGCAGGCAAACTCCATGGAGAAACTAGCTTGACCGGAAGACAGCGATCGCAACTGGGCAGAATAACCGAACATTTCCACGAACGGTACTTCGGCCCGGATAACGGCGTAATTTGCCATCGTCTCAGAACCCAGCAGAAGGCCGCGACGAGACGAGAGATTGCCCTGGACCCGCCCGACATACTCGTTCGGTGTCTCCACTTCCACGAGCATCATCGGTTCGAGGATGACTGGCGTGGCTTTGGCAAAGGCTTGCTTGAGGGCAAGACTCGCCGCAGTTCGGAATGCCATTTCCGAAGAGTCAATTGCGTGGTAAGACCCCGATTCTAGGATCACTTTGACCCCCACAATCGGATAACCGATGAGATGGCCATTCGTGATCGCTTCGCGGAACCCTTTCTCGCAAGCAGGGATGAATTCTTTGGGAATCGTACCCCCAACCACCCGATTCTCAAACGCAAACGGTTCTCCACAGGGTTCAATCCGACCGACCACATGAGCATACTGACCAGGACCGCCACCTTGCTTCTTGAGCCAATAGTCGAAGGTCGCTGACTCGGTAATGGTTTCGCGATAAGCGACGGCGGGCGCACCGACGTCCACTTCTGCGTTGTATTCCCGCTTCATGCGTTCGATATAGATTTCTAGATGCAGTTCGCCCATCCCCGAAATCAGGGTTTTCTTGGACTCCGGATCGATGCTGACGCGGAAGGTGGGATCTTCGCGAGTAAAGCGATTCAGCGCCTTCGATATCTGAGCCGCATCGTCCCGTTTCTTGGGCGCGATCGCGAGCGTCATCACGGGTTCTGGCACAAACATCCCTTCTAAAGAAAGCTGAGTTCCTTCCGAGCAGAACGTATCGCCAGAAGCGCACTCAACCCCCAGCAGCGCGACAATGTCCCCAGCAGTGGCACTTTGGACCTCCTCTTGTTTATTCGCGTGCATCTGCACAATTTGGCTCACCAGCACCCGTTGGTGGGTGCGACTGTTGTAGATGCGTTGTCCTTGACGCAGCGTCCCCGAATAGAGGCGGGTATACGTCAGTTGTCGGTAGTCATCTTGGGCAATTTTGAAAGCCAAGGCCACCAGTGCGCCCTCCGGGTCTGGATAGACAGGAATCGGCTCATGAGTGGCAATCGCGATCGCTTTGACCACCTCTCGATCGACTGGTGAGGGCAAGTAAAGCGCCACCGCATCCAATAAGTTCTGAACCCCCTTATTTTTGAAGGCGGAACCGAGCAAAACTGGCGTCAGTTGCAAGCTTAACGTGGCTCGCCGCAGGGTTTCCCAAATCATTTCTTTAGGAATTTCTGCGTTCTCAAGGAGCATCTCCATTATGGGTTCGGAAACCATTGAGAGTTGATCAAGCATCTTTTCTCGGGCTGCTTTTGCCTCCTCCCATAAGGGTTCGGGAATCGACTCAGTGACCCGAGTTTCGCCTTTTTCACCAGCAAAGTAGTTGGCTGTCATTTCAATCAAATCAATGACGCCTGCAAAGCGATCCTCGCTGCCGATCGGATACTGAAGCAGGACTGGGTTTAGAGCCAGTTTTTCTCGCAACAATCCCACGACGCGGAAAGGATTGGCACCTGAGCGATCCATCTTGTTAATGAAGGCAATCCGCGGGACTCGGTAGCGCTTCATCTGCCGATCGACGGTGATGGATTGGGACTGCACACCAGCCACGGCGCACAGCACCATAATCGCACCATCGAGCACCCGCAAGGCACGCTCCACTTCAATCGTGAAGTCCACGTGTCCAGGGGTGTCGATCAGATTGATTTGCGTCTCCTTCCAAACACAAGTTGTTGCGGCAGAAGTGATGGTAATGCCTTTTTGTTGCTCCAACTCCATGTAGTCCAACGTAACGCGATCGCTCCCTCCCCGAACTTCACCAATCTTGTAAATTTTGCCCGTGTAGTACAGAATCCGCTCGCTGAGGGTGGTTTTACCAGAGTCGATGTGAGCGGAAATGCCAATATTACGGATGTGCGTTCGGGGAATCATAGGACAATGCTCTACCTGATTAGAGCCGTGAAAAGTCATTTGCTACTTGTGTAGCAATTGCATACTACAGCTATACTACATAAATGACAAGGGTATGTGAAAGGAGAGCGATCGCGCGGTCCGCTTAGGGTTTATCGCTGGGGTCGAAGCGAAGCGTGTCGCCGCCGAACAGAAGAAATCAGCTTGATCAGCCCTCTAGAGCGATCTCACTCTTCCTGACATTAGCTGTCAACTGCTGCGTATAGATACGTAATTAGCACTTCATCGAAACTTTAAATAGTTATTATTCTAATCAAATATACTTGGGCAAAGAGAATTATTTGATATCCAACAATTCATTCAGCCTTCTAAAAGGGCAGTTGCCCTAACTTGTCGGTGATTTTGCTCAGTGAAGCAAGAGCAAGCGTAAGCGGATTCAAACAACCTACTGCAACGTCGCATTTGGGAGATTATCCATGTTAAAGCACTTCACCTTTGCCACAATCGGAGCAACTGTTGTCGCTCTTGGTCTCGGCAACACAGCGCTTGCTGCAACCTTTAAGATAATTGCAAGTGATTTAGATAATCCTCGAGGATTATCTATCGGCCCGAATGGTGCTCTTTATGTCACTGAAGCAGGACGGGGTGGTGCAGAACCCTGTATTCCTTCTCCCACAAATCCAACCGCATCCGTTTGTTACGGTGCCACAGGAGCCCTGACCCGCATTGAAAATGGCACAGTCACGAGAGTTGTAACTGGATTGCCATCGTTAGCAGCACCCGACGGGAGCGAGGCAACCGGTGCTCATGATGTTGCTTTTGATGCGACTGGACAACCTTATGTTCTCATCGGGCTGGGTAGTAATCCTGCTGCTCGAAGTACTTTGGGCGTGCCAGAGTTTGGACAACTGCTGAAAATTAATGCTCTCAATGGTGGCTCTGATTGGACGGCGATCGCAGACGTTGCCGCTTTTGAGCAAACTGAAAATCCTGATGGAGGCGGAGTCGATTCCAACCCTTACAGCTTTGTCATCCAAAACAACACCGCTTACGTTGCGGATGCGGGTGCTAACGCGCTGCTAAAAGCTAATCTGGATAATGGGGCAGTTGATCTAGCATCAGTCTTTGAGAGTCGTCTCGTGACCAACCCATTTGGGGGTCCTGACATTCCGATGCAATCTGTCCCCAATGCAGTGGCTAGTGGTTCTGACAATACACTCTATGTCGGTGAATTGACCGGATTTCCGTTTCCTGTAGGTGGTGCACGAGTCTATCGCGTTGCCAATGGTGTTCCTGAGATTTTTGCTGAAGGCTTTACCAACATCATTGACTTAGATTTTGATGCCAATGGGAACTTGTATGTTTTGGAATATGCCACGAATGGTTTATTGTCCGGTGACCTCACAGGTGCATTAACTCGCCTCAACCCCAATGGAACCCGCACCACCCTGCTGAGCGAGGGGTTGTTTGCCCCAACTTCATTCACGTTTGGTGAGAATGGGGATATCTTTATCGCGAACCGAGGAATTGCTGCAGGTCAGGGAGAAATTATCCGATTCAATTTTCATGATGATTCTCAATCAGTTCCTGAACCTTCCAGCTGGATTGGGTTGCTAGCGATCGCCTCTGTGGGAGGATTCTTGAAAGTGAGCCGACGCTAGAAGTCAGTGATTGTCGGGATGCTTAATTAGGTGAAGGACAGTTGAATTCACCATACTTCACCTAATTAAGGGCGATCGCCCTCACTACCTACTTCCTGCGACTCCACATAAAGCAACTGAAACTAGACGGAGTCAAGCGGTCGGGTTGTGTCACAAAAACTGGTTAGTGGAAGTAGGCAAGCCCAGATTTGTTTGACTCCTTCTAGGTCTACTCACTCTGGTGTCTGGATAACAACCCCCCCTTTTCACCGTTGTTTGGTGGAATGTTCGATTTAGTCAATAACGAATACTAGAAGACATTGATAAAGTTGTCTTTACCACTTGAGAACTGGCAAAGTTCTCAAGTTAATTCGGTAAAAATCAGCATGGATACTGTAACCAGTTTCTTTTTAGAACACTCTGGCTACTCAGTAAAACGTCTTACGCTAGACAACGCAGAAATCTTGCAAAAACTTTATGAGCAGTGTCTAGAGTTTGCTCTACTAACGGATGGAATCGCGCCCTCTCCCTCAGCCGCTCGGGATGAATTTACGGCTCTACCAGAAGGAAAGACAATAGAGGACAAATATATTTTGGGCTTGTTTAACTCGTCCAACATTCTGGTAGGCATGATTGAAGCAATTCG
Source organism: Trichocoleus sp. FACHB-262 (assembly GCF_014696035.1). Taxonomy (NCBI): domain Bacteria; kingdom Bacillati; phylum Cyanobacteriota; class Cyanophyceae; order Leptolyngbyales; family Trichocoleusaceae; genus Trichocoleus; species Trichocoleus sp. FACHB-262. Next base: position 1,056 of record NZ_JACJPK010000107.1, on the reverse strand, counting down.
CCATTATCCCGACGACCAAACCTGGTGGATTGGGTTAATGATGCTTGCTCCTGGGCAGAGAGGAAAAGGGTTAGGAACAGAGTTCTATCGAGCCTTTGAGCGTTGGGTATTAGCGCAAGGTGCGTTTCAAGTTTCTCTGTCAGTGATCGAGGCAAATGAAGCGGGGTTACAGTTTTGGAAGCACCTAGGCTTTTCCATCGTTCGCAAAGTGCCACCGCAACAATTTGGTATCAAAACTCATGAACGTTATGAGTTGACCCGTATTCCTGGGCAGACCGCAAAATTTTGATAAAACAGCGCAAGAATCGGGCTTTAGGTTTTCGAGAACTTTTTCTACTCTTGAGTTGTTGAAATCCAAGCAGAGGAACCAACCATGAATGTCATCCAATCCCTGATTGCAACTGGCACGATCGCACTCGTTTCTCTTTCCTTCCTCCCTGTTGCCCTATCAGAGACAGTAAATCCTACTGCAATTACAGGTGAACCTGGACAAGTGAGGGCTGAACGACCTGCATCCTTCCAACCCGGACGCAACCGGGTTGTCTTCCAGAGCGAGGGTGAACAGATGGTGGGCAACTTGTACCTGCCAACTTCCTACAAATCTGGAGACAAGGTCCCTGTAATTGTCGTGACCGGTGCTTGGACAACCGTGAAAGAACAAATGCCTGCGGTCTATGCTCAACGCTTAGCCGATCGCGGATTTGCTGCCTTCACCTTTGACTTTCGCTACTGGGGTGAAAGTGGTGGTGCGCCCCGCCAATACGAATCGCCTGCGGCTAAAGTGCAGGACATCAAGAATGCGGTTACGTTTCTGAAAACCTTACCGGTTATTGATAGCGATCGCCTGGGTGGGTTGGGTATCTGTGCTAGTGCCGGCTACATGGCACAAGCCGTGGCAGAAGATTCTAACTTCAAATCCTTTGCAACAGTTGCCGCATGGCTGCATGATGGACAGGACTTACGCAGAGACAGACATAAACTAGAGGCATGAGCTTTGCCAAAGTGGATTACTGCCAGTACTTGCTGAGCAGTCCGATTAACTACACGATGACGAAC
>NZ_JACJPK010000106.1:0-19903 GCF_014696035.1 Trichocoleus sp. FACHB-262 | reverse complement strand
TCGAGGAGCCGCTTTAGTCTAAAGACCAAGAATGAGGTTGGTGAGATGTAGATGGACATGGCCAAGCCAAAGTTTTAACATCCGACGAAATTGCAAAATTGTTTGAGGCATTGGAAGGCGATCGCGATCGTGCTCTCTTTGGCATCTGCCTCTACACTGGATGCCGCATTAGCGAAGCCTGCACGATGCTCACAACGGATGCTTACGATGCTGCTGGGGTCAGAGCCAAGATGACGCTCCGCAAGGGCAACACAAAGGGCAAGCAGGAGACGCGCCAGATTCCGGTCAATTCGGTTCTCAAGGAATACCTGGAGACGTACCAGGCCGGGGCGGGTAAACAATACCTCTTCCCCGGACGGCACGGGCGTGGGCACATCAACCCCAAGTCAGCCGATGAGATTCTGCGGGAGACGTGCGATCGCCTAGGGCTGGTGGGGGTTAGCACTCACAGTTTTAGACGGACGGCTCTAACCCGGATGAGTAGTGCGGGGGTGCCGCTGCGGGTGATTCAGGAAATCTCAGGCCACCGCAGCTTACAGGCACTCCAGCGTTATCTAGAAGTGTCAGAACTACAACTGGAGGGGGCGATCGCGGCTCTCAGTTTTTGATCTATTGAAATCTAGATATTTAAGTTCAACCTAATCGAGGATCGCTGTCCAGCAGGCTCTAGGATCATTAATTTTGCTATATGGCATCGATCCGAGATACGTGTAAAAATTTATCATATAGGCATCAAAGCTTTGCTGGATAGGGTTTGTGGCGACCGAAATAAAAGCATTGACTGTTTGCTGGGCAGGCAGCTATTCGGTTATTTGTAGCGCTGAAGCTCAGATGAGCAGATTCCTCCGGTGGTACCCAAGGAATTCAAGGTGGTCTGCTTCAATCACCCCCACTAATAAGTCGGTTAGTCTGGAAAGCTTCACATTTAATATGTTAGCCTCTGCAAAGTCCTCAATTAAACATGAATCCTTCCCGACAATATCGGCGCTAGCAACAATGCCATATCCATCTAAACCCTCTGCTGAGCCTTGTGTAACGACCTTCGATGAGTTTGTGCAATTGGCGGATTATTCTCTGATGGATACCTTAAATGCCGATCCTGATGCCACTGGAGATGGTGATGATCACCGGGCCCGCCAGGTCTTTTCTGGTCATTTCGTACCTGTGACACCCACGCCGCTTGCAGACCCAGAATATGTAGCTCATAGCCGCACTTTTTTTAAGGAACTTGGGTTGAGCGATGGACTGGCGCTGAATGAAAAATTTCGCCGTGTATTTTCTGGTGATCTCTCTGCTACCCATGAGCCGATGCGTCAAGTGGGCTGGGCGACGGGTTATGCCCTGTCGATTTATGGCACCGAGTATACCCAAAATTGTCCATTCGGTACGGGTAATGGTTATGGCGATGGTCGAGCGATATCTGTATTTGAAGGAATCATCCATGGACAGCGCTGGGAAATGCAATTGAAAGGGGGTGGCCCAACGCCTTATTGCCGGGGTGCCGACGGGCGCGCTGTCCTCCGATCAAGTGTGCGTGAGTTTCTAGCGCAAGACTATATGCACGCTTTAGGTGTGCCAACATCGTGCTCTTTAACACTGTATGTTTCTAAATCTGAGACTGTTACCCGGCCTTGGTATTCTCAAGACTCCTACTCGATTGACCCTGATGTTTTGGTGGACAATCCTGTGGCCATTTCAACTCGCGTTGCACCCTCCTTTTTGCGCGTTGGTCAGCTAGAGTTATTTGCCCGCCGCACTCGCAGCAATGCTCATCCAAAAGCATTAGAAGAGTTGAGCATGATAGTGTCGCACTTAATTGAGCGAGAGTACAAAAGCGACATTAATCAAAGCCTTGGTTTTGCCAATCAATTAGTTGAGTTGGCTAAGCTATTTCGCCAGCGTCTCACTTCACTGGTGGCTAATTGGCTACGTGTTGGTTATTGCCAGGGTAATTTTAACAGTGACAACTGCGCTGCTGGAGGCTTTACCCTAGACTATGGACCCTTTGGATTTTGTGAAAAATTTGACCCTTGGTTTCAACCTTGGACTGGTGGCGGCGAGCACTTTTCATTCTTCAATCAGCCCATTGCAGCAGAAGCAAATTATTACATGTTTTGGAAAGCAGTGAGACTGCTACTTACAGAAGATGCTGAAGCGTTAGAACAGTTCGACCAAGTAGGCCGCGACTTTTCAGAAGCCATGCAAAAACAAATCCAAAAAATGTGGGCGGACAAACTTGGCTTGACTGAATATCACCCAAAGCTATTTGAAAAATTAATGCAGTTAATGACTGACTCAGAGGTAGATTACACCATTTTCTTCCGCGAGTTATCCCATATACCAGATGATATCTCAGCATTGGAAAAAAGCTTCTACGTTAAAACTTCACCACAACTCGATGAACAATGGCAATCTTGGCTAAAAAGCTGGCGCGACCTCGTCATTAACGACGGCAATTTGGCTGAGATATCAACAAAGATGAAACAGAAGAACCCAAAATACACATGGCGAGAGTGGTTGATTGCCCCTGCCTACCAACAGGCCATGCAGGGTGACTATACTTTAGTTAAAGAGTTGCAAGAAGTCCTTAGCTATCCATATGATGAGCAATCACAAGACGTAGAAGATAAATACTATCGTCTAAGACCTAAGGCGTTTTTTAATACGGGTGGCGTGTCGCACTATAGCTGTTCATCTTGAATAGCTGCGTGACAAGCAACGATTCAATACGAGCAGCTTTGTTCTTGAGCAACTGCTGAAAGCCAGGTTTGCAATGAGTTTGAGTCCGATATGATAAAAAATTTCACGTATCTCGGCTCAACCCCAAGGTGAGGTGCTGGTTGATTGTTGGGTTGCCCACAGTGCTGCTGGTGGCCCTGCCAGGACTGAGAATCTCTACTGGCAAGTTAGAAGCCGTAACCCTATCTTTGACGGTAAGAAATCCAGGTATCTCAAAGCCTTTGAGGTGGCAGAGTACGAAGCGGCGATCGCTCGGGGTAAGCGTATCAAAGCGTTAGGTAAGGAAATTGAGAAATTACAGCAGCGCATCAGTAAGGTAGAGGCATTGCTAGCGGAAGTGTGAGCGATCGCCTATGACAACGGGTAGAGAAGAGTGTGCTGGTATGCTGGCTCGACTAGCTGAACTCATTCAACTGTACGAAGACCCAGAAGCGAGGGAAACACTAGTTGAGGCCCAAGCACTACTACAAAACGCGATCGCCAATGCCTCTGAAGCTGAAGCCGTAGCCCTTGTTCGCCTATTTCAAGAATGTTTGAATAAGAGGAGCGATCGCTAGGGATAGTGGTGGAGCAGTTTCACATCACCGCGAACTTTTGATTTCTGGGTTTGCGAGGAACATTGCCGAAAACAAACAAGGGCATATTGTTTGTAGTATGCCTCAACGGTTGTGCCTGCAAGCGATTGCAATTTCTACTTTGCCGAAATGAGTCATTTTCGGCAATCACAGAGGTGGTAACGGCAAAAGTCAGCGGTTGTAGATTGCCTCAAACTCAGCACTGAGATAGCCGTCAATCCGCTGCGCTTATGGGTTAGCTGGGGGTTGCCAAGCTTTTTGCATCACAGACTCGATGTACTCAGCTTTGCCTGTTGTGTATGCTTCTCGATCGCTGAAAAAGCGTTGAGCAAGATGGTACTTCAATTGCGCATAATGTGCGGCTTCATCTGCATGCTTGCGGAGGTAGTCTCGAAACAACAACCGTTCCCACAAAACGCTATCTGGTTCAACCATATGGAGATGATGAGTGCGTGGACCGTTGGGGGGTAACCCTTTGACAAAGAACATCCGTTCAGGGTCGGGATTATCCAACCAGTAAGCATAGCCCAAGCGCTCTAACTGAGGAACTGCAACCTGCTTGACTTCTGCAAGTGAGCGTATCCCTACCAACAAATCAATAATGGGTTTTGCCGCTAACCCTGGAACTGCTGTGCTACCAAAATGCTCAATCCGAGTGATGAGACCTGCATCTAAAACCGCCCGAATGCTTACAGCTTCTTGTGCAAAAAGTAGCACCCAGTTTGGGTTGTACTCAGTGATGATAATTTCATCCATGGGTCTGCAACTTGTCGGTATGAACTAGGCCTGACGAGAAATAGCTTTGCAGGTAGCTTAAAGCAAACCGTTTCGTCTCTTTTACCAATCGCTGCCGAAACGTTTTCTCTTGGCTGAGAGAGAGCCACAGTAACGTACCGATCGCTTTTACCAGCACAAAGGCGATCGCTTGATAATCTGCAGATTCTAATCTTGCATCACGCTTGGCTAAGGAATTGGCTAAATCCTGAATCAACGTGGCATCGGTTGCCTCATCGATTTCTGCTACTTCGCGTATTGTCCCCTGAACCTCCATAAAAATGGCATGGTAGCTAGGGTTCTCGCTAAAGAAGCGCTCGGTGGTATCAATCAACTGATCGACGTAATCCGATAAAGGGAGGGTGGTTTGCTCAGTCTCAGCAATGGCTGCCAACTGTTGATGCAGCTTTTCTGCATAGCGCAAGGCCAAGGCTTGCAAAATCGCAGTCTTGTCTGGGAAAAACTGGTAGAGCGACCCTATCGGAACTTGGGCACGAGCAGCGATCGCATTGGTTGTCGTTGCTGTGTAGCCCTGGCTAGCAAACAGTTCTTCCGCTACATCCACAATTCGATTGACCCGCTCCTGACTGCGGGCTTGTCGCGGTTGGCGTCGCATTCCACCTGCGGTGAATGGGCTTTCAGACATCAACACTCTCCTTGACCTCAATAAATAAATGAGGATTACTCATATTTCACTTGACAGTATGTGAGCATCGCTCATATTGTAGGAACATGAGCGATGCTCACATGTTAACTCGGTTTGCTCCAGAGAGCCTTGTTATGCCCCAGAATCTGCTGATTACTCCGAAAGCTGGCTCTGCCTGTGCCAGTATGCGCTCTCGCTGTCTTCTGCAATCCGGCTACATTGGGTTGCGTTTTATGCGCTATCAGTCCTCTCCCTGGTTAGGGTTGGCAATCGCGCTACTCAAGTTACCTCGTGCAGCAGGGATAGAACGGACGCATGTCCGGGTTCGTTATTTCCGGGCGATCGCCCGGATTGATTTTGTCGGTGTCTATGGGCTGCTCAATGACTTGCTCTGGTAGCAGCCTTCGAATGTTTTGTGACATTTATCAACGTTTGAGTTTTTGAAGGACCTATGCAACTCCCTAATTCAGCTACGCCCAACGCTTCTGCAAACACTCCTATTCAACAGCAAACTCATGATCCAATCCTCAAGGGCTTCAAGTCATTCCTAGCAAGACTGCTCATCGTTAAGGCATTCATATTCATGCTATTTGGAGACAACAGCCTACAAACGGTCGGTGAATTGGTCGATGGATTGCTGGAAACCCCTGCCTATGATCTACTGGCTCAACACTTAAACCAAGATCCGGCTTGTGCGGCGCTGATCTGCGATCGCTATATTCCTCCTGCCCACGACCTGGAAACCCTCCTGACCTATCCTCCCGATTCTCTGGGGTACATTTACGCAGCCCAGATGAAGAAAACGGGGTTTGATCCGAACCTCCATGCTGGAATGACGGCGGAATCTGATGCCCATTACGTCGAGCTGCGACTGAGCCAGACCCATGACCTCTGGCACGTTGTGACAGGCTTTGACAACTCTGAAATGGATGAAATTGGCTTACAGGCATTCCATTTGCCGCAGTTTCCCTATCCGTTGGCAACCCTGTTGGTCGCTAATAGTTTGATCACCAGCACACTCATGGAGCCAGAACGGTTGCCTAAGTTGCTGGAAGCGATTGCTCAGGGATTTCAAATGGGCAAAACTGCCAAGCCCCTATTTGCCCAGAAGTGGGAGGAAGGTTGGGAAAAGCCCCTGACTCAATGGCAGGCAGAGTTGAATATTCAGCCAGTTCAGGCTTAGGCAGACGAGCTACTGAATGGGCGAATTACACCCATCATCCAGCCTTTCACCCTCTCTTAACTGCCCAGTTGAACGAATATTGTGCCTTCAACTTGAAGCCCCTGATCAGTCATTTCAAACCGCTGCCATCACCGAGAACGAAGCCAGCTAACGTTCCGATTGAGCGGATTGAACCCATGTTATATCGTTATGCGCTCAACTTTGAAAGTCTGTTCCAATCAGGTTCTTGAACTGCGATCATTGATTATTTTGATCCTGTTCATTGATAGCGTTAATATCACTTTCATCATAGATCCACATCGCTTTAACGCCTTGTGAATGCTTAAAGCCAAGCTTTTCATAGAATGGAGCGGCATGATTGATTGCCAACAGAATCTGCTGATGAAAGTCTCTGTAAGGAGCTTGAAGGCGTTTCATGATCTCTCGTCCTATACCGATATTTTGATATGACGGCAATACAAGCAAATGAGGGTAATAAACGGTTAATGCTTTATCTGAAATCGCATTCCCAAGTCCGATTAGAACATTTTGATGCCATGCTGAGATGACCGTTTCTGAGTTTGAAAGCGCGTATAACAAAGCATCTGGCTTCTTTGCTGATGACCATCTATATTGAGAGTAAAGATGGATTACTTGTTCACGGGGCAAGTCTGCCCCTTCTCGATATTCAACTTCTCCGGAAAGCCTTCCTACTGATATAACGTTGCTCATCTAGAAGATTTTGTCCCACAATGAACTAAATCTTGATACTTACAGTTAAGATTTTGGCTGCCACCTGAATGATAGGGTCAACCAGCTCAACGATGCGGCTGAGCGGCTATGATTAAACCGAACCAACCCGCTGACCAACTTTGCCAGTCCGCTCCAATGGGTTGTATACCACTGCTATAACTTTAGCGAGTAATGGTAAAATTGCTCATCCTTGCAATACCCAAGCAATTCATAAAGTGACTGAGCAGCAACGTTAGAAATTTGCGTTGCCAAAGAGATTCGGATAGCTTCTGTTTGTCTTGCAAAGTCCTCTGCCGTTTTCAATAACAACTTCGCGACACCCTGATTTCGACAAGTTGGTTCAACAAATAAATCATTCAGAATCCAAACTCGCTTCATTGAAACGGAAGAAAAACTAGGATAAAGCTGCGTAAATCCGACTATGCGCCCATTATCGCTTGCCACAAATATAATCGAATCGCCTTTATGGAAACGCTCCTGGATAAATTTCCTGGCAGTTTCAAGATCTGAGGGTGAGTTGTAAAAAACGCGATATTGGTCAAACAACTGTGATACCGCTTCAAGATGCTCCAAACAAGCTTGAAAAACTTCCATCTACTATCCTCAAGAACCACTGCTTAAATAATTTAGCGCCGAGCGCACCAACCATAGCTTCTAAAATACTGACGGGCGAGATTCAAGGACTGGCTCTAAACGAGACTTGCGGCATAACGACAAAGCTCACCGGACGCAGAAACCCTTTAAACTCAGAGAAGAGGCTGATACGTTCCGCTGCAACACGGTTGTTGGGCTGCTGGCGCGAATCAGCCAAAGCATTGTTACGAGGGGAAACATCGACCAAACGCCTGAAGCAATTTTAGAGAACCTTTAACCCGAATCTTGCGCTGTATCAGTGCCCAAATAATATTTTGTTCTTTAGCAAGAAACGCCAACCAACTTCTGCTATCTGCTGTAACGGAAAGATTAGCATTCCCAATGTGACCGTCTTGCACTTGTACCGTTTTATTTTGGATGGCCACGGTTGCTCGACGCAACTCAGAACCCGTGAATGTGAAGTGGTATACAGCATTCAATCCCTCTGACTGATTCCGCTGAAACAAGAGTGGGAGTCCAAAGAGAAAACCTTGAATGGATTTTGAACGAATACCACTGCTGACTCGTTTCACCGTTTTGTGGGGAAAGCGGCGTGGAATATAGGTTTCTGCGTCCGACCCTGGCACCACATAGATGGTTTCGGATTTGTCTTGCAACGGTTTAACGACCTCTTGGATAAATGCTTTGCGGTCACTCAAAAACGGTGCAATCACATCTTCTCCAGCAGGACAGGCCGCCATGCAATAGGCAGCTTTGTATTGTGCCTTAAAAGACAAGCTTTGCCACATTGAGGCCGATTCTGCATCATTAACTTTCTGCCGATAGGCAGAGACACTCTTACTTTCAGCGATTGTCTCTGCCCAATCAGTAAACCCACTCATAAATTCACGATAATTATGGGTGTAACAGGCGGAGAAATTGAAGTGACCATCTGCACCGATCGCCCCAACGGGACAAGCAGAAACACACAACTTGCACTCAACACAGGGATTGTAGTCGATGGGATGGGTGTATTCCGTGACGGCAGCATCGATCAAAATTGTGCCCAAGGCAATGAAATTGCCAAACTTTGGATGAATCACCAGCCGATGAATTCCCATATGACCTAACCCAGCGGCGACTGCAACGGGCTTGTGGGAAATGACCCATACCTTGCCCGGAAATTGATCCATCTCCATTGGGAAACTTGCCCCTGGAACCATACTACGCACCCCAGTCTGTTCCAAGGCTCTGGCAATTCGGCGAGCGACTTCATTGGCATGGTCATAGTTAGCATGAAATTCAAGGTTTGCGGCAGAACGAACGGGTGTACGAATGTTTTCCCGATTCATTCTGGTCACAAAACTAATGAGAGTTTTGGTGGGTGGAAATGACCGCAGAATATCAGAGTGTTGATCGGCGATCGCGGGTCGCTCAACTTCCACAAATCCCACATCATCAGCACCAGCCTCCAAGCAGAGCGATCGCAGAGCATCTGAGTTTAATGAAACAGTACTCGTTGATTGGTTACGGGTAGCCTGTTCCCGCCACCGTTTCACAGTAGGGTGATCATCAAATTTAGTCATTGCAGCCTCCGAAGCTGATCTTTGTTTTTATATGTATATACATGTTTTACGCAAAATTTTTTGCTTAGCTTAAGGACTGGACCTCCGATAACAGCGATAGCAGGGCTTGCCACGTTTGTTTACCAAAGCGTTGCCTCAGGTCTGCTTGCACCTGCTCCCACAAAGGCATTGCCTCAGCCAAAACAGTTTGTCCCTCAATCGTCAAAGAGACCAACTTGATCCGCCGATCCTCGCCTGGGGCGATCGCGACGAATCCCTGTTTCTCTAGTAACTTAATGTTTCGAGTTACAGTCGTTTGGTCGGCACACAACTCCTCAGCCAAACGAGTAATAGGTACAGGCCCAAACAGGTGAATTGCCACAAGCAGCGTAAATTGATTGACTACCAAACCAGTGGGGCGCAAGGCAGAGTCGTACACGTGCGTCAAAATTCGCGATGCTCGGCGGATATGCAGTCCCATGCAAGTTTCAGGTACTTGATTTGCGCCTGCAAGTTTAGCTTTGAGAGAAGAGTCACTCATGAAATATGTATATACATATAATTTAATCTTGTCAAGCTGTATTTCTTCTGGGAGTTTCATCAATCTCACTTGACCCTGAACCTCGCTTTTGCGTAGTAATAGGGGTAAAGGTAGCGGTGCGATGTAGCAAGTCGGCGGGCGATCGCCATACCGTTACCTTCGCCCATGCCCACGACCACACATAAGCCAGCCATTATGATTTCTCCTTCATATCATTACAATGCTCAACGTTTGGGATATAACCACCACGCCAATAGCTTTGTCAGCCTTGGCATCACAACATAGGTCATCAACGTGGTTGTTAGAAAAACGAGAATCAGTAGGCGTAGTACGGACGGTAGCTGTGCCAGCCAAGCCAGGGGAAGAACAGCCAAAATCTGATTAATGCCAAAAATGGCAATTCCAGAAACCAGCACCATTTTGTAACGGGGTGGGGGCAACATCCCCGGTTTTGCAGGCAGAGTGAACCAGGTTTCTAACCCAGTAATAATTGAGAATGTGCCAGCATCCACTGTGAGGTTGCGAGCTTGATTCAGGAACCGCTGGCGGACAGACGAGTGTTCCCACCGCTGCAAATTTTCTAAATGGTCAAACTTGAAGATAATCCGGTATTCGTGATCGTCTTGACCACTTGGGCGAAACACAGATGAGCCTAAATACCCTTCAAAGGTGCTGGCTGTGCTGATAATCTGCTCTAATAGCGCTTCAAATTCTCGCTCCTTACCCCTTGTGACCTGCTGTACGACATCCACTGTCACAGGAGGATCTGTCTGCATTCCTTCAGCCCCTACTCAACAAGGGTGCACCACTCACACCAACGGCTAGACGGACCACTTGTGCAGGTTCCACACCAGTTGCAGGGGGTAAGAACATCCCGCCGTTGTTGACAACATACAAATCAGTACCGTGAAAGGCGACAGCCGTGCAACCTGTTACCCCCTCTTCAGCCTGAGCAATGATCGTTGTGCGGCGATCGCGGTCAATGCGAATCACACTGTTGTACACATGGGTAGCTCCATAGAGATTGCCGTGAACATCAAAAGCAAAGTCATCAATGTTCGTCCCCTCAATGAAAATCTCTGGTTCCTGTGGGTTTAGGCTCTCATCCAACGGAATCTGTAATAGCAACATCCGTTGTGTATTAGACGCATAGAGACTATTGCCAAATCGCTTTAAGCCGTTGACGGCTGGAAACGTGCTGTCCTCATCACTACGAGCAAGGAGGGAATGCTCCAACCAAAGCTCGACGGTTTTAGTGGTGACATCAAACGACCAAATTGCACCCCGATAGGCATCGGCCATGAGGTAATAGCGAGAAGACAAGGGTGTGATGCCATTGAGGAACTGCGCTTCTGGCAAAATTTGGAGGAATTGCACCTCACCATCCGAGAGTACGGCAATAAAGGGGAGGCCTTCTGCATTCCAGCCATTGACGAGGAACTGATTCGGCTCAATCCAGGCAATGCCGGTGACCTTTCCACTTAGCTGAGCGTACGTCGTCAGGTTACCGTCTGGATCTAGCTGGACGACTTCTCCAACTTCGTGGTTGGTGAGATAGATCTCACCGGATGGGAGAATCGCCAAATTTTCCAGAAATGTATTTACCGGGAACGTCGAAACAGACTGGGCAGGCAGCAAAGCAACAGACATGTCGGCATAGATAGCAGGTAGTTGCACTGTTTTTACCTCAAAATCAATTGTCGGGCGATTGATAGGGTTGATTTGTACAGTCAGTCCTGAAAATCCTCACTCCTGCATCTAGAAAAGCCTGTCTAGAAATTAAGATAGTGGCAGGATCGGCATAAATCAAATTGATTACAGAAATTCCTAATATCAATGAAATCAATTGGCCTGGGCGCAGTTGATCTCAATCTCCTCATTGACTTCGAGGCCTTGTATATCCACCAAAGTGTTACTCTTACTGCTCAGCGTATCCACATTGAACAACCTGCGATGAGTGCAGCACTGGGGCGATTGCGATCACTCTTTGATGATGGATGAATTATTTGTGCGGGTGTGGCGAGAAGTAAAGCCGACAGCCAGAGCAGTGGCGATCGCTTCCCAACAAGGGCTAGCGGGCGCATTTAAACAGAAAGTTACGGTTTTGAATGAGGAATTGAGCTCATATAAGGGCAAAGAAGTGCAAGATGGGACGGAAAACCTAAGCTGAATTGGGTTTTAGAGCATCTATCGCAGCAAGGTTCCGAATCAGAATAATTGCTAGGCACGCAACAACTCAGACCGTTTTAGAGAGTTTCAGCGATCGATCGCCACGACAGAATAACAACTTCAGACCATAGCTTTTGAGTTATCTAAGCCAGATTCAGTCCATTTGAAATAGGTGGTCATAAATCTCACTGCCCTTAGCTGCAACTTCACTTTTGGTAGGAACTCAAGACAAATAGCCTTTTCTTACACGAATCGTTGCCATACCCCTATTACAGCGATCGCGTGGTATTTCATTGCAGTATCACTATCTTGATTTTATTCTCAGTGAATGAATTGACATCAACCTGTATTTTGGTGATTGCATATTGTTGTACTTGAGTATCCTAATACTCGAGTGAACTACGTTATTAAATAAGTTCTAAAAGCGTTCTCAGAGCCACTTGATTGCCGCTAAACAATATAGTATTGTTTAGAAACACCTGAAATTGCCAAGTCTAAAACAGCAGCTTTTTAGGGTAGTAGTTCAACAACTAAATAACAACGGTTTGCCCGAAAGGAAGCCGCGCTTGTACAAGCGCGGCTTCCTTTTTTTGTTTTTTATTTTCAACAGTAACGACACGAAATGAAATCATCCAGCAAGAAAAATAAAAGACCTAAACAGCAGAGAACAGTCCGTCAAGAACATCAAAAAAAACCTGCCTGTAAAGGAAGAAAATCCCTACGAGGACAACCAGAAATCTATGACGAACTGAAGGAATCCCGGTCTTTTGGAATCACACTAACGGCTTCAATTGGCATAGACGAAATCAGCCAAGAACTCTCAATCTCTAGGAGTGAGTTAATTGAGCGGATTGGTCGCCGCCTAATTCAACTTCAGATCCCGTCCAGCCCAAGCTTCAGAATAAGACCTAATCAATGCCAAGTTCAAGAATATGGCCAAACCTCTTGTATTGAGAGGGATCAATAAAAAGCTTGTAGAGAGGTCTCAGCATTTATTGAAGACCTCTCTTTTATTGCTAAATCTCAAATTATTTATTGAACCATCAGCTCACATTAAGACCAAAGCTCTTTGTAGTATTGAGCTTCAGTTATTAAGCCAACAAAATACTTCCAGTGCTAAAAGGGCTACCTCCTAAACTGGAAATGTTGATGATCAATAAATAATTGATAAATCACTACTTTTTCTAATTTCTTAGATTCCAGTCTACTCAACTACAAAGCTTTTTAATAAGAGCCAATTTAACATTGGTGAGCCCCCCATTACTTTACAGGACTTTTATTATGATGAAAGGTTTGACCCTCTTTGATGCACGTCAAAACTACTGGGAATTTCTCCAAGCTAATTACTCAATTGAAGTTACTCAACGGAGCTGGAACGAGTTCAATACAGCTCTTTTGCGTTATGTCTTGCCTCAACTAGGCTTCCAGCGCGAAGACCTGATCAGGAAAATGACAAGTGCTGAAACAGAAGCGGCTTTAGCATTCTTGAAGACTCAGCCGATCGCAGTGTTACTGAAGTTTCGAGTGTCTCTTCAGCAAGGTTTTGAACGCCTGCAAGCTTCTAAAGCCAGTCGCAATACTTATAACGCCCGAACCGAACAGTTCTTGGATTGGACCGAAAAACAAGTCTGGCACCCAGATGCTCGACGGGAAAAGATTCGAGATCAGTGTTGCCCGCCGATTCTAACTGGACGAGGAGAATGTAGTAATCTAAAGCTCACTCACCAGCAGGGCATACGTCAAGCTTACAGGCTCCCCCCTAACAGCACACCCGTTCAGTTACAGAAAGCCTTAGAGGACTACGAGCGCTTTGGCTGTGCGCCATTTTATCCAGGCCGAGTGACTGAGAAGTTAAAAGCTTCTTCGTTGAGGACCTATATCAAGGATATTCGGCTTTGGCTGGGGTTCGTCGCGAATCATGCAGCCTCGCCCGTTGATTTGAAGGAGTTGAACCTTACTTCCCTTATTCCTTTAATCACTAAGGAGTCGTTAGAAGAACTCAGCGGGCGGCAGCAAGCCAAGCTGTGGCGAGAGGCAAAACGAAAGCTGGAAGCGACGATTTGCGAATACTATTCGTTTCTAAAGGGCTTCTGTCAGTCAGACAGCCCACACACGAGACTCAACAAGCTCTGTGCCCTGCTGAGCGTGGCTAAATACCTCTATAGAGACGAAGTAGAGCGAGATACTGATTACCAGCAAATCCCAATTTGCACCGTTCTCTATCGCTACTTAGAACTGGCAACAGCTGAAATCAAGGCTTGGAGAACTGCGGGGCACTCAGTCGTGGACCAATCCAAGAAGTGGCCAGACCCAGTCGAGGGTAAAACCGCGCTGACGGTGCTCCGAGAAACAGTGGTGGAGCCTTTGCGCTTAGAGTGCGCTCCGCGGGATCGGTGGGGACAATTTCGTAAGAGATGGGCGATCGCCAAAAGCCTGCAAATCTTCTTGATTTGGCACAGCTTGTGTTATCGCCCTCCAGGTCGTCAAGAAGAGCTGCGTACCTTAAAAGTCTCGCTGAGCTGCCTGATTCAACGCCCTGCTGAGGTTCCCGAAGATGGGTGCTATTTCCCAGAACCACCTCTCGAACGCCGCCATAAGAACGAGAACGGCGTCGTAGACGACAACTACCTCTATCGAACTTACGTGTACGAGAATCAGGTTTATCCAGAGGGGGTATACGTCCTGGATATCCGCAGCTATAAGACTGCTGAAAAACACGGTCCCAAGTTGATTTTGATTCGCAACCAAATCCTACCGGATGGGAAGCGTTTATATGACTACTTCGATCAATACTTATGTGGCATGTGGGTGGCAAGTGGTGACTCTGAGGATCGCTTTTACCAGTGGTGGGAGGCTGGCTTACAAGGTCAGCGAGGGCGCTGGGCGACGAAGGGGCGCATGGAGTTTGAGCCGGAGACTTATAGAGAGCAGGCAAGCTCAGCTCAATCCCCTCTTTGGTGCTGGGGGTACATGTTTGTGCAGCCGTTAGCAGGAAAGGTGATGACTCCACAGGCTTTTTCCCGTGCTTTTGAGATTCCGGCTCATCGATTAATTGGTAAACGGCCTTCGCCTCATACGCTACGTTATATCTGGGCCACATGGGCCTTCCAGCAGCAGTTAAGCGATCGCGAAATAGAGGCGCTGGCCTTTGCGATGGGCCATACGGTTCAGACTTTACGGACGATGTACGAAAAATGCACGGCTAATGAAAAGTACCGGGCGATCGACGAGAAGATTGAGGAGCTCCTGTTGCAGGATTTGCTCCGGGAGGCCAGCCAGGCAACGCAGGGGAATCTGCCACTTTTAATTCAGGTCGCTCAGCAACTGAGTCCAGAAGAACAGCAGCAGCTTGTGGCATCTTTGAGATTGTGATCGTTCTGGAATCTTATTTATCTCGTAACTTGATCTTTAAGGACTTAGGAGGTATCTTTTGTCTTAAGAGCTAAAGCAACTGAATTAGTACGCTCTTACATACAAGCTTAATCTAACCAAGGTCTGCCCGTAAGGAACCCTTTATCTAGTAATAGAGGGTTCCTTACGGGCTTTTAAAGGTTGGTCAAGCTAACTGCTAAAGAGCAACCATTAATTTAGGAGTCTCTTGTCCAGTCAATAGACAGGAAATACTTCCCAGAATTAACGAATCACTTTATTATTAGGGACATAAAACAGCCAAGCTCTCAATTACACTCTTGCAGGAGGTATCGTGTATTAAAAGCAAAAAACAAGGCCAAAAAGCCATTAGACCGCTAGCACACAAGAACGACCAATTCTAAACTAGCGGCCCAGGCCGAAACAGGTTTTCATAACCTCCACCTATTTGGTGGCACCCCTAGGAGAGTTTTGACTCAATGTAGCTCTCCAACGGAGGCTTTTTGTCCAAAACTAGCCAAGGGACTTGAAATAAAGATAGCACACAGGCAAATTATTTCATCAACTTTTGCTGCATTTTTTCAAGTCTCTCCGCGCTTCAACAGAGTCTCTACACCGACTAACTGTAACGACTGAAAAAATGACCTCGCGCTAAAACACTTCACTTATGAATTACTCACAAATTGAGACGGGCTTTAGCTCGCTCTCAGGGGATCTGGCACGCCAGATTTTCCAGGAGGACTCCTGATGGCGTTCACACTTTTCAAACGGGAAAACTCCTGTCCTGCTTGTCAATCCTCAGACGGTCGCTGCAAGGAAACCGAAGAGGGTTTGATTCTCTGCATGGCTTCCTTGGATTCAGATGAAATTCCGGGCTATCGCAATCGTGGTAGAAGCCGCAATGGAACTTGGGTAATACTCACTCCCAAACAAGATGATTGGAGTGAGCGGCAGCGTCAGGATTGGCGAGCAGAAATTGCAATCAAACGACAACAGCGCAAGCAACAGGAAGACCAGCATCGGACAAAGTCCCTATCGAATGAAGAGCGCCACCGTTTTTATAGCCCGCTAGTGGCACAGCTCGATTTAGAGCCACAAGACCGAGAAGATTTGGCGCGACGGTTGCGAGCGATTGACACTCCCGAAGAAGAAATCCCACAGCTGATTCAGGACTCAGGGTTTAAGAGCGTACCAAAAGGGCACAAACTTCGTGAACCCTTACCCCATCCGCTTCCAGGGGTCAGTCTAGATGGGCGATCGCTGAGCACACAGGCAGGTTTGTTCATTCCAGTTAAAAACTTTGATCAGCAAATAATTGGCTACCAGACTCGCTTGCGAGACAACTCAAACGGTCGCTACCGTTGGGGATCGAGCTCCTCCAAAAAGAGGCCAAATGGCCCCAAACCTAACTTAGCTAATGGAGAGCTTCCCCTTGCAGTTTATTTTCCTCTAACAACACCAACCCATACTGAACTAGCTGAGGGACTAGGCCACAAACCTTTCGCTAACTCGATTCGCACTTCTGGAATTATTATTGGTGCCGCAGGAGCCCAGTGGTCTAGTAGCCCTGAACAATTGCGAGAATCCTTAGACCGCAGCTCTCGAATGACTGGTAGCAACCTCGTAATTATTAATCCGGATGCTGGAGCCATTCACAATCCGGCCATACTACGCCAGTACTACAAAACCGCCCAACTTATTGAAGCATGGGGTTACGAGGTTCGCTTTCGCTGGTGGGGGCAATACACCAAAGACACCAAAGACTGTGGTGATATTGATGAAATTGATTCAGCTACTTTTGCATCGGCTCGACTCCTTACAATTGCAGAATTCAAAGCACTTGCTCCCCAGCAAGAAGCTGAGATTGAGAAACTAAATCAACTGCTTCGCTCCACCTACTCTCAAGCTAAGCAGAAACGACCGAGAAAACAGGGATTTGGCAACCAACGAACTCAATCAGTCCAGCCACCTCAAGGCGCTCCAGAATGCGTCGCTATTGTTCCTTACAATTCACAGCAAAACGGTCGCTATGATCTGTTGGTTACTCCAAATACTTTACCTACGTTCGAGGAGTGGAAACAGCAGGGCCGCCCTCGGTTACGTTACCAAACCCGCGATCGCCTAGAAGTTGCTCTTAAGTTAGTCGAGTATGAATATCCAATAGTTTTAATATCTGACATTGTTGGTAGTGGGAAATCACAGTTTGCAGGAGAATTCCTGCAAGCACTAGCTCAGCATTACCCAGAACGACGCGGCTTTTATACCTCAACCGACTATCGAAATCCATCCACTGAACCGCTAGCGGCAATTCCAGAAGCAGTTTCTGCTGGCGGCCTGATTTATGACCGATCAAAACAAACACCTACAGGAGAACCGTATCGGAAACGAGCTGCAAAAGGACAAGTACCTGACATTCCAGCCCTGTGTATAGAAGACGATAACATTCAGGCATTACGAGCAAAGGGTGTTGATACCTATAGAGGACTTAATTCGGCCTACTGCCAGGACTGCTCGCAATTTCGGAACTGCTCCTACTTAATTGAGAAAGCTAAACAACAGACAAAGCCTATCCTTCGAACCCATCTCAGTAGCAGTCGTCCAAAGAAAGGAGATCTCCTGTTGATCGATGAAGCGGGGAGAGATATCAAGGGTACCCGAACAATAGAAGCTTGTATAGAAGAGTTAGACCGAGAGCTTCAACTGATTCAGTCCAAGTCTGAACTCTATGAATCGGGAAGAGTAATTCTAGAGCGACTAGCAAAGACACTTCAGAGAGGGGTAGCAGAACGCGGTCGCTACGGAGTGGATCACCTTACGCTCTTGAAATTTTTACCCTCAAAAGAAGAACTTGAGCAGCTTTGGTGGGAGGCGATCGCCTATAACTGGCTCAACACAGACAGTCCTTGGGAAGTCATGAGCTTGCATCAGTATGGGCAAGAGATCCGGAAATTAGTCCAACCCAGCTTTGAACAAGCTTTTACAGGTCCACAAGCATCAGAGATCAGGCAGCAAATTGCCGACAAGTTTTTTACAGCAGGTATCTTTCCCAAACTCATTGGAGCCATCTTAGGAACTTATCGAGGTTCGATTGGGATTACAGCGCAGGGCAAATTGACGTTTACTCATCGCAGCTCTCACCATGCTGCGATCGTCCGCCAAGCTGGAACCGCTTTTCTCATGGATGGAACACCTGACCTGCAAGCGCAAGCTCGGCAACTAGGGTTGAGAGCGACCGATATTTGCCAGATTCAAGCCGAGTCCCCTCGCTTTCCCAACTTAAAGATTAAACTGGTTCAACGCTTCGGTCAGGCAAGACATCAGCGCCGACAAGACGGACCTGATTGTCTCATGGAACGACTCAATCGGCTTCTTGATTCCATCATTCAGCAAGTTCCTCACCCAGACCGAGTTGCTGTTCTAGATCTGAAGCGCTACGCCTACAGTTATCTGGAACAGCATCCTGAAATTCTGGTCGGTCACCACTTTGCTGACAATCGCAACAGTAATCGATTCAAAAACTGCTCCACCTTAATTTCAATTCCTCTAGCAATTCCCAACTTGGGACAACTGTTAGCAGAGTGGCAAGCTCTTACAAGGGAGTTCTTTTCATTAGAGGAGGCTTCTGGTCCCTTTTGGAGTTGGGTCAATCAACAGATTATTCACGAACTCTTACAAGATATTGGACGATCTCGTGCCCAGCACCGTCCCCAAGAAGAGATTACCCACTGGATTGTTAGTGAACTAAATCCTAATCAGATTAGAGCGATTCAAGATTACTATGTCGGCTGCTCCATCGAATTTGTCGATATCAGCGAGCTCTGCCTAGAAGCTGCCCCAAGAGGCATACAAACCAAGCAAGGAATCATTATGGCTATGGAGGAGGCTTTGCGGATTCAGGGTGACATAACTATCCAGCAAGTTGCAACCACGGTAGGAGTTTCCAAGGGTCGAGTTAGTCAAATTACAAAGGAATTTGGTGGATTTAAGGAGCTTAAGGCCAGTTTAGTTTTGCTATTAGAAGCTATAAATAACGAAACTAAACTTTCTGACCTTGATGAATCTCTACAATGGCTAGCTCAAACCTATTTGCCTGCACTTGCCGTTGACTTAAGCCAGGAGCAGTCAGCGCAATTAGTTCATGAACGCTTTGTGCAGCTATTGGAAGATTTTGAACCTGAGAGCTTCAGACAGATTTTGATTGAAACACCATGTGCAACGTTGATGAAGCTATTTTCAGGCTTTCTGACCTTGCTGCCTCAATGGATGCCCCTAAGGCTGTGGAAGAAGCGATCGCCTACCGTTGAACCAAATTTTCCAATAGCCTAACTAGGCGATTGACTGTAGCAGCTTGCTGTCTAGCAGTGGCTGACTGTTCCTCCACAGCTCCAGCCACTGCTCCATTTGGGTACTCAGTCTCTCTACTTGAATTTCAAGCCGCACTAAACCTTCGGTGAAAGTTCCAACTTAATGGGTTAAATTCGATATATTTTCAGTTGGATCGCTCAGTCTCTGTGTCAATCGTTGGTCCAGCGCTTCAATGTTTCGCGCGACTGAATTGACCTTATTTTCAAGCCTCGAGGGTGGTTCCTGGGTCATAATGACTCAAAAATAAATGCTTTAAGAATGGAAGAGGCAAAATTCCAATGAAAAATGAAGATCAGTTAAAGCAGAACACGCTAGAGCTAGGTGTAGATGTAGCAGATATAGCAATAGATATGCTAACTGAGAATGAACTTCTCAAAGATTTGCCAGTGGTAGGCTTGATTTATAAGTCAATCAAAACTTTAATTTCCATTCCAGACAAAATCTTCTTATACAAAGCTGCTAAATTTTTTCAAGCAGTTAATCAAAAAACCACAAAACAACAAAGGCTTGATTTCACTGAAGAATTAAAGAAAGACTCAAATAAAAGAGAGAAACTCTATATAGCAATCCTAATCAAGTTGTAAGGATAAGGAGAAGTTATTAGGCTGAGAGAAGGACTCGTAACTAACTCACAAGAAATGGATTCACTCCAGCAATTCATTGCCACCACCA